>JBCDEB010000023.1:0-60704 GCA_039180005.1 Cyanobacteria bacterium P01_G01_bin.54 | reverse complement strand
TCGGATAGTCCCAATCAATTTGCGATCGCTGCGGCACATAGGCAACCTGCGATCGCTGCCGCTTCACCGTAGACCCATTCAATAAAATCATCCCTCGATAGGGCGTCAGTCCCAGAATTGCTTTAACCAGGGTGCTTTTTCCGGCACCGTTAGGACCAATCAGCCCGACCCATTCGCCTGGGTGCAACGTCAGCGAAACCGCCGTCAGTGCGTCAATACCTCGGTAGTTAACCGATAGATTCTGAACCTCTAGCATACTGAAAAATAATAATTGGCTTGCAAATTTATATCTATAGCTTTTAGGGTTCAAGCCCCGGTAAAGGCTTGCTAAGGACAAGAACACTGCCTTCACCATCCCTAAGTCTGACAATAATCAGGTAGCGAAGCATTTCGCCTTGTAACATTTGGTACGCTCGTCCGGCGGAAAAGTCTTCTTGGGGCTGGGGCTCAAAACCCGTGTTGCTGCTAAGTTCGTCCCTGATCACATCTTCAAAAACCTGTTCAGGTATTTTCTCAGGGAAGTGAAAAAAAGAGGCAACTTCGAACTTGGGCTGATTGTTTTCATCAAAGAATTGATTGGCTGGTCTTGACTCTCCGAAGTTGCTAAAGATTTCAGGGAGTGTGAATCCAAAGCCTTCATCCTTGCCCTCAAGATAAACCGCTAATTGCACCCACTCCGCTTCGACTTGGGCCTCATCGACAGACGTGACTGGAGTGGGCGTTGAAGGAACCTCTGAAGGCGTTGTTACAGGGACGGTAGTAGTCACAGGAACGGTATCTGAATAGGGAGTTGCCTCGGGTGCAGGCTCATCGATAGGGCTCTCATTCGTCTCATTGATGGGGACATCTGGTGCGGGCGGGCTGGACGGGACGGCTGGTGCGGGCAAAGACTCTGATGCTGGCAGCGTCAGTAGCTGGCTGATGTCAACGATAGGAATTGGGCTTGTTGGAGTTGAGGACACCTCCTCCAAAGGGCGAGGCTTTTCTTGCCATGGCAAGAGCGCGAACAAACCGTGGAGCAGCACAGAGATAAAAAATGCTACACCGCGCGCTCTCTTTTTATCCATGGCAGTGCGGGCTAAACAATCCAAAAATCGAGTCGTTGACAGGCTAAACGGCTAGATTTACACTAGCAGACTAATATGAGAATGATAATCATTCTCATTATTTCCGCCCTACTCTTACCATCTCTGGAACGATAGCCAATGAAACGTTCTTTTCGCCTATTCGCCACGCTTGCTGTCCTGAGTGGAGCATCCATACTGCTTCTGGGCCATCAGGCTGCCCACAGCCAAACCGGCCCTCAAGTGGTAGCGAGCTATAGCGTCCTGTGCGATCTCACGCAGCAAATTGCTCAAGACACTGTGGATGTAACCTGCCTTATAGAAGCGGGTGAAGACCCCCACCTCTACAACGCCACTCCTGCCGACAGACGGGCTATTGAAACCGCCGATCTAGTTCTATATGGGGGCTACGGGTTTGAGCCAGACATTATTCAAATGGTCGAGGCAACAGATGGAGACGTCCCTCAAATTGCCGTTTCCGAAGTTGCTATTACCGAGCCGCTTTTAGGCGAACCTCATGATCATGGTAGCCATGGTGACCATCATGATGAACATGGCGAAGACGGTCATGATGACCACCACGACCATGATCACGACCACGACCATGGCCATCATGGCCATTCAAGCCATAGCAAAGCAGGTCATGACCATCATGACCACCATGATCACCATGGCGAAGAAGATCACGATGATCATGGTGAAGAAGATAGTTCACCTGATCCTCATGTCTGGCATGATGCAGAAAATGGTATTGCGATGGTACGTGTTATCCAAGCGCAGCTTAGTGAGGTTTTTCCTGACAATGCCGACCTTTATGAAACCAATGCAGAGGCTCTAATCGCTCAGCTCACTCAGCTCGATAGTTGGATTCAGCAGCAAGTAGACACAGTTCCTGAATCGCAGCGGATACTCGTGACGACCCACGATGCGCTAGGCTACTACGCCGAGGCCTATGGCATTCGCATTGAAGCTGCTTTAGAAAGCTTTAGCACTGAGGCTCGTCCATCATCTGCCGACTTAAGGGAACTGATCGATCTTGTTGAAGCCAGCAACATACCCACTGTTTTTATCGAGTCCACTAGCAACCCTGGACTGATTGAAGCGGTTTCTCGGGAGACAGATATTGGTATTTCAGAAGCGCCGCTTTATGCCGACAGCTTAGGAGAAGCTGGCACACCCGCAGCGACCTATACAGGTATGCTGATGACCAATACATGCACAATTGTCAGCGGTCTGGGTGGCAATTGCGACGAAGCGACTGCACAGGCATTTCTCGACTAATCTGAGACGACTCTCACTTAAAAAGAGGTATTCTTTTCAGATCGGATGGGTGGCAATCAGTCACAACGAGACGCTGCTGAAAATGCTAGTCCACTTTGGTTTTGCTGTTGAGCGCGATGGCTGGAGGCTGGTCTCTGGCCATCGCCTGTGATGCAACGGTTTTCCATGGTTAGTGCGTTGGCCACAATCTGCGTCGGTCTTGGTTTAAAAACGGTGGCGTTGAGGGGATAAGACCCCCGTCCAGAGGCGTTATAATTCATCATTATCCGGCTGGCATTGAACCGGTTACCCACTTTTTCAATCCCTGACTGAACAGTGAATTACCATGAATCAGCCACCTCCTGGCACAGAAGAACGCATTGCAAAGATGACTTTTGCATCTATCTATCCTCTCTACGTTGCAAAAGTTGAAAAGAAAGGCAGAACCAAACAAGAGCTACACGAAGTCATCCAGTGGCTTACGGGCTACGATGAAAAAAAGTTGAAGTCTCTGATCGACGAAGAAGTAACCTTCGAAACCTTTTTCAAGAAATGCAAGCTCAATCCGAATGCACACCTCATTAAGGGGGTTATTTGCGGCTACAGAGTTGAAGCGTTGGAAAACCCATTAATTCAAAAGGCTCGGTATCTGGACAAGCTGGTCGATGAGTTAGCGAAGGGAAAGAAGATGGAAAAAATACTGCGTGTCGATGAATAACGCAATATTTCCTAGCAACAGTCAACGATGAGAATCACTGGATAACAATGTGTTGTACCAAAGTTGCGATTAATTCACACTCTAGAATTGGAATATCATAATTGCAACTTGGTGAACACTGACGTTGGCGATCGCCCTTCATCCGTCATCTATTTCCGCTCCCTGCAAGTTTCAAGGGTTAATGATGATCAGTGTCTTTCATCTGGGGCTGGCATCCGTTGGCAATCGCCATCCTAGACAAGATAGAATGATAACCATTCTTACTCTCAATAATTCAAGTGAACTAGCATGAGCCAACCGCAAACCAAGCTGTCCTATGACGTTGTGATCGTTGGCGCAGGAGCAGCAGGCATCGGCTGTGGTGTTGTGCTCAAAGAACTGGGTCTAGAGCGCTTCACTATTTTAGAACGCCATCAGGTGGGAGCCTCCTTTAGCCGCTGGCCGGAGGAGATGAGCTTCATCACCCCATCCTTCCCCAGCCATGGGTTTGGACTGCTCGACCTGAATGCCATAACCTTGAAGACCTCGCCAGCGATCGCCTTTCGGCGCGAGCACATCAGCGGCAAGCAATACGCCCTCTACTTGCAGACCGTTGCCGATCACTTTGAGCTACCGATTCAGACTGAGGTGGATGTCCAGACGGTGGAGCCCTTGTCTCAGGGGGGCTTTAAGCTGCAAACTTCTAATGGAGACATCCGCGCTCAATTTGTGATTTGGGCCGCCGGAGAATATCAATACCCCCATCTCAAGCCCTTTCCAGGGGCAGAGCATTGCATCCACAATAGTCAGATTCGGTCGTGGACCGATGTCGAGGGCGACGAATTGATCATCATTGGCGGCTACGAAAGTGGCATGGATGCCGCTGCCAATTTAGTGGCAATGGGCAAGAAAGTCGGCGTACTCGATCGCTCCGGAGCCTGGGCAGATCCGGATCCCGACCCCAGCATTGCCCTCTCCCCTTACACCATGCAGCGATTGGAGTTTGTCTACCGTACCGGGCATCTGGAGCTGGTTGGGAACGCCCCCATTGAAGCGGTCAAACTCGTCCCCGGCGGCTACGCCGTCTATGGCGAATATCAGAAATGGACAACCGCCCATCCCCCCATTCTCTGTACCGGCTTCGGTACCAGTCTGAAACAGATTGCGCCCCTATTTGATTGGTCCGAGGGCTATGCTGCCCTCACTGAAGATGATGAATCGACAATTACCCCCGGCCTCTTTGTCACGGGCCCATCCGTGCGCCATGGGGACTTAATTTTTTGCTTTATCTATAAGTTTCGTCAGCGCTTTGCAGTGGTCGCCAAGGCGATCGGCGATCGCCTTGGCCTCGACCCCAGTCCCCTGGAGGCCTACCGCGAGGCCGGACTCTTTCTCGATGACCTCTCTTGCTGTAGTAACGACTGCGTTTGTTAGCACGATTCAGACGCTCTCGAAATTCTTTATCCACACAGCTCTGGGGGCGGCCATCACCCGACCCACCCCGGTCTGCACTACGCGTGACCGCCCCTCCCGAGAGGGGATTTTTCATCTCCTCTTGGGAGGAGTACCCCGGAGGGGAGAGGTGGGTCGACCCACTTAAACTCCCACCCGGAGCTGAATGCAGCGTTAGGTTCACGCGGATGTTTTCAAACCCTCTTCCCTACCGCATCTTTCTTCTTCCCCACTCATCCCACCCATGCCCCACGCCCCCCCTGCCCACCGCACCACCGTGATTGTTGGCAAAGAAAGTACCGGCAAGTCCGAGCTAGCAGCAGCACTTACCGGGCGATCGCCGGTTAGCACCAACATTCGGGGCTCGACGATCGCCTGCGAAACCTATCAGACCCGAGACGATACCCTGATCGACACCCCCGGCATCCTCTTGCGCGCTGACACCGCCACCACTCGAACCGCCCTAGCACAACTCAAGACCCACGACAGGATTTTGCTCGTCGTTAAAGCAACCCACATTGACGATGACCTGGCGGATTTGCTCCCGCTCGTCGCGGGGAAACGAGGGCTGGTGGTCGTTACCTTCTGGGATAAAATATCGTCCTGGAATAAAATATCGCCCGCTGACCGCGCTCAGCAAGTCTTGGCCCGTTGGGAGCAAACCTCCCCGGTAAGGTTTATGCCCGTGGATGCCCGTCATCTGGGCCCAAGCCAACGCCAACAGATTCTCGCGGCATTGCAGACTCCCGCCCCCTTCCCCGCGCAATGGCAGCCGATGCCGGCAGGCTGGCGAATCGAACCCGCGCCCACCTGGCTGGAGCATCCCCGCTGGGGTGGGGTGCTGGCTATTCTCTTGTTACTGTTGCCTGCGATCCTTGCCGTTTGGGTCGCCAATGGCGTTGCGGGCTGGCTCGAGCCGCTGCTCCAAACTGGACTCGCCCCGCTGGTCAATGTTCTATCCCTTGCCCCATCCCTGCTGCGAGAGATTCTGATTGGGCGCTATGGCTTAGTGACGATGGGACCGCTGTTATTCGTCTGGGCGGTGCCGACGGTGATCCTGTATGCCCTATTCTTAGGCGCGTACAAGGCCAGCGGTTTAGTGGAACGCCTTACCGTGGCGCTGCATCCCTTCCTCAGACCGTTTGGCCTATCCGGACGAGATTTGGTGCGGGTGATTATGGGGTTTGGTTGCAATGTGCCTGCCGTGATCAGCACTCGTGCTTGTTCCAGTTGTTCCCGACAGACCTGTATGAGTGCGATCGCCTTTGGCTCCGCCTGTTCTTACCAATTCGGGGCCACTTTGGGGGTCTTCAGCGCCGCCCATTTGCCGGGTTTAGTCGTGCCCTACCTGGGCTACTTAACCCTCACCACCCTGATCTATACCCGCCTAGTTGCGCCTAAAGCCGCCCGCTCAGTCCACAATACGCTACTGATCGAACAGCGCACCTTTTTGGAGCTGCCCCGTTGGTCAGCCATCTGGCGCGAAACCCAAGGAACCCTCAGCCAGTTTTTCACCAATGCGATTCCGATCTTCTTAGGCATTACGATCGTCGCCTCGGTGCTAGACTGGCTCGGCCTAATCACCGCTCTGGCAGGATGGATTGATCCCCTGATGGGGCTGTTTGGCCTGCCAACCAACGCCGCTCTCGCTGTTATTTTGGCCTCGATTCGCAAAGACGGACTGCTGCTCTTTGCCGAACCCGACACCCTGGCAGTCCTCACACCGCTGCAAATCTTGACGGGGGTGTATCTGGCTGGGGTATTGCTGCCCTGCCTGGTTACCGCATTGACCATCGCCCGTGAACAGTCGGTGCGGTTTGCGGTGGGGTTAATGGCGAGGCAGGCGATCGCGGCGATCGTGTTTTCAATGGTGCTGGCCTGGGGAGGCGGCTGGCTCGCCCAATGAGAAATAATACTGACGGGTCATCAACTTTACTTTTCAATCGCCTCAGAGCCAACCTGCATGAGTCATTCCGAGTCGGCATGCAGATGCTGACCCTCAACAGAACGACGACTTTACCCAACCATCCGTTATGTCTTAAGTCCCTGATTCAAACCGCCGCCGAATGGGCGTTATACCAATCCACCATTTGCTCGGGATGCTCCGAGAAATAGGTGTAGCCGTGGAATCGCTGCGTTGTGCCTTCGATCCAATAGAGCTTTTTGTCCTCGACGGGGATCGCATCATAAACGGCCTGCACGTCCTCCTCGGCATAGGTGAAGCTGTCTTTGCGCACCTGGGTCACAAAGGTCGGTACTTTCACCGCTGGCGCATCCAGGATCGGCGACGAATCCTCGATGCGGAAGCCCCACAGCTCGCGATAGAACTTCTCAAAGGCCGCATAGCCGCGCTGGCCCATGCGTAGGTTTGTGGTGAGCCTGCGCACGAGCGCGTCGCCTGAGATCGGCTGGATCAGGATCATTGAGGCAACATCTGCAAAAGCCTCGGGGTGCTTGTGCATCGCCACCAGCGTCGAGTTTCCCCCCAGGCACATGCTGTGCAGGTGGATCTCCATATCCTTGGTGTCCTCGCGTGAGTGCACATAGTTCAGCGATCCCAATACATCTTTATATTCAAAGAATTTTGGGTTATAGCCGCCACTCTGCGACGGTGCACTGAAGCCATGGTTGCGCAGGTCATAGGCCAGCACGTTGTAGCCCGCTTCGACCAGTGCCTTGTACTTGGGCAGAAAGTTCACCTCGAAGCCCCCGGCTGAACGCCAGCCACGCAAGTGGCCCGCATAGCCGTAACGATTACCGGGCGAGAAGTGGTTGCAGATTACGATCTTGTTCGTCGGTTTCTGGGCGGGGATGTACCAACCTTCGAGCGTGATGCCGTCGGTGGCTTGGAATGAGACATCCTCATATTCCAGCCCGTATTCATCGGGGCGGCGTAGGATTGGCGAGCGCTGCGATGTTGCGATCATTTTGACAATGCGTCGCATCATAAAATTCACAATCATGGGTTTTCTCCGAGTTATCTTGGGTTACGGGAGGCTCACACCCCCCCAATAGATGTCGAAACTTTTCTGGGTTAGGTCTGCGATCTCGTCGGGTAGCGAATAGGGTAATAACTTTGTCAGCAGGTAACTTACTGCCCTGATGGCATCAGCAACGGAGTAACCTGCTCGATAAATGCCTGGCGAGATTCAGCGGCTGCAATCATCCTTGCCAGCATGCTTGCATCAGACCCGACCGGATTGTGAATGGGGGTATCCTGGGTCGCACATTCATAGATTTTCTCTGCCATATCCTGCGGGTCATTAACCCTGTCACTGGCAGCGGCAACTTGCTCAATTTGCTTGGCGAAGTACTGACGAAGCCGATGGCCATCGGCTTCGAGCACGTCATCGTTACCGATTGTGGTCGTGTCGACTGGAGCAGTCTGTGATCAGCACTGTATTAGGCATATCGATTAGCTCTTGAATTTACAATTGTACAACTTTACTTTTTTTGTACAGTTTTATATTGACACAAATTCAGTTATTGTCAAGTTGTAGGAAACGTTATCTTAAATGTCCCTTTGTTAACGAAGGTCATGACTGAGACAGAAGCAAAAATTATTGAAGCTGCGATCCGCACATTTGTGCGCTACGGTGCCAAGAAGACGTCAATGGCTGATATTGCCTCAGCAGCAGGTGTTTCGCGGCAAACTCTCTACGACCTCTTTGGCAACAAGGACGAAATCATCGTCAACTCAATTCGCCACGTGACGAGGACAAGCCTGGCGACCGTGCAAAGTAGATGGGAGGATATCTCCAAGCTTTCCGACAAACTGGACGTGTACTTTGAGGAGACGATTATCAAATCCTTTGAGTTATTGCAGTCGTCTGGTGACCCTGAAGATTTGATCAGTGGTCATAATCAGGCCGGTAAGGCTGCTATTGCAGAGGCACACAAACAACATGAGGCGCTCATTGCCGATATTCTGCTACCTTACGCATCACGAATTGCTGCAAAGGGGGAGACCGTGGAGCAATTTACACATTTCTTTGTGACCACTGCGATGGGGCTCAAAACTGGCGCGATTAGCCGATCGGATCTGGATGGTTTGATCGAATCATTGAAAATTGCGATTGCTGCGATCATTGAGTAATTGCCACAACAACAGTCCAGCGTTTCTGCAACAAGGGTTCACACTGTTATCGGATACTGAATCTCCACCCAAAGCCCATCCATGATAAGCATTTGCAGGGTTGTTTCCCACTAGTTTTTTTTGTTTGAGATTGAAATTTCTTCACTACAAAGAATCTTTTCAGCACTTCACTATGGCCAGCGTCACAGCGTAGAAATAGAAAGAGTGAAAGAAGTTGCCCAATTGTTCAATCCTGCCGCCCCTGAGCGTGTTGCTAAGTGCGATGATCAGAGACCGGCCTTCGGCCATCGAATTACACCAAATCATCTACAGGTTAGTGTTGATCGATAACTTGAATTTGAGGCTGATGTCCGTTGGCGATCGCGCTTTCCCTACTGTTGGCCTGGAGCGGGCACTGGATATAACGTTTGCTTCTGACCCAGTTTTGACTTTGGGGTTGGTTGCAAAAAGATTTGGGGGCATTACGCAGGAGTAGAAATTAGCGATCTGTTGATCAATCGTTCTCCCGCTAACGCACCCCACACGATCAGCGATCGATGAAGATATAAATACCGACGGTAAGTTCAGCCATTAATCAATAGCTGATTGTTGAGTGGCATCGGTAATTTCCACTGCTTTCCTTTGAAGAAGAGCAGTTGATAAACATTTAAGCCACCGTAGCGGAATGAAGCCTCAAATGATTGCAGATAGAGATACCACATACGAATGAATTGTTCATCATAGCGAGAATTGAGGGAGGTGATTTCTGCTTTTTGAGTGGTTAAGTTATGCGCCCATCGCTTCATAGTTTCGGCATAATGGGGTTTTAAGTTTTCACAGTGAGCGACTAAAAGTTTTGCTGCCCACAATTCCTGCGTCAACTCGTGCAGTTGGGGAGCATAACCGCCAGGAAAAATATACTTATCAACCCAAGCCCCATTCCGCTCATTGCTCTGGGTCACGATCGAATGCAGTAGCCCAACACCATCGGGGATTAAAAGCGCAGATACTTGTTGCATAAATGTGGCAAAACTCCCTTTGCCGACATGCTCAAACATCCCAATACTCACAAACTTATCGTATTGCCCTTTAACCTCTCGGTAGTCGGCGATCGTGATTGTGAGGCGATCGCTCAATCCTTTTTGGGCAATGCGCTCTCGTGCCAATGCAGCCTGAGGTTCACTCAGCGTCACTCCGGTTCCCGAAATTCCATAATGCTCGGCAGCATAAATCAACATACCGCCCCAACCACAGCCGATATCAATCAGTGATTCTCCAGGTTGGAGTGCTAGTTTGCGACAGATCAACTCATACTTCTGACATTGCATCTGTTCCAGAGAGTCAGTTTCTTGGAGCTGATAACCACAGGAGTAAGTCATTGTGGGATCAAGAAATTGCTGATAAAAATCATTACCCAAGTCATAGTGATACTGAACATTTTTGCGACTGTTCTGAATCAAAGTGGGGACAGTTCGTAATCGTTGAGTAATGATTTTGAAGGCGAGCGCGGGTGTAATCCGTTTACGTGCTTGGGCATAAACATTACTACGATGAAATAGCCCGATCAGCTCCACTAGATTGTGATTGGCTTCATCCCACCAGCCATCCATATAAGCTTCACAGAATCCCAGCGTACCGAATGCCAGAAGGCGATCGCAGGTATCACAGTTATGCAGGATGAGATGAAGTGGTATATCAGAACCCACCTGGCCAAAGTGGAAAACTTTCCCTGTTGGATTAGTAACCGTCAGGTCACCTACTTCAATTAGGCTAAGGAGTTGGTAGAGATAGCGTTCTCCCGAGGGTAATTCATGGAGACAATCTTCCAATTTGGAGAATTCTCCAGGGCTCGACTGGTGATTACCAGATTGTTCGATGCGATCTTGCTTGGATTCATCCATTACCATTTGCAGATTCCGCTCCATTTAATTTAAAATTTGCAGTTTTAACATTCGTCGCTAAATTCAATTTTTTCAGCAACAAAATTGTTAGCCAGATCATATCAATTTCCCACCAGCGATGGCCGAAACGTGCTGAGGATTGAAACGCATGATGATTATTGTGCCAGCCTTCCCCAAAGGCAAGTAAGCCAACCCACCAGCAGTTCGTTGAGCGATCGTCTACTTCGTAACTCCGATAGCCAAACATATGACAAGCACTATTCACAAAACAGGTGGCATGAAAGCTAATCAATAGTCGCACAAAGATACCCCAAACCACAAATGAAATCCCGCCTAGTGCATAAAGCAAAACTGCCAACAGAACTTGTAAAACAATATAGTTCTGATGACAAAAGGTATAGAACGGATCACGGGCGATATCTTTAATAAAACGGATTAGCTTTGCCTGGCTCGGTATCTCATGCATTAGCCAACTGATGTGACTCCACCAAAATCCTTGGCTAGAGTCATGGGGATCACCAGTTTTATCAGCATATAAATGATGCATTCGATGATAGCCTACCCAGCCTTTCACGCCCCCTTGGCCCGCTAATGTTCCACACAAAATGAAGAAATATTCCAACCATTTAGGAACTTTGAGGCTGCGGTGGGTTGCCAGTCGATGAAATCCGAGTGAAACCCCCACGCCCATCGTCAACCAATGGAGAAATAGAGCAACACCGACGGCGACCCAGTTAAATGTACCCGGAATCAAAGCCAACAGTGCTCCTAGATGTAGAAAGATTGTGAATGCAATGACATTCCAGCGTGGATGAGGTGACTCTAATGTTGCGTTAATCATGCCTGACATAAAAAAGTTTGAGTGGAATGTTTCTGAAGTGCGCTATCGACTGAGTGATAGAGGTTGAACTGATCACCGCCCCGATTGCTGAGGGGATGAAAGCTGAAATTCTGGCCAACGCTTCTGCATCTGCTGATAGCAATCTGTTGTCGAAACAGAAAGCTGTTTAAGAATACCAATTTCTATCCGTCCATTTTTATTCATTAAAAGCAGAATTTGTTGGGCAGGATCATAAGTTCGAACAGTGTTCAATAGATGCTCAATTGCAGTTGACTCTAAGTTGAGAGTTTGTAAATGGGCGGCAAGATTAGACAACGGGATAAACCGGATGGTGTGCTCCACAATGTCGCTCTGCCAATCCACAATCTCCACATTGGCAATCACGACATCGCAAACCACCATGCCCTGTCCCTGTGTCAAATATCCCTGCCATGCTGCATGACCTAGAGTTAGAAAGTTTTCACGAATAAAGGCGGACTGCCAGTAGCCTGAGCAGCCCTGCCAGACCTCAGTGGGGGGTCGCATCATTAACCTCTTGAAGCTTCTGAGTTGTTGTCACTATGTTTTGTTTTTCGATGCCGGAATTACGTCTTTCCGACAGCGGGTTTTCAAGCCACAATCAGGGCTGATCCAGGTTCGGGCGATCGGCAAATAGTCAACACCCACGGGTCGGTGCAGCAACGCTTGCTCGATGCCGAAAACTGTTGGACTAATGCCTTCCGAACACTTGCTGTGCGTGCAGAGATAGGCAGTCCATCCAAGAATTAGGCTCATTCAGTGCGTGCAATCAAAGGGTCAAGGATTGCCTAGCTGTGCGCTGAACGAGGCGGGGAAAGGTGTCGCCCTGGATGCGCCAGGACAATCAGCCCTCGATAAAGCACGAAGCCACTGATGAGCGCGATCGCTGCCTACAAACCATGGCCAATTCAGGACGATTGGCTGAGCCCTGTTCGGATGATGGCAAAGTCCACTACCAGCAGCGCACCCATGCCCATCAAGGCTCCCCAAGTGAAGGCGGTGACGCTGAGGGGATAGCCCCGCAGATCAAAGCGAATGGCTTGATTCACAAGCCAAGCAAGTATGGCAACAGTGAGCGCCCGACGAGAGTTCAGTACTACCCCATTCATGGCGGCGAGAATCCACTAAGGGGGTGTAGGCGTAGACTGCATTGCTAAGAGTCCCTAGGGCAACCAGGGTAAAGGGCAACCAGCGGCTGTAAGCCAGCGATCGCCACCCCTCAGAAAAATCAACCGAATTTATGGGATGCAATTGAGGCTGGTATCAATTCAACTTCCCCCCAACCACTTCAAAATCAGATGCCGTGAGAAGCGCATCGGCATCATGATGAATGGCGGGAACATAGGTGTGGCACTATGTCCACAACCAAAAGAATATTGGATCATCATCCGTACCTCGCAGATGTTTTAGAGTTTGAACTATTGCTCGGCGGGCATTCTGACTTAGAGAGTTGCACCTCTCCTTACAGCTGCGGGACAGTGCCGGATTCACACCGGACTTTCCCCCTTACGTTTAATGGCTGCTTCCCATCAAAACCGATTGACTAACAATACCATGAAAAATTGTAAAAAATTGTTGCCTCCATCCAAAACCTTGCTCCCTTCACAACCAAATACGCTCCAGCATTAGCGCAAAACCTACTCCTTAGACAATCGCCAATTCTGCTGTGTTCCATTGCTGTCGCTAAGCTCGGTCGTTGGAGATCACGCTTAATACTTCATTTCTTTCTATTCCCTGTCAGTGCTGATCAATAGCTTTAGTCTAGGGTTGACGGCTCGTCAGGCGATCGCGGCGATCGTGTTTTCAATGGTGCTAGCCTGGGGCGATCGCCGGTTATAAAAACGTCCTCCCTGTGTGTGATAATGATTATCATTCTCATTTTTTTGTGCTATGCCGTCATCCTTTGCTGCCCGCACCTCCGTTGAAGCCGTCGAAGAAGGGATGCTCTTGGCCCCTAAGTTTGATGCCAACGGGCTCATCCCGGTTGTCACCACAGATGCGGCAACGGGCGAGGTGCTGATGCACGCCTACATGAATGAAGCCGCATTGCTGCAAACCCTGAAAACGGGTGAAGCCCATTACTACAGCCGCAGTCGTCAGCAGCTCTGGCATAAAGGTGCAACCAGTGGACTGGTGCAGGCTGTACAGCAACTGCTCATTGACGATGACCAGGATTGCCTGTGGATGAAGGTCAAAGTGGCTGGGTCAGGAGCCAGTTGTCATGTGGGCTATCGCTCTTGCTTTTACCGCCAGATTTCTCTTGATGAGGGCGATGTCAAGGCAAGTCGACCGATTACACTCACGCTTACGGAACCCTCTAAAACGTTTGACCCTGTTACCGTCTACGGGGATGCGCCCAATCCGACTCAACTTTGAGCCCAGCCAGGTAGCCATCCGCAACGATGGGTGATCCGCCAGTCAGATTTGAGGAGGTAGACAGATACAATGGGCAATTTTGAGCGGGATTGAGGGAAATCGAGCAGCCTACGAAGCGGTGTTATAGGATCTTCGACTAACCTTCAAAACGTTGGACACCCATTGATCGCTCCGATCCTGGGGCGATCGCATCGATATGAAAGTCCTCGAAATATAATAAAGGGTTGCGTCAATAATCCCAGCCGAATCGGACAATTGTTACCATTACCATTTTTTAAACACCCGGAGTTGCTGATGACCACCACCGCCGATCGCACAACAGTTCCCGTAACCGTCCTAACAGGCTACTTGGGTGCCGGGAAAACAACGCTGTTGAACCACATCCTGACCCATGAGCATGGCAAGAAAGTAGCAGTGATTGTGAATGAATTTGGCAATGTCGGCATTGATCACCAGTTAGTGGTGGATACGAATGAAGAGATTTATGAGATGCATAATGGCTGTATTTGTTGCAATGTGCGGGGTGACTTAATCCGTGTCGTTAGCAGGCTGATGAAGCGGCGGGACAAGTTTGATCACCTGTTGATTGAAACGACGGGGTTAGCCGACCCCGCTCCGGTGATTCAAACGTTTTTTATGGATGAGGAAGTCCGGGTAAAAGCCGAGTTAGATGCGGTGGTTACCGTCGTGGATGCTCACCATATCCAACAACATTGGAAAGCGGATGAAGTGATCGAACAAATCGCCTTTGCGGATGTGATTCTACTCAACAAAATTGACCTAGTGACGGAGGCAGAATTAGAGGAGTTGGAGCAACGGGTGCGGGGGATGAATGCGATCGCCAAAATCTATCACACGCATAATGCCCAAGTTGAAATGGATGCCCTGCTGGAGGTCAAAGCCTTTGATATCAATCATGCGCTGCAAATGAATCCAGAGTTCCTGAAGGGGACAGCCCCCAAACATGACAAAACGGTTGGCTCGATTACCCTGGTTGAGTCGGGTGAAGTCGATGAAATGAAGTTCAGTGCTTGGTTAGACCAACTGATGGGCGAGCAGGGTCAAGATATTTTTCGGATGAAGGGCATTCTCAACATTGCCGGAGCAAACAATCGCTGTGTTTTTCAGGGCGTTCATATGACGTTCGAGGGGGGACAAGATCGCCCTTGGCAGCCCGACGAACCCCGCACAAATGAGCTGGTTTTCATTGGTCGCAATCTGAGGCAGATGAATTTAGCCGAAAGCTTTCGGGCTTGTTTCGTTGAGTCATGATTGCAATGTTGAACGTTTAGCCTGCATGATTCATGACCCTTACCCAAAATCGCTGGGCGTTAGATTTCATCAAGTGGCGGGCAAGATGCCCGCGCTACAGATCATAAAAAAGGAAGAACCGTAGCGCAGCCGTCTCGGCTGCCTGGTGAATCATTTAGGTTAGAGGTTTAATGCGGGTTGAATTGCTTGCTTCAGACCTTGCTGCTACTGACTCTAAAAATCAATGCCGAAAGCCACGACCAAAAACCGATTCAAACGCCTGTGGCACAAAACGTTAGCGGATTATGTGACGGCGATCGCCTGGTCTCAAGATGGAACCTGGCTCATTGCCAGTTCTGCGGCAGGAGACGTCGTTCAGTATGGGGTCAAAACGGGTGAAATGACCGTATTGCAAGAGGCTGCGGGAGAGTCGGTGGATGTTTTGGCGCTTTCTGCGGAGGGTCAATTGTTGGCGGCGGGTGGCCAGGCGGGAACGGTGTGGATTTGGCGACTGGCGGGCCGTACCGCCACGCTGATTGAGGCACTGAAACACCCTCGTGTCTGGATTGATCGGTTGCAATGGCATCCTCAACATCCCGAACTGGCCTTCAGTTTTGGTCGTTCTGTTCAGGTGTGGGATGCAATGGCTCAATCCGTTATCACCACCCTGAATTTTGAGTCGTCCTCGGTCTTGGATCTAGCCTGGCGTCCTCAGGGCGATCGCTTATCTGTTAGCGGCAACCAAAGTATCAAAACTTGGCGACGGCAAAACTGGGATGATGATCCAACGGTGCTGGAAACCGGAGCCGCCAGTGAGGCGATCGCCTGGTCTCCAGAGGGAACTTACTTGGCGGCTGGCAATCATGATGGTTCAGTATGGGTCTGGGAAGATGGGAATCCTGATGCCTGGCAGATGACAGATTTTCCGGGAACAGTTCGACAGCTGGCTTGGTCAATGCTGACCAAGTCCGGCGTTACGCCGCTCCTAGCTTCGATTAGTCTTCACAGTGTGGTGGTCTGGACCAAAGACCCCATTGCATCCATTGGCTGGAATCCCCAATTGTTGGCTACCCATCAGGGGATTCTCACAGCGATCGCTTTTCAACCGAAGTCGCTACTCCTTGCCTCCGCTGCCGAAGATGGCTTACTGTGCCTCTGGCACAAGGGGAGTCGCCTCATCCAGACGCTCAAGGGCGCACCGGCTGAGTTTTCTTGTCTGGCTTGGCGTCCTTCGGGAGGGGCGATCGCAGCTGGAACTAACCAAGGGGAGGTTTTGGTCTGGACGGAAACGCAGGCAAGGAAGGGGTTTAGATAAATGCAGATTAAACCTCACAGCGTCAAAAAACGATATGGCGTTCTGAAAGAACCCGATCTTAACAGCATAATGTCGTAGTCAACAGCGTTATGCGTCAATGAATACTCCACAACTTTTCTAAGGAGACTCCTGGAGATGAATGTCCCAGTAACAGACCCGGACGGTGCGTTAAGCTGTCGCTAACAGCACCCTAAACGGTATAACCTTGCTTGGAAATCACCTAAAGCTGTTTAATAGCGAGCTTAATCAAGCGTACCATTTCTTCTACATGTTCCGATCGACGAAAAGATTGTACAATCCATTTCGTCTTGTTTGATCGATTTGGGTGACTCTTTGTATTCGGAGGAGGTTTTAAACCTTCTTGATTTATTATTGTTCGCGTAAGCCGGATATCAATCTCGTTGTTACCATGAAAATGAGCAACCTCTTTACCCTTATAGAATACACAGAGTAATTCAGAATCTTTCCAATGATCGACCGTCACTCCAGATATTTCACTAAGTTTTTCTATTAACTTCTTTCTAAGACCGGGCATAAAAAACCTCTATAGTCGGCAAAGTGCTTAAATCAATGCATAACATAGAATTTGGCTGCGTCATGAAGAGCTTTTAGCTGAAATAATTTGTTAATCTTCCATTCTTTCTTTTTTACCAATTACGTATACATGATTTAAGGGATATTGATCCAATTGCATGTGCATTATTTTACAACCGCACTTTATTAATGTCCGTAAATTTCCATTGATCCCAATTGATCCATATCCAAAGAGGTCATTCTCTAATTCTCCTAATTGTCCGCCATTTTTATCTTGGAATGACATATCTTCAATATCGCCAATACTATCACCAAATGTATAAACAATAATTCCATCAGGATTTAGTAGACTACATAGTTTTTTTATCGTTGGAGCCTGAAGTTTAGTTTCTAAATGAAAAATACTATCCCATGCTATAATAAAATCAAATTTTTGAGATGTAGACCATTTGGTTATTTCTTGGTTTATAAATTCATTATTAGGATGGTTTAACTTAGCTAATTCTATCATTCTTGGAGACATGTCTATACCTAGCACTTCAAAACCATTTTTTTCTAATTCATTAATCACCCTCCCTCCAACGCCACACCCAACATCTAAAGCATTATATTTTCTTTCACAATATTTAATTGCTCGCTTAAGTTGCTCCATTCCATAGTTCGATTCTCTTTGGTTTGCATTCCACCAATTGGCTACTTTGTTGTAATTATTGCTGGTTATTGAGGGATCCATTTCTTTCTTCGTTCTCCTAAAGCAAAGCCCTTGGGTCGAGATTGGTGCTGAACACCTATATCTAGATATATAGTAGAAAGAAATCAATGCAGATGCGAGGATTTTGTGATCAGACGCTCGTGCCTTCGCGAAATGCTTGAGGAGCGGAACATCCGGGGAAGTCACCTGTTTCCGGTTTCAAGTTTCCCAACCACGTCAGATTTAGCCAAGCTGGCAAGGCAGATTTGTGAAGGCGGCAATGTGCTTTCAATCTGTAGAAACGGCGTTTACCGCTCTAGCCTGGTGGCGCACTCACTTGTTGCAGAAGATGTCAGCGTGCTGAGCGAAGGAACGCATACGGGACTCAGTTACGAGTTCTTGATCAGTCAATTGCGGCATCCTGCAACATTGCCAACAGAATCAGGTTTGATCATTGGCGATTTTGATGCGCGGCTCAATCTCCTAATGCTTTGCGTGGATGGCGAATCCATGGACGAGTTGAGGGAAATAGGGGATGCACTCGATTGGCTGGATTACTTTTCAGCAAGTGAGTCACTCAAGCGGTTTGATTTGATGGTGATTGAGGGGCGCGAGGAAGACCATCTGTATTATTGATTAATGAGGCTTCGCTCGAAATCGACAAATCTTTAATCCATATTGTCACTTGCCAGAAAATCACGTTTCTATTCTGGCCTAACGGTACTTTCCCCATGCAAACTATTCTCGCTTCAACTCCGATTGCCCAGGCCCAAAACCTGCTGGCGCAAAGTGGTCAAAATTATCTAATGGTTCTTCACCCCGCTGATCCAGGAGAGCAGGAGGAATTGGGAGCAACCCCGGGGGGATTGCCCCTATCCGATCGCGCTCTTAGCCCAGAGGAGCAGAATCAATCACCCCTCTTCGGCATCATCACCCAGCGCGATGTGGCTCTCGCCTGCCATTACGGCTTTGCCGCTGCCCCCGTCGCGAACCATTGCCGCCAAAATATTCAGATTATTTCGCCCCAACTTTCTCCGACTGAGCAGGCAAAGATGTTTGCCCAACAGGGCGTTGAATATTTAGTGATTGCTGAGGAAGCGCAGCCGATCGCCCTGGTAGAACGCTCGCAATTCCTTAATAATCAGCCTCCCGCTGACTTCCCCCTGCCCCAAACGCGCATCGCCCCTGCCCCATGGCAATTGTTGCAACAGCTTGCCCAAGCTGCCCAGACCCGGGGTTGGCAGCTCTATCTGGTCGGCGGAGTGGTGCGCGATTTGTTCCTATCGGCTCAAACCTCAACCGCTCAACTCCAATTCAAAGACATTGATCTGGTGGTTGATGGGATGGCCACCCCTGACCAAGCTGGAGTTGAGCTAGCCCAAGCGATTCAGCCCCTGTATTCGACGGCCAAACTGACGATTCATGGCAGCTTCCAAACCGCAGCCCTGACCTGGGAAGATGACCCGGAACTGGGCCATCTGGGCGTGGATATTGCCACCACCCGCACGGAGGTTTATCCCTACCCGGCTGCCAACCCTGAGGTCAGCGCTAGCTCGATCCAGCAAGACCTCCAGCGCCGCGACTTTACGATTAATGCGCTGGCCTTTTGTTTAACCGAGCCTAATGCCGGAACCCTCTTGGATTTTTTCGGGGGGATTGCCGCTGCCCGATCGCGCCAGATCCAGGCGATTCATCCCAACAGCTTTATTGAAGACCCGACGCGGATCTTTCGGGCGGTACGGTTTGCGGTGCGGCTGGGGTTTCGCTTGGAATCGGCAACCGAGCGGTGGATTCGTCGGGCGATCGCCAGCGGCATTTATGAGCAGGTGCGAGTTCAACAGCCCCAGGCTCCCGCTCTTACAATTCGGCTGCGAGCCGAACTGCAAACGATTTTTACCGTCCCCTATTGGCAGCCTGTGGTGGTACTACTCGGCGATCTCCAGGCATGGCGCTGTCTGCATCCGGCGCTGGCGCTCACACCTGCGCTGCTTCAGCAGCTTGGCAAACTCCAGCGGGGTCTCGGCCGTTTTGATCCGGAGCAAGCCCTAACGCCGTGGCAACTCTGTTTAGAGCTGCTATTGTTGCAATTGCCAATCGCCGAGGCGCTCTCGGTTGCGAAGGCCCTACAACTTCCGCCTGCTAGCAGCGATCGCTTGGCTCAAGTGACAATGGTGGTGACTCAGATTCGCAGTTGGCCACTCGATCTGGCCCCCAGTGCGATCGCTGCCCGTCTCAAACCCCAGTGTCTTGAATTGTTGGTGCTCTGTCTTGTTCAACTGCCGCGCCCCCAACGAAAATTGCTCTGGCGCTACCTCAGCCATTGGTCGCAGCTCAAACCCCCCTTGAATGGCCATGACCTCCAACAACTCGGCTATCCTCGTGGCCCCCAATATCGAATGCTGCTCAATGATCTATGGGATGCTACGCTAGATGGAAAAATCACTAGCCGGGAGACAGCGATCGCTTATCTGGCTCAGCAACATCCGCTTGAGGGGGAAGGTTAAAGGGTCAGGGGAAAGGGAAACAGTTCAAGGGCACGTTCATCAAAAGGGTTTGGTAAGCATTTATAGGGGCTGGATTTCCCTGCCCCACGTCAGTTCAATATATTTTGCAACCCACATTACGCTAGCCAATTGTCTCAGCAACATCTTTGTTTAAAAATCTTCGTTTAATCTTATTTCCTGTATGAGCAACAACTATAAATACAGTCTGCAAGATCCCATCGGTCAGGGAGTTTTTAGTACCACTTATCCGGCGATCGAGGTCAACTCCCAGCGGCCGGTGGTGATCAAAACCCTCTCCGAGGGACTGCTGAAACAGGAAGATTTTCGCACGATTGCCCAACGATTGATTGACCTGGCTCAGCCCTTGGGACGCTGCCATCATCCCCAGTTACCCAACTTGTGGGAGTACTTTATTGAAGATGATGTGCCCTATGTGGTCTGCGATCGCATCATGGGTCCCACCCTCACCGCATACGTCCAAACCTATGGGCCGATTCCCGCCAACCTGGCGCTCCATTGGATTGCCCAGGTCGCCTCGGCCGTGCAAGCCTGTCACCAGGCAGACACACTGCATCTGGATATCCATCCCGATAATTTGATCTACCGTCAGGAATGGGATGATGTGGTGCTTGTGGATGTGGGCTTGACGCTGATGCTGACCCCCGAGATTCGCCAAACCCATGCCAACCTGAGACCCCAGGGCTTTGCAGCCCCAGAACAATATGATGCCCAAGCCCGGATCAGTCCTGCCACTGATGTCTATGCCCTGAGTGCAACGCTCTATTATTTCTTAACCGCCACTGCCCCACCCCCGGCACCCCTGCGATCGCATATTCCCACCACCGAATGGTTTGCGCTGCCCGCCGATGCCAACCCAGCGTTAGAGCGTCTACTGATGCAGGGCTTGGCACTCGAGCAAGACCAACGCTTGGAACGCCCCGACCTCTGGCTGCGAGAACTCAATGCCCTGCTCCATGCTGCTTCGGCTGCTCGGTCTCTAGAGGAACTGGTTCCCGCCGAACCGGTCGCTGCATCGCAAGTCGCCCCAACCCCTGAACCTGTTCGCCCCGCTAAGATCACCCCCCTCTCAGCCACCACACCCACCAAAACACCCCCCAAACACAAGAAGACGCCCCAACGCGCCGTGACGCGTTCCAAACGCCAGCCTGTGGCAACAGCCGTGTCTCGGAAGTTCCCCCTAGGAGCCCTAGTGATGACCAGTGTGATCGCGGCCTCGGCCGGAGCGGGTTTTGGCCTGTCGCTGCGCCTCAATCGCCCCTCAGGACCTGGATCTTCGTTTTGGCATTTAGAACAGTCGTTCCCACCTCGAGATAATTGATTTTCCCTCGAAATCCCCTCCATGGAACCCTAGAAGATAAATCGGCAAAGCTAGCGACGGGCTGGCAATGCCCACCCTACGCAATTACGCTGGTGAGAGACAAAGATCAATCATTCTATTCAACCGTAGGGACTGGGTTTCGGGAGCCCTGCGCCAGCCGAATATATCCTGCAACCCACGGTTCAGGGTCTGAATAGTTCCCGAATGGGTTGGGCGCGGAAACCAGGCTCCTACAAGAGATTGAACCAGATTGGCTGGATGATGACCAAAAAAAATCTCGCTTTACCCATCAACACAACCGAATGGCAGCGATCGCTCCAATGGCAACCCACACCAGAGCAACAAGTGCAGTTTGAGCGGCTCTACCAAGCCATTGTCGCGGGGAACCAACAGCTCAACCTGACGCGCTTGACCCAGCCCGCCGAGTTTTGGGAGAAGCATCTATGGGATGCGATCGCCGGGTTGCTGCCCCTCCGCCAATATTTGGACATGGGGACAGGGCAAGCGATCGATGTGGGCACAGGGGCCGGTTTTCCGGGCCTCCCCCTAGCGATTTTGCAACCCCAGCTTAGGGTTACACTCCTAGACGCCACTCAGAAGAAAGTGCATTTTTTACAAGATTTGGTGGCAGATTGGGATGGGTTGCAGGCGCAGACGATCGCCGCCCGCGTCGAAACCTTGGGTCAAGCGGTCAATTATCGAGAACAGTTTCAAATTGCCCTGATTCGTGCTGTCGCCGCCCCCGCTGTCTGTGCCGAATATGTGCTGCCCCTGCTGGCGATCGGCGGTGTGACGGTGCTGTACCAGGGTCAATGGGATGCGGGGCGATCGCAAGCGCTCCGACCGATCGTGCAACAGCTCGGGGGTGAGCTATTGGAGGTCGTCAGCCGCACGACCCCCCTAACCCAAAGCCAACGCCATTGGCTGTATTTGCGTAAAGTCCAGCCGACACCGTCTCAATATCCCCGCGCGGTGGGTGTGCCCACCAAACGACCATTGGGTTAACCTGAGTTCTGGACCAGCGAAGCGATCGCATTCCTCAAAACCTTAAAATCTCGATGTCCAACCCGGTTGTCAGGGGGCCCGCCCCCCGACACCTCCCGCTGAGGGGGAGATTGCCCCCTCAGACTCCGGCAATACCGGAGCCAGTATGGTTGATTTTGCTGGGTTTCAGGGTCTTGGCTTAACCACAACTCAGGTTTGTTACTTGCTACTCATTACTTCGAACCAGCAGGGTTCCGAAACCTAGCCCCTACCGTTGAATCCAGCAGTTCCGTCAGTCCGATACAATTGAAGCAACCCCAGGATGCCTGTCTTAAAAGCACTCTGAACTTTGAACGCTGAACGCTGAACGCTGAACTTTCTAGACCTGCGCACATTCCATGTCTCCCACCCAAGCAAAAATCTGGGATCTCTGCCGTTTTTGGCGTACCTTAGATTTTTTTGGCGAATTGCCCCTTTTTAGTTGGTTACAATCCATGTTTTTCCAAACACCTCCCCTGGCCCCACCCGTTGTTGCAGCGGGCTATCTGTTTGACTTTCGCTGTCCCTCAGCGACGTTTGACCAGACCTGGGGTGCAGTGGATGATGTGGTGATGGGCGGCGTCAGCGCCAGCGGCTTCACCCAAACACCGGAAGGAGCCGTCTTTTCTGGAGAAGTTTCAACCCAAAACTCCGGGGGTTTTGCCTCGGTGCGATCGCGCAATTTTTCACCGCCGTTGAATTTACAAGATGCCACAGGCTTGCAACTGCGCATTAAAGGCGACGGCCAACGTTATAAATTTCTGGTGCGCGATGCCGAAGGCTGGGATCGCCTGGCCTATGCCACCTCTTTTAATACCGTGGCAGACACCTGGATCACGGTTCAAATCCCTTTTAGCCACATGCAGCCCGTGTTTCGTGCCAAAACCGTGCCCGATGCTCCCCCTCTTAACACTACCGCCATCTATGCACTGCAATTGATGCTCAGTAAGTTTGAATATGATGGTGACTTGAACCCACAATTTGAAGCGGGGGAGTTTAGTTTACTGGTCGAGTCGATCGCAGTGTACTGATTGCCGATCACAGCGAATCTTCTATTCATATCAACGCCTTAAACTCGATATGCCGATCGTCGCTCCCCCCCTGAGCCTAGAGGAATTTCTCGAACTGCCCGAGACACAGCCCGCCTCAGAGTTCATCAAGGGGCAAATTCGCCAAAAACCCATGCCACAGGGAGAACACAGCCGCCTCCAGTTCAAGCTCTGCAACACGATTAACTCAATTGCCGAACCGAATAAAATTGCCTGTGCTTTTCCGGAATTGCGCTGTAACTTTGGGGGGGATGCGATCGTGCCAGATGTAACAGTGTTTCGCTGGCAGCGCATTCCCCGGACTGCATCAGGACGGATTGCCAATCGGTTTGACCTGCCTCCCGATTGGTCAATCGAAATCCTCTCGCCAGGTCAAAGCCAAACCAAGGTGCTCGGCAATTTACTCCATTGTTCGCTCCACGGCACAGAACTCGGTTGGCTGATTGATCCAGGGGAGGACACGGTCTTAGCGGTTTGGCCAAACCAGCGGGTGCAGCTTTTCTCGGGAGACGCTTCGCTACCCGTCTTAACGAATTTAGATCTGTCACTAACGATCGATCAGGTTTTTCGTTGGCTCCAGCTATAAGATGCGTAAAATCCTCAAAGTAAAAGCAGATATCTGGCTACTCATTGGCTTGTATCTGCTAGTCTCGCCATTATATTTTGATATATTTTCTTCAGCTCAGTTCAGTCCAGCAATCAATAAACTTATCTGGTTTGGTCTGGTTTTAGTGACCTGGGCAATGACGTTTTTACTAACTGAAATCCTAACAAGAACGTCTGAGAAAAGTCTTCCAGATATTCCCAATGAGCTTAGCCCTCACCGTAGACCAAAACCACGAGGGGGAGGATTGAGCTTCGTTTTGATATTTCTGATCATATCCGGCGTTGTGGCCACAAAGTTCTGGCCACTTTACTTTCCATTTTTTGATTTTTATTTTCAATATCCCATATTAAACTTTGCTCTTCTTGGCTTTGTCAAAGATTTCTACAAAAATAATAAAAAAAATGTTCCAACTTCCTCTTTTTACCTATTGCAGGGAATGACTGTCCTACTGTCAATGCCGTTTAGTACTTTACCTCTTTATTTTCTAAACTCGTCTGGTTCGTATATTATTGGTATCGCTCTAGGTGAAATTGTCTGGTTCATCTTACATATTCTATTTGTGGTTACCTTTATTAAGTTCTATGAATTCATGGATGGTTTGGATGGTCTAGTCGGAAGTACGAGCTTAATTCAATTGGTCTTTCTATCTCTCTACTTTGATCATCCAGTTTTTATACTCCTCTCTGTTTCTCTATTAGGATTCTTGCAGTGGAACTGGTCACCTGCCAAGATTTTCATGGGAGCTGTAGGTAGTAATTTTTTAGGAGCAGTTATCGCTATATTTTTGATGGCAGGACCCAACTCTTATATGCATATAAAGTCATACCCTGATCCATTTTTGTTCTGGTCAGCGATCGCCGTCACTTTTCCCCTCATGGGTGATGCCACCTACACAATCATCCGTCGCTTCATTCGTAGAGAAAATATCTTCAAAGCCCATCGCTCTCATCTCTATCAACGCTTACAACAGTCTGGCTGGCCCCATTCTCGTGTAGTGCTGACCTACTGTGCTATGACAGGTGTAATTGCGAATTTGGTGTTTCAGTTGGATTTGCTGGGATCGATGATCAGTGTAGTGATCACAATCCTGGGAATTGTAGCTGGTGAGATTTATCTCAAGAATGCTCACAGTTAACCTTCTCAGATACTATAGAGGTTGCCCATATTGATATCAAGAAATTGAGATAAGATGCGAAAAATTCTGGGATTAGAGATTGATTATTGGCTGGTGGGGGGTCTTTATCTAGCACTGTCTAGCTTGAATATCAATCTATTCTCAACAACTCAGCTTATAATCAGTCTCGATATTTTACTGTGGTTTATTTTAGCGTTTGGAACTTGGATTTTGACCTTTTTGGTCACGGGTATTCTCAAGCGCAGATTTGAAAAAAAATTTTTGGATGTCCCCAATGAACGCAGTTCCCATACTCGACCTACACCGAGAGGGGGCGGCATTGGTTTTGTCTGGCTTTTCCTAACCTTTTCTGGGGCAGCAGCAAGCCGACTCTGGTCACTCGAATTTCCGATCTTTATCTTGCAGTTTCCTCTGTTAGCCTTAGCACTTATCGGATTAATCGACGATCGCCAGGATCTCTCTGCTCGAATTCGCTATCTTTCGCAAATGGCAGTCGCTGCAGTTTCACTGATTTATGGTTTGGTTCCTATTCCTTGGCTACCCGGTGGCGGGCAGGGATTTACCATTATTTTAGGAATAATTATTAATATTATCTTTGTCACTGCCTTTATCAACTTCTATAACTTCATGGATGGCTTGGACGGTTTAGTTGCAAGTGTCACAGTGATTCAGCTCGCATTTCTTGCCCTCTACCTTGATTACCCTGCCCTGATTCTTTTGGCAGTTGCCTTGGTTGGCTTTTTACAGTGGAACTGGTCACCCGCAAAGATTTTTATGGGAGATGCGGGCAGTACTTTTCTAGGGGCGATCGTGGCAATCTTTTTGATCGCCGGTTCAAGCCCTCATCTCTTCGATGGACAACCCAATCCAGTTATATTCTGGTCAGCGATCGCCGTCACCTTTCCCCTCATTGGCGATGCCATTTACACGATCATCCGTCGCCTGATGCGTAAAGAAAATATTTTCAAAGCCCACCGCTTTCATCTTTATCAACGTTTGCAACAGTCCGGTTGGCCCCATTCCCGAGTTGCCTTAACTTATTGTGCAGTGACGGGTGTAATTGCGATTTTGGTGTTGCAGTTGGATTTGATCGGGTCGGCGATCGGTGCGGTGATGACCCTGCTGGGGATTGGGGCGGGGGAATGGTATCTCAAGCGTATCGGGTCTTAAAGATATTGCGCCAACACCCGAGCCGTGGCTTGGGCTGTTTTGTGCCAGCTAAACTGCTGGGCTTGCTTGAGGCCGGCTGCTCGCAGCGATCGCCACAACTGCCCATCCGTCGCCACCGCCTGCATCGCCTCAGCCATCTCCCCCACCTGATAGGGATCAATTAAAATCGCCGCCTCTCCTGCCACTTCTGGTAACGAGGAGAGGTTAGAGGTAATCACTGGTGTGCCGCAGGCCATGGCTTCGAGGACGGGTAAGCCAAAGCCCTCCCAGAGGCTCGGGAAGACCAGGGCGATCGCCTGATTAATCAGCTGAGGTAAGTCTGCATAGGGCACATAGGATAAAAATTCGACGCGATCGCCCAGGCCCAGCGCTTGGACTTGCTGTCGCAGTAATGGGGTATTCTTGCCATCCGCTGCACCCGCAATTTTGAGTCGCACTGTCTGTTCCGGCAACTGAGCAAACGCAGTAACTAAGCGACGGAGATTCTTATAGTGATCATGGCGACCCACATACAAGAAATAATCTTGCCGGGGTAAATCTAAAAATCGGAAATGCTGGGCATTATAGGCCAGGGGAATGACTGAGACATGTTGCACAGACACACCCAACAGATCACGCAGATCTCGCGCCGTTGCCTTCGAATCACAAATCACATGACTCGCCGATCGCACTACCCGCGAAACATAATATTTAAAATACAACCGCAACACCGAGAGCAGCTTGGGAAAATGCAACGGAATAAGATCGTGAACTGTCACAACAGTAGGAAAGCGAACACCCAAGGGTGCCTCAGGAATGGGCGAGAAAAAAAGATCCCCCTTTAGCTTAGAATACAGTCGAGGCACTTGCCATTGAGTCCAAAGCAAGCGCTTGATCAGTCCAGCATAGGCAAAATCACTGCTGAGACTCGGTGGAACCGGGTGAGTGGGATAATGGGCGATCGTCTTATTTCCTAACAGATGGGTTTCCGGAAGGTCTAAGGCTTGTAAAAGATTCGTTGCGTAAACTGACAAGCCTGAAGGATGTTGAGGCAAAAAAGATAAGTTAGCAAGCAGCATGAAAAGAGGGGGAGCACAGACCAGATGAGAACAAAACAATGCAGTTAGGTCGTAATTTTATTTGGCAATTTTTGGGGCAGGGTGTTGCCAAAGGTTTGGGTTTATTGTTCTATTTGCTGCTCCCTCGCCTCACCGGCCTGGAAATCTATGGACAGTTTACCTTTGCCCTGTCGTTGGGCTTGATGATCTTACAGCCTCTGTTGGAGCTGGGCCTAGATCTCGTTGTGACCAAGGGCGTCAGCCGTGATCAGGGCTTAGCACAGCCCCCCGTCGTGATTCAAGATGCCCTGCTGATTCGAGGGGGGATGGCCCTGCTCTGCTTGCTGTTGCTGCCGCTGCTGGCGCTGCTGGGAACGGCCTTAACCCTCCTCGCCAGCTTATATCTCTACCTCGTGCTGCTCTCGCTTCAGCGTCTTTGCTTTGCGGTGCAGCGGGGGTATGAACAAATGCGCCTAGAAGCTGTTGTTATCAGTGCTCACAAGGCCTTGGCGCTGATTGTACTCCTGGGGCTGGGCTGGGCAACGTTTCCTCGGCTGTGGCTGGGGCCGATCGCTTTGGTGGTTTCTACGGCGATCGCCACGCTCATTACCGTCATGTTTACCTGGCCCACTCTCCAACCCGCCTGGGGTCAGCCCGTATACCGTCCCCGTCTGCAAAAAACTGCGACGGAGGGTCTTTTGCTTGGGGGTGTGGTGTTGCTCGGGATGCTCTACTTCCGCATCGATACTGTCATGCTGGGCCTGCTCCAGGGGGATAGGGCGGTGGGGCTCTACAACGCGGCCTATCGCCTCATTGAGGGCACAATTATGCTGCCGAGCGTAATCATGATTGTGGCCTTTCCCCGCTTGGCGCAATTGCCACAGTTTAAGGCGATGTTTCAAAAACTGTTAGGGGTGCTGGGCGGCTTAGGCGTTTTGGTGAGTCTAGTGATGATCTGGGTTGCGCCCCGTTTGATGACCTGGGTTTACACGGCGGATTTTCAAGCGGCAATTCCCACGTTGCAACTTTTGAGCTGCTGTTTGCTACCGATTTATTTGGGGCATCTCGCAACGCAATCCCTGGTGGCTCTAGAGCAGCAAAAACTCTATTTGGGCTTAACGCTGGCGGCGGTGATTTTGAATATCGGTTTAAATGCTTGGCTGATTCCGCTCTACAGTGATCAAGGGGCAGCGATCGCCACCCTGATCACGGAAAGCCTGATCACGCTGGGTTGCTTTGCCAGTGTTGGGCGGCGCTGGCCACAGTCTTTGGTTTGAGTATGTTGCGTTTTGTAACAACTTTGCCAAACTGCATAAAAATCACCCCTTTTTCCTAAGGAAGTAATGTGGGGAGGATGTTCACCCCCCATTCTGCTCTCCGTCTTCTCTTCCCCAACCCTTCTCCCCCCTGCGTTGTCCTGTGGGAAACGGGGTGAAGGGAGCGTTAGCCCTCTCCTTCGGGAGAGGGTTGGGCAAGGGGTTTAGAGCAGCGTCTCCGGATCAACCCCCAATTCCTGGAGTTTCGTCCGCAGGCGTTGCTGCGTTTGATGCTCCGCTGCCAGGGCTTGTTCAGCCGCTTCGGCCCGCTCTGTGGCTGCTTGTGCCTGCTGTTTGGCCTGCTCTGCCGCTAGTTCAGCTTTGAATTGGCCCAGGAGTTGCTGGAGCAGTTCATTATCGGGGTCACGGGTTTGCGCCGCCTCGACGATCGCCAATACCTGACCAAACTCCCCCAACAAACAATGGCAGAGGGCAATCTTGTAGCGAGCCTCGGCCTCAGCCCCATAGATCAGCGCTGACTTCTCGTAATAGGCGATCGCCTCTCGATAAAACGCCAGCGCCACGAGCAGATCGCCCAATGCTGCCGCCAGATCCACCGCTTCCCCGAGGGGATAATGGGTATCCCAGAGGCGAGGAATCGTCAGAAACAGCGTCCAGCGTTGGGGTTCGCTGAGGGTCGGGATCAGCTCAAAGAGCTGGGGCAACATCTGGGTGAAAATGCGTGTATCGTAACCACTGAGACGAATGATAGCCAGAATGTCACGCCCGGTGAGGGTCTCGAAATGCTGCTCAATCAGTTTCTTGAGGCTGAAATAATCATCGGGACCATAGTCATTGACAAAGCGTTCATAGGCCTGGTGGGTTTCTCGGTAGGTGGTCGCTTCCGGCAGCAAGAGCAGACAGCCCAGATCCAGGCTAGCGGGTTGGTGGCGGGGAAAGAGAGCTAACCCACCCTGATGGTGGCAATAGCGTTGGAGCGCATGGTAGTTGACGCTCAGGGAAAAGCTGCCATGGGTCACCAGTTGCGGGGGTGGGCGATCGCCCAGTTGGCTCAAATGATGCTCGCCCTTGTCGGCGGTCAGCAACATCAATCCAGCTTGGGAGAGCTGACGGAGGCGCTCTAGGCAACGAATGCCGATATGGGGCAACAGCAAATGGGTGCGATCGAGTTGGTGGCGATAGTCTTCGAGAAGGTCGTTGAGGATAGAGTCCTCGCCATAGATCGGTGCGGTAACGGCTTGATCACTGTAATGGAGTTCGAGGTGCTCAAGCAGCGCGGCGGGCTCGCTGGGTGGTGGCTCAAGGTCGGTGGTGAGTTCGAGGAGAACTTGGGTAATCTCTTGGTTGTGAATAAAAAACAGCTCCTGAGGAATGGTGTCAAAAAAGTAGTTGGCGATCGCGATCAGGGGCTGCCGCAAGTCCTGGGCTTGCAGGGTGAGGCCAGCGGTTTGCAGGGCGATCGTCTCGCTCTGGGTAACATCAAAGTGGGCAACGTCAAGCCAGCCTTGGCTCAGGTAGGGTTGCAACCGGGGGTGAGCCTGCCAAAAAGCCAAGTTCGCATCTGTGAAGTCGCTGAGAACGTAACAAAAGGGCGGCAGCGGGATGGCGCTGAACCGATAATATTTCTCGAAATGCTTCAGAAAATGGTAGCAGAGGCGGCCATGACCTGCGCCCAGCTCCAGGAGATAAACTTTTTCCTGTTGTTGGCCCCGCAGCGCCAAGTCGCGCAGCAGGGCTAAAACCAGCTCCGCATAGGTTTGGCCCATCACGGGGTTACTGGTGATGTAATGGGGCACTTGCCCACTGCGCCAGGCTTCAATGCCAGCGCTAGCAAAATAGTCTTGCTGGAGCTGCCAGATTAGGCTTTGGGAGAAGGGCGTGGGGGCTTGGAGTTGAGGCATTGGGGGGAGACTCATACTGAATCCGGATTGTATGAACACAGAAAGCGAAGGCTGATCCGGGTGGCGGGCAAGATGCCCGCGCTACGGGCTATTGAGCGCAGAAACCCGTAGCGCAGGTGGTCAGTGAGCTTGTCGAATCTGCGTCCCGCCTGCCCGAGGAATAATCAGTAGTTTATCTCTCCCTATGCTTTGCGGATTTGGTATCACGTGTTGGCTGAAGTCCAATCTCTTCAGCTAGAGCAATGTCTTCCTTCATACAACTGCCTGGGCCGGAATCCGCACAACCCGTTCACAGTTGAGAGTTCGCAGTTCCCCTGATGAAACGTTTGCTGCCACGCACATCTGCATAAAAATCGTCGCTTTGCCCCAAGTAAATAGTGTGGGGGGGTGTTACGACAGAGGCAGTAATGTTTTTATGGATGTTTTCATGATAGATTGCCAGTGATCCCTGACGCAGCAAAGACTGTAGGATGGGCACATATTGATGATCTGTGTTGTGCTTTCAAGACTATGGATTTTGCCAACCTTACTATTACTATGGATAAATTTAGGGGTTGTAGGGGCAATGCCCACCCTACTGCTTATCTTGCCCACTTTACTATTCGAGTCCGTTTACTTTGCTCACTCTTACTATCTAAATTTGATTCATACATCATTTGGGATGAATGTTTTGTCATAGTCAACTAGATCTCCATAATTGAAATATGAACATTCCCACAACATTCCTAAAGGCACTGGACCTAATTTATCATTATACACAGGCGTTACTTTGATCGCACACCAACTACCTCGTTCTTTTAGAAATCCATAGACTAATTTCTCAACTCCACTCCACATAGTGCTCACATTTGCTGTGCTACTAAATACAACCCAATTTAATCGACTGCCTAGTCCTCCTAAACATCTTGCGAGTACATGGGCTCGATGCACACCAGAACTAAAACCATGTTTTATATATGGGATATCTCCCGTGGCAGACTCACCCACATTGTCCTCTCCTTGTTGCTTAAAATAGCTACACATCTTACTTGTCACCACTGCTTGAACTCCATGGTTCTTCCCGTCAGGATCTACTCCTAGATAATGAACTTTTCCACTCACCCCTTGACCATCTCCCCAGCCCACTTTTGAATCTTCTACATGGTATTCCTCATGCATTATTGAGTGATCGTCTGTAGAATCTATATGCAAGATACCTTGCCAATTTATCGTTGTCGCACTAAATCTTGTTTGTGTCCGAAACCCTTGGTTATCTTGACGAGTTCTTGATTTTTTCTCCTCTCCCGCCAACCTCTCATGCAATGCTTGATCGTGGTATTCCTTGTGATCCAGTGCTCCATGAACATGCAGAAGATTGTCCCATCCAGGGTGTTTCTGGACTACGCCCCTTGTTTGATTCACTCCATTTATAGTCCTTACGAATTGAGTTTCTGGATTCTCCCCAACCTGGACTTTCCTATTTTTAGATTGCAGAATAGACTGTGCCCGCCCCCCCATCACATCCGCCTCCCGCTCCAACCCCTGATCATCATTTAGCCCCACCCCCTTCAACTGCCGGGTCGCCTTCACCCGCCCCTGCATCTGCTGCACCACATGCCAGCCCTCATGGGGCACATGTCGCTCTTGCCCTGGGCTCACAAAAATATCTGTGCCTTGGGTATAGGCATGGGCTTGCATCTGGGCGGGTTTGGCCGAGTTGTAATGCACCTTCACCTGATCCAGGGAATAGCCCGAAAGGTGCTCTAAGCCGGTTTTGAGCGTATCGGGCAGTCCGGTTCGGTTCGGCTGCGCTTGCAAGGATAGGCCCTGACTCACTGAGGAACCTTCTGTTCTGCCTCCTGAGCCCTCAGAGCTCTTTGCGGCCTCACGCTGCACAACCGAGGGGGGAGCCACGATCGGCCGAACGGGGAGTTTGGCGGCGGCGGGCAAAGGCAGAGCCTGGGCTCGGATCTTGCACGCCCCTGGCTGATCACTGGTTGCGGCGGTTGGCAGGGACAGGGTGTTGAGCATAGCGCCCCAAGGTTGCCGAAAGCTAGCCTCTGGCGCTACTGGCTGGGGCTCCGTTGCAGCGGTTGGGGGTTTTGGTCGCTGGGCGGGCGGGGCTTTGCGGGGCTCGGCAGCAGGGTCAAACTTGCGGCGGGGAGCGGGGGCAGCGTAAACCATGGTTGGAGACGGTAAGGGGGAGGGGCGATCGCCTTCTCCCAATCATGGCAAGCCGTTTCGGGATTGTCAGTATTCATCTCTAGAAAGAATAGTCTTCTCTTAGAGCATCGTGGGGTTCATGATGGTGGTGAAGATGAGCCTGTCCTAAAGATATTGATGACCGATCGCGTCTTCCCCCGGCTCCAGAGCCAACATCGGGCCACAGTGCGGCCTGTCACCCCCGACGATGAACCCTTCTTGCGTCAGCTCTACATCAGCCTCCGAGCTGCCGAGTTTGCCGCTTTGCCTGAACCCCAGCGGGATAGGGTACTGGCAATGCAATTTAAGGTTCATCAGCAGGGCTACCGACAGCAGTTTCCTGAGGCGGACTTTGGGATTGTGCAGCAGGGCGCAGCGGCGATCGGCAAACTCACCCTAGACGATCGCCCGGATGAGCTGCATATTATTGATCTGGCTCTTTGTGCCAAACTGCGCAACCAGGGCATTGGCACCGCGCTATTGCAAGATATCCAGGCGATCGCCACCCGGCGCAACTGCCCGGTGCGACTGATGGTGATACACCGTAATCGTCCAGCAATCCGGCTCTACCAGCGGCTTGGGTTTCACCCCACCGGTAACGCAGGGCTCTACCTTGCCATGACCTGGACCCCGACCGCTTAGAATTGGCATCAGGTTAGATTCCTCCCTCGCCATCCATCCCAACTCTTTGCCGCCACCATTCACCATGACTGCTTCCCCACTTCCGAACCCTGAACCCGCTGCGACAGGACAACTCGTCGTGCTCACTGGTCCCAGTGGTGTGGGCAAAGGGACACTGGTAAAGGCGCTGCTTCAGCGCCATCCTGAGCAATGGTGCCTTTCGGTTTCGGCCACCACACGATCGCCCCGTCCGGGCGAAGTGCACGGCCAGCAATACTGGTTTTTGGCGCGGGCTGAGTTTGAAGCCAACATTGAGCAGGGCTTGTTCTTGGAATGGGCGGAATATGCGGGCAATCTCTACGGGACGCTCAGCACCACGATTGAGAAAGCAGTGGAGCAAGGACAGACCGTGATTCTGGAAATTGAGCTGGTGGGGGCTCGGGCGGTTAAAGCCGCCTTGCCCGACGCCAAACGAATTTTTATCTTGCCCCCCTCTTTGGCTGAATTGGAGCGCCGCCTGCGCGATCGCGCCACCGATGATCAGACGGCGATCGCTCGGCGGCTGGAGCGGGCTCAAATTGAGCTGGCCGCAGCGGCGGAATTTGACTGGCAAATCGTCAATGATGATCTGGAGGCGGCGATCGTCGAGATTGAAGCGGCGATCGCATTTGCACCTTGACAGAGCCGACAACTCATGGCTGCTCAGGTTGTAGAATAGTAAGCATCAGTTCGCAGTTCGCAGTTTACAGTTCGCACTTACAAAGCGCCTGCTGGGTAAGGGGTTTCATCTGGCGATCTGTGCTCCGAATGAAGAGAACGCATATAACACCGTAACAATTGTTCGTTTTTGCCCGAAAAAATCTATGACATCGTATTCTGCCGCTTCTGCCCGCGCTGAAATGAGTGAACTGCGCCGCCTCAAAACCCTCCTGCCGCCGGAGTTGCAAAGTTGGGTGATGGTGGAAGCGAGTGCCGAGGTCAATCCGCCGCTGATCCGCTCTGAAGAACTGGGTCGGGACGAAATTGAAATTCAAATTGACCTAGGCAAATGGGACAATCTGGCGATCGACCAGCGCAATCTGCTCTTCTGGCATGAAGTGGGCCGCATCCAAAACGACACCGTCCCTAAAGAAGGCTGGGAAATGGCTGCGCTGGCGATCGGTCTGGGCGGCGCAGTCGGAGAGCTCTGGGTTCAGGATGGCCTGCTTTTAGTCCTCGCTCTGGGTCTGTGTGGCGTGTCCGGGTTCCGACTCTGGCAGAAAAACAATGGCGACAAGCGCCTGGCTGAGAGCCTAGAAGCCGACAAACGGGCGATCGCCCTCGCCACCCGTTTCGGCTACAGTATGCCCAACGCTTACAAAAGCCTCGGCAGTGCCCTCAAGACCCTGATCGAACAGACCCCCAACCGCCGCCAACGCAAAAAATACGAAACCCGCCTCCAGTCCCTCCGCCGGAGTGCGGCTAAAGCCAAAGCGAAGATGGAGGCCCAAGGCGGCGGCGATAGCAGCCGTCCGTCGTTTATTTAGTTACTGATCAAGTCGTTGATGGGGGGTACTCTGGATGTCCCTGTCGTCTGCTCAACCAAAGACCCTACCGCTCCTGGAAAATGGCGATTGCGCTCTGCGCACTGCCAAGGGCAATCGCCTCACCCAGGCAGAGTTTGAGCGGCGCTATGCGGCTGACCCGAAGATCCGCAAAGCCAAGTTGATTGAAGGAATCGTTCACGTGGCCTCTCCCCTGCGTTTTACTCCCCATGCCCAGCCCCATGGCTATCTGACCACCTGGCTGGGCTTTTATAGTGCCTTTACGCCCCATCTGAGCATTGGAATTGAGCCGACGGTTCGTCTGGATTCGGAGAATGAAGTCCAGCCCGATATTGTGCTCCGTCTGGATGAGGTGGCCGGTGGCCGTAGCCGTGTGACGACCGACGGCTATCTGGCTGGGCCGCCGGAGCTGGTGGTTGAAATTGCCGCGAGTGCTGTAACCATTGATCGGGGGCAGAAACAGCAGCTCTACAAACGACATGGCGTTCGGGAATATTGGCTTTGGCAGCCCGTTGAGCAGCGTCTTGAGGACTTTACCTGGGCCGGAGGTGCTGATCAACCGCTATGCCCCGATACCCAGACACCCGATACCCCAAAAATGGTGCAAAGTCGAGTCTTTCCTGGATTATGGTTGGACGTCGCCGCTCTGGCGCAAAACCAAATGCCTCAAGTTGTGGCCGCGCTGCAACAGGGAATGGCAACGCCGGAATACTTGGCATTTTGCTCAACGTTGCCAAGCGCAGCAGAGCGATCGGATGGAGTTGATGGAACTTAAGAAAATAAATCGGTAATTCCGTAGCGCAGGCGTCTCGCCTGCCAAGGGTCTAGAGCATCGATAGATACGACCAATTCCAAACCTTACGAGGTTCAAAACAAGTCCTGGAACTCACGTATGCTTAAGTAATCCCTCTACCGCGTTGCTGCTTTCTCAAACCATCATGACCGCTACTCTATCCCCACTGCCCACCACCCCACCCAGCCAGCAACAATATGATGTGATCGTGATTGGCTCGGGCATTGGCGGTCTGGTCACCGCAACACAACTGGCGACTAAAGGACTCAAAGTACTGGTGCTAGAGCGCTACCTGATTCCGGGGGGGAGCGCGGGTTACTTCGAGCGGAAGGGCTACCGCTTTGACGTAGGCGCTTCGATGATCTTTGGTTTTGGTACAGAGGGAACCACCAATCTCTTGACCCGTGCCCTTGACGCGGTGGGCCAGACGATCGAGACCTTTCCGGACCCTTGCCAGATTCATTATCATCTGCCCAATGACTTGGAACTCAAAGTCCATCGGGACTATGAGCAGTTTATGCAGGAGCTCGGCGATCGCTTCCCCCAAGAACGGGAGGGCATTCGCCGCTTCTATGACGAATGCTGGCAGGTCTTTAACTGCCTTAATGTCATGGAACTGCTCTCCCTTGAAGAGCTGGGCTACCTCTTTCGGGTCTTCTTCCAGCATCCCCTCGCTTGCTTGGGACTGGTGAAATATTTGCCCCAAAATGCGGGCGATATTGCCCGCCGTCATATCCAAGATCCAGAACTCCTTCAGTTCATCGATATGGAATGCTTCTGTTGGTCGGTGGTACCTGCCGACCAAACACCGATGATCAATGCGGGCATGGTCTTTAGCGATCGCCATTACGGCGGCATTAATTACCCCAAGGGCGGGGTGGGGCAGATCGCCCAGAAGCTGGCCGATGGGTTAGTAGCGGCAGGCGGCGAGATCGCCTATCGGGCCCGCGTGACGGAGATTATTCTAGAAAACAAGCGTGCGGTAGGCGTGCGTCTGGCCGATGGCACAGAATATCGGGCGCGACGGGTGATCTCCAATGCCACCCGCTGGGATACCTTCGATAAGTTGCTGCCCCTCGAAACGCTCCCCGCCACGGAACGGCGCTGGCGACAACGCTATCAAAAATCGCCCAGTTTCCTGAGCCTACACCTGGGTGTAGATGCAAAGGTGTTGCCCCCCGGTACAGAATGCCATCATATTCTGCTCGAAGACTGGGCACGAATGGAAGATCCTGAGGGCACCATCTTTGTCTCGATCCCGACATTGCTTGATCCCGGTCTTGCGCCACCAGGCAAACACATCGTCCATACCTTTACCCCCAGTTGGATCACCGATTGGCAGGACTTAAAGGGCAAGGATTACCGAGCCAAGAAGCGGGCAGCAGCGGCACGGCTTTGCGATCGCCTCGCCGCCATTTTCCCCGGTTTAAATGCGGCGATCGACTATCAAGAAGTCGGTACAGCTCGCACCCATCGCCGCTTCCTTGGGCGGGAGGATGGCACCTATGGCCCGATCCCCCAACGTAAGCTCTGGGGTCTGTTGGGGATGCCCTTTAACCGCACCGCCATTCCCGGTTTATACTGCGTGGGGGATAGCACCTTCCCCGGTCAGGGGCTTAATGCCGTGGCGTTTTCTGGGTTTGCCTGTGCCCATCGAGTGGCGGTGGATTTGGGCGCTTAATTAAGGTAATTATATTGAGATGAACCGATCTGGATGGGATGCTCGACGGCGGAATCGCAACATTGGAACCCGTAAATCTGGCCATGGGCAAAACAATCATTTAACCATTCCTCAATCGTGGGCAGATGATCGACTGTTTCACGAAAGGCTCAAAAATCCAGTCGCCTTGGAACTAAAAATCAATAAGTGTAATATCACTCTCTTGATAGAAGAAACCCATCCTGATTTTTGTCATGCCTGCACTCCAAATGATATTGAGTGTGTACTGAATTTGATACCTGAAGAGCATCTTGAGCCCATAAAGATGGTTGTGCTACGTCAACCGAAAAAAAAGGAACAGATCTTGGGTTCTGTGTGGGGTAGACTCCGCTATTGGTCTGAAATAGAGCAATATTCTGGGCCGGCGGTTCACCTTGAAGCACAACTGAAGAATAGATTGTTTCGATGGCGTAAAACTCTCGCCCCTGATGACCTTCGTGAGTTAGAACGCCTTGCAAAAGATGGACATCAAATAGAGTCAGATCGACGCTATTACTACATTAAAGGGGGACTTGAAGCCATACGAAATACACAGCTTTTTCGAACCCTACCCCACGAAATTGGCCACTATGTCGATTATTTGGAGAATGTGGAAATACCGTCAGGCGATAACGATGAGACATGGAAGCAGCTTGATAGCTTATATGATGCAAAGCCCAGCAAAGACAAGGAGGACTTTGCCCATAGATATGCAAGAGAATTTTTCGAGCTGCAATGCCAGCATGGAAAACTACCATTTCAAAGAATTTTTAACCCAAAATCATTGAGAGAAAAGAATCTTGATCCAATGTGGTTTAGTAACGAGAATCTAAGTTCCCAATAACAAGCAAATATAGATCAGATTGTGAGAGATTCTGAAATCTGCTCTTAATTAACCTGAGTTCTGGATAAGCAAACAGCACGAAGGCTTATGAAAATCGACAACGTCAACAATATTGGCTCCGATACTGCCGGAGTCTGAGGGGGCAATCTCCCCCTCAGCGGGAGGTGTCGGGGGGCTGGCCCCCTGACAACCGGGTTTGACATTGAGATTTTAGTGCTATGAGGAATGCAATCATTTCGCTTGACCGAAACTCAGTTTAATTATCACTTTGGAAGGATCAATCTGGTTTGGACGGCTCAGATTCTTCTGGTAGCGTTGAGCGCCCCCGACGACGACGTTGCCGGCGAATATCCTTGGCTTTGGATTGGAGATCTTGGAAAAAGTCGGTCTCGGCAATTTCGCGGACGGCTTTTTTGCGCTTGGCCTCGTCAATTTCAATCTTAAGTTCCTGCACCTGACGCTTAAGACGTTGCTCCCGAGCATAGACCTGCTGGGCCATCTCTTGGAAGACACGGGCCAGCTTACCCAATTCATCAGTGCGTTTGGCGGGGCGATCGAGGCTCTGGGTTTGAAACTCACCCGCTTCGATCGCCGCTGCCGCACTCGTAATCGCCAAAATTGGCCGGGCAATGGTGCGATCGCTCAAGATCACCGCCCCCACCGAACCCAGCGTCACCAATGCCAGCACCACCCCCAGCAAAATTTGCTTGTTGCGATTAATATCGGTCAGAAACAGTGCTTCCGGGGTCACGGTTCCCACCAACCAGCCGAAGTGGTCTAGGGGTTTGAGGGCAACAAAATACTTCTCACCCGTCTGGGGATCACGATAGATAAACTCCTGTAGCTCGCTGACCTGTTCAAGATCAATCCCCTGTTCTTGGAAACCCTGATAGGCAATTTCCAAGGTGTAAGCATCCACTTCATCGAGATAGCGTAACTCTGGCTTTTCTTCACCGACAAAGGTTTCAGCCAGTTTTTTGGGGTTACTAAAGGCAATCAGTTCGGACTGTGCATTGATAATAAACACGCCCCCATCTTGGGCTAACTTCAGCTCCGCTAAATAATTCGAAATTTGGCGCAACTCAAACGAAATACTAATCACCCCCAAGAATCGGCCGGTCATGGGTTGGGGGCTGTAGGTAATGCTCGAGTCAATCCCCACCGCCTTCCCCGTGACAAAGACATAGATATCCGTCCAAGCATCCTCGCCCGGTGTCTCCGCCGCCACCTGATAAAACGGTCGCACGGGCGCATAATAAATTTCCGCCGTCTGACTGGCCCCCACCTTCTGCCAACGGGAATCGATCAAGTTGTAGGTATCAACCGTCTTGGCTGCGGGTGCAAGGGTTTTGTCCCAGATGTTGGTGTTGAGATATTCCTCGACCTGTACCGCTCGCTCCGCCTGAATCCGAGCCAGGGGGGTACCGGGCTCGGCGAGCTGACCGAGTTGTTCATCCCATTGACGCCGAATCACATTAAATAAACCATCGGCGCGGCGTTGAACCCCCAAATAGTCACCATTAGCATACCCCAGCTGCACCCAGGTGAAATTATCATTGGCCTTGAGTAAACTAAGGTAAAAATCAGCTTGCTGCTTCGGGTCATAGGGGTCAACCAACTGCTGGTCAAAGGCATCTTCGATCAGGTGCTTGGCTGAGAGCACGTTGTCAAAGAGCTGCTCCACCTCTTGAGCCGTTCCCCGCATCACTTCCTCATTAAGCTGACTCACCACATCATCCACATTGCGCTCAGAGGTCCAGAGCCAAGGAAAATGGACGGCAGCAGCGGTGAGGCCCACGGTGATGAGAACCACCCCGGTTAGGGTCGCCTTAAGGCTCAGTCCATTTGAGGGTTGGGGTTTGGGTGTAGCGGTTACAGGTGGGGTTGTAACGGGTGACAAGTCAGGCATTCGCTTTAAAGATGGCGCAAAATTGAGCGGATATTGAGAGCGAGGACAGTGAATACAATACAGCAGGGCATTCTCTTAAATGTGCTGAGCACGCTTGAATGGGCACGATACCCAATATTAACGCTGGCAAAATCACTCTGAGCGCAAGATTTCAAACCCAATGTTATTTTTCGCCCAAAACGCAGATGATGAAGGTATCGCCACTCCTTGAGCCGTGAGAGATGATGGCTTTGCTGATCTATACCTAATCTTTCTTTTTTGAATGCGTCTCTGGCAACCCCGATTTTTAATTGCGAATTGTTCGGCGGGCCTGGTTGCAGGCTTGGTGACACTGACCTACAGTATCTCCTACGCTGCCCTGATTTTCTCCGGCGATCTCGCGCCCTATCTCCCCTTGGGAGTGAGTATGTCACTCATTGGGGCTGTCATTTTGGGCGCGGGTGTTGCCTGTATGAGTTCACTGCCTTTCGTGATCGCGGGGCCGGATGGTAATGCAGCGGCCCTTCTGGCCCTGATTGCGATGGCTATTCACCAAGATCTCCAAGCTCAGGGTCAAGATGACCAAATTGCGATCACTGTTGGCTTTGCCATTGTTATTAGTACACTCCTTACGGGGATTCTGCTCTTCATTCTGGGGCAACTCAAGCTGAGTCGCTTCATTCGTTTTATTCCCTATCCCGTGCTCGGTGGCTTTCTGGCGGGGGTTGGGCTGCTGTTGACCCAGGGATCCTTTACGGTGATGACGGGAGCCCCCTTAACGTTTCGGAATATACCGTTGCTGCTGGCGCGATCGCAGGTGCTGCTGTGGTTGCCCGGACTTCTGTTGGCGTTGGTCTTAAAGGGCATTTTGCCCCGCTACAAACAATTCTGGGTTTTGCCAGCCATGCTCTTGGGAACCGTGGCGCTCATTCATGGCAGCTTGGGGTTTGCGGGGGTTCCTGTGGCGCAGGCGATCGCGCAGGGTTGGCTGTTTGAGCCTTTTCCCAGCACAAATCCGCTCCAGGTTTGGCAGACCCTCACCGATTGGCAACAGATTGCCTGGCCGAATCTGACCCAGCAAACGACCAGTCTCTTTACCCTGTTTGCGGTGGTGGCGATTACGATCTTGCTCTGTGCCACCAGCCTAGAAATGGCCACAGAGCAGGATATGGATCTGGATCAGGAACTGCGGGCAGCAGGTGTTGCCAATACGCTGGCAGGCTTAGGTGGGGGCATGGTCGGACACCTTTCGGTGAGTCGGAGCTTGATTAATCGAGCGGCTGGCGCAACCCATCCCTTGGCCGGTGTGGTCTCTGGTCTTTTTTGTGGTGCGATGGCGATCTGGGGCGATCGCCTCTTGTCTTACTTACCCCGGGCTGTTTTGGGTGGGCTGCTGCTCTATTTGGGAATTACGCTCTTGATTGAATGGCTCTATGATGCCTGGTTCAAACTTTCTAAACTGGATTATATCTTGATCGTGGCGATCGCCTTTGTCGGAGCACGTTTGGGATTTTTAACCGGCGTGGCCATGGGACTCATGATCGCCTGCTTTATGTTTGCCATCAACTACAGTCGCCTCCAAGTGATTCGTAATACCCTCTCTGGCCAGACATACCAGAGTAAATTCAAACGCTCGGTTCATGCACAACGACGTCTGCAAGTCCAGGGTCAAGAATTGCAGATCTGTTTGGTGCAGGGTTATCTCTTCTTTGGCACGGCCTACACCTTGCTCAAGTGGATTCGCCAGCGCCTCCAACAGGCAACGGAAACCCCGATCCGATTCCTCCTCCTTGATTTTCGCCTCGTCTCCGGCTTAGACTCCTCAGCAATTTATAGCTTTGTCAAGCTCAAGCAAATTGCCCAGTTGCGGGAGGTTACGTTAGTCTTCACTGCTTTGAGCACGTCCATAGCCCAGCGTCTGACGGGCCCAGGGGGGATGATCACGACGGATGATGAGAGGATTCAGGTCTTTACTGACCTCGATCGCGGTGTGGAATGGTGCGAAAGCCAAATCCTAGAAGATGCTCAGCTCAGACGCAAACGGTTCATTCCCATGGCGATTCATCTCGAAGATTTTTTTGTGGATTCACAGCATATCCGCCCCTTTATGAAATATCTCCAACGGTGCAAACTCAATACCGGCGATATTTTATTTGCCCAGGGCGACCCAGCCGATGCCTTGTACTTTCTGGAGTCGGGCCAGGTTTCGCTGTTTCTCTCCCTGAGCAAAAACCATAGCCAACGGCTACAAACCAGTAGTGCCGGAACCGTGCTCGGTGAAGTGGGGTTGTATCGCCGGGCCACACATCGAACTTCGGGGATTGCCGATCAACCCAGTCGGCTCTATAAGCTCTCTCAAGTCGCACTGATCGAGATGCAAACTCAGGCGCCCCACCTGGCCGCCGCATTCCATGAGAGCATGGCGCATTTATTGGCAGAGCAGGTTTTTCAGGCAACCGTCGGGGTTGAAAAGCTTTTGCAATAAATCATCTCTGGATCACGACAAACGAGTGAGTCAGCGTCAATGTAGCGCTTTGGGTATCCTGACAACCTCATAAAGCCTTGAAAGGCTCTTTAAGGTTTCATCCACAAATCCCCTTTGCTCTCCATGACTATCCAACGCTTTTCCTTTGCTGAATTCACGGTTCAATTACAATCTCATCCAGAAGTCTGGTCACCCCTGAGTGCCATCGAACTCCTCAAGGTCCTCATGGGCCAGGGATATCTTCAGGATCTCGACGGAGTCAACGTTTTAGACTTTGGGACAGGGTCTGGCATCGTCGGGATTGTCTGTGGTCTGTTGGGGGCTCAGGATGTAACGCTGAGTGATTATTGCTCGATGGCGGCGGTGATCGCCGTGCAAAATGCCCAGCTCAATGGCTTGACCAATGTGACGGGGGTGCAAAGCGATCGCTTTGCCCAGCTCGGGCACCAACACTACGACCTTATTATCAGTAATCCGCCCGTTCAACCCTGGCTTTATACCAATTTATCTGACCAAGAACATCGGGCACGGGTCGAGGCCTGGAATGAAGCGGGAGCGGATGGGCGTTTAGTGTTGGATAGCCTCTTGTGCGATGCCCACCATCATCTCCAGCCGGGGGGACGTTTAATCACCTCAACCTCCTCACGGCATGGTTGGCGCAAAACCCAGCGTCTGCTGGAGCAACATTGGCCAGGGCATTGGCAAGCATTTTACCGCTCCGAGCATCCCATCCTACCCGACTATCATGGGCCCTATCTACAGAGCTGGCTGGAGATGCAGACCCATGACCTCGACCTCCGGGTCTACCAAAAAGATGAGCAGGGTCGTCCCTTTGCCGTTTATACCAATCCTCAAGGCGAAACCCAGCTACTGATCGGTGCAGACTGCTCCCTGAATACGCCACCAATCTGTTGGCAGCAGCGGGAGGGGCGTTGGCAGCCTCTCTTAACCGAGCCACAAGCCGCATCAGCTCACCCTAAGGTGCAGCTCGCGCTTTCTCCGACTGAAGCTGAGCAGCTCATCACTGCCAGTAAGAGTGGCACTTGGTATTACACCTACCATCTTTTAGAAGCGATTAAACCAGAACGGGACTGACGGGATTCGAACCCGCAACTTCCGCCGTGACAGGGCGGTGCTCTAACCAATTGAACTACAATCCCTCAAGCGCTCTAATTTCAGCGCGTCTTCCAATGTAGGCGATATGCGGGAGCTTGTCAAATTTTTGGCAACCGGTCAAAACAATAGACCGATTGCTCATTTGCACGGCTTCAGGGGCGATCGCCACACTCGCCAACTTGCGAGGAAAATGAGGACAGGGAGTTGCAAGAACCAGGGGGCGATCGCACAGCCCCAAATCAGACAGATGACAAGACCGCCGATCGCAAGGACACGGTAGACATCCTGACCCGTTTGCTGTGCCAACCAGAAGGTTGCCATTGCGAAGGCGAGCAGAACCAGGGGAAAGAGCCAGGTCAACATGTGATTAGGGCGCGCCATCAGCTAACGCCAGAAGCCGGATAAAAAAAGCGATCAAGCGCCCGACCCCAAACAGCAGGAGAGGGGCTATAAGTGAGCCGTCATAACAGTTTGAGGTCTAATTGATGTCTAACTGATGACCGCCCCTAATTGCGAAATATGCAACCTCTATCCCAAAAATAGCATTTCGTTAGGGGGGGCCTCTGGCGTTGCTCCAGACCCCTGCACAGAGCTTGATATATCTTTGAAAAAGTTTAGGTTAAGCGGGTTGGGGTCTTGGGCTCAGACGGGCGCAAATGCGGCAAACTGATAGAGTTAAGCATGCGCTCTTTCAATATGGCTGCTCAGATTCCTCTTACCTGTAAAATTCCCGAAGCGTGGCTAGCGGCCATTGATCACTATGCCGAAGCCCAACAGCTCTCCCGGTCAGAGGTGCTGAAAGTGGCGATCGCCCACCTGCTGGAACTCGAAGAACCCGCAGCCTGGTCAGCACAGTTGGCCCGGCTTGAGCAGCAGATGACCAAACTCTCCAAGCAGGTGACGGTGCTCCATAAACGCCTACGAACGGTGGAGGAGCGCCCGGCTACCCCGCTGCCAACTGCCCAGCTACCAACATTACCTACCCCTGCTGCGATCGCCCCGGCATCCGCACCGCAAACCCTGGTTGCCACTCCCAGCCTGGTGCCCCCGCCCGCCCCAGTGTCCCTGGCTGCAGGGACACCCTCCCCGGCGATTGCCGACGCGATGACCCCGTCTATTGAGGCGATCGCCGCTTCTCTCAATGGGCTTGAGATTGACGCGATCGAGGGCGAGCTGCTGCATCAAGACCCACCGCCTTCGTCCCGAGCTGAACCCCAAGCCACCGAATCCCCCGTCAGCCAATCCCAACCGGAAGCAGCGACGGCTCCACCGGCTCAACCCCGAGTCGCCGCCCGCCTCCAGACGGCCGCACCCATGTCGGCGCAGATGTCGGCGCAGATGTCGGCTTTGACCCGTTCGAGTCCGAAAGCACCGTTGGGGTCGCTCAAGCTTGAAGAACTCTGCCGGGTGAATCGCATTGACCCCCTGGCGATTCAACGGAAGGCAGATGCAGTCGGGCTCTCTCTGGCCGAGGCGATCGAGATCGAGACGGGCTGGAAGTATGAGCCCAAAACCAAGACCTATACCCCGCCGATTTAGCTTTGCCACAGCAGTAGTAACAATATTGTTCAGTGCTTGTTCTACTGGGTAATGAGCTGTGCTTCTCTGGGCAAGAAGTGATGCATTCACCCTAAGCCCCTATTGGAAGTGACAATGCAGCTTGAGTTAAGACGCTTAAAGTAGCACAAAAGTACTGCGACAAATCTGTAAATTGAGTTAAGAAAATACTTAAGTCTCTGTTTTAGGCAACAAAATTCCATGTGTGTATAGGCAAGGCTTCTATATCTGTTCTTGCACAGAGAATTTATGGCGCGTACAGTAGACCAATCCTCTAGGAATCTTACTCCTCTTAAATGTGATGTCCTTTTAGTCACTGTTACATCAGTCGAGTCAAGCGCAGTTTTGAACACGACAGAGAAAGTAACAGGTGCTGGTTATCAGCCTGACTACAGCAACCCGAACAACGTTTACTATCACCTTGGGGTCATTGGTGATACAAGAGTTGCCATGGTGAGGTCAGAGATGGGGTCAGGAGGTGCAGGTGGCTCGCTGCTCACCGTTAAAGAAGCAATACAAGATCTTGAGCCTGCTGCTGTTATAGGGGTTGGTATTGCGTTTGGCATGAAGCCAGATAGGCAGGAAATTGGCGATATTTTAATCTCGAAGCAATTGCAAGATTATGAGCCTCGGCGAGAGAGCACAGACACGGCGAATAATTCACAAACCATTTCAAGAGGTTGTCGGGTTGAGGCATCGCCAGGACTACTCAGTAAGTTTCGTGAGGGGGAGTTGTCTTGGCAAGATTGCGAGCTAAGGTTTGGGCTGCTTCTTACAGGTTCAGCACTTGTAGATAATCGAGAATTTCGTGATCAGCTCCTTCAACAGTGGCCAGAGGCAATTGGGGGTGAGATGGAGGGGTCTGGAATATATAGTGCAGCATTCTTGCATAATGTACATTGGATTGTCGTTAAAGCAATTTGTGATTGGGCAGACGGGAATAAAAAGGTAAATGATGAAGATGCAAGGCAAAAGAAGGCAGCGAAAAATGCTGCAACTTTTGTTGTGAGTGTCTTGCAAAGAGGTGGCTTGGCTCGAAAAGAATTTCAGCATCAGTCAGGAGATATCTTAGATAATTCAGACCCTGAATCAGATGGTATGGAAACCTATCAAGGCTCTCAAGATAGAAATATAGACTTGGCTTCAAAAGCAGAACAACAGAGTCCTGATGCAAAAACTCTTAAGGTTTTATATCACTACTACCAAAAGCATAAAGGCGACCCAAAGATGAATCTTGATGATCTAGTTGAATCATCTGGTATTGTTCGTGAAGAGGTGGTAGAGATTCTTCGGGCTTTAAAAGAGAATAGTTGGGTGGAGTATCGTCTGACTGAAGGAGCAGAAATGGGTTCTGTTGAGATAACACCTGCTGGCGTCAAGGTAGCTAAAGGTGTCTAAAGATACGTGGCTTAGGAGTAACTTGTCTCCAATTAAGATGGTTATACTAATATCATGAACGTTAATGAATCAGGAGAAGAAGAGGCCGTTCAAGGTAAAATCTTGAGAATCCTTTTAGAATATAGAAGGAATCATAACGACTATCCCGCAATGCCAGTCAATGATCTTGCAAAGAAAATGGAGGGGAGTGTAGATGATCGAAATGATCTGATCGAAACTCTTAGAAAATCAAAGGCAAACAAATGGGTGAAATTACAATTGTTCGAGAATGGGAAAGGTGGAAGTGTTGAGATTACACCTGATGGCGAAAAAGTCGCGAAAGATCATATGCAGGAGAATCAAAGTGGATTCCATAGCTCTATTAGATCACTTCAATCACTCTCTAAAACAATCCGTCATGACACTGAAGATCTCAAATCCTATAAGGAAAAGTGTAATGATTGGCAATTGACTTATCCTCATAATCCAAATATCGTAGAATCCATCAAGAAGCTAGAAAGTGTACAATTGAAATGGCAAGAGGCTTTTCGGATTTTCCTCAATTTCCCTAAGTTTATACTGCCAAGTAAGCACCAAATGATTGCTTATCAATACCAAGCTGACTATCAGCAGTTAAAGTTCTCAGGAGATCAACTAATTGATCTGTTGGAGAGTATAAAGAATTCAGGAAAAATCACTAGCGAGATTGAAGCAAGCATTGGTACTAGTTTGTCTATATTTTTTCATAAATCCCTATGCTGTTTGTCACATATTGATATCGTTGTAAAGGATAAAGTTGATTAGTCTACTAGATGCTCTTGATTGATGGGAAGTGCTGTAAACCAACATGGAGAAAAGAAAGCTGGTTATTTAGTTATACTGAATCCGTAAAGCATAGGGAGAGATAAATTGCTGATTATTCCTCGGGCAGGCGGGACGCAGATTCGACAAGCTCACTGACCGCCTGCGCTACGGGCTTCTGGGCTCAATATCCCGTAGCGCGGGCATCTTGCCCGCCACCAGGATCAGCTTTCGCTTTCTGTATTCATACAATCCGGATTTAGTATTAAGTCTTTCTGAGCAGGATATCAAGGGCTGATGCCAGTATTAAAATCACCCCAGTTTAATCAATCCGATGAATTTGATCAAATTGATAGCATTGAGAACGTTCGTGCAATTTTGTACTCACATGCTGATACTCTAATCGAAATTTTTAAAATGCGTAGATCTGGTCAAATTGCCCTGAAAGATGTCCGAATCTTAATTGGATTTCTCTCGTGTTATGATGATTTGTTAAGAAAAGAATTTCCAGAAGATGCAGAAATGATCACAAAGATTGACGAACTTATACTTGATTGCGAGACAGCGGAGAGCCTTTGGGAGGGTAAGGACGCTAAGACTCGGAAAGAATTTCTTAAGCTCATGCGTGAGATAGCAAATTCTCTAGACACAATTTTCAGACCAAAAAATTAGGTTAAAAGATGGCAGTGAGGAATCTGTTCAACAGCATAGCGCACCGCAATTTTTCTCAACTTTTCCATACTCAAAAATGGAGAAAAAACAAAGGAGAGCAATAGGGTGCGTTGGCGACAGCTTAACACACCACAAGAGCACCTCTATATATCCCCAGTGTGCTCGCATAATCTTGTGGAGTATATTCGTGTTCCTTTGCTCCTTACCTTGTCAAAATTTTATATCGAACCTGAATTCGTTGACACCAATCTTGCGCTAGCAGAGCAATATTATGGCGCTGCTGCGCATCCATCCATAGCGCCGATCCGCCTAGCTTCCATCGACTTAATAACCGTTGCAAATCCACCAATTCTGTTGCCAACACCAGATCTGTATCCAGATCCATCCCTAGCACGAGCCACTCAATGAAAAACTGGCTTTCTCGGATCAGATGTTGTGCGACAGGCTCATTAGAATCTTGTTGCGCCAACAATTGAATTCGGGTCAAATTTAGCGCTAAACTATCCAATTGAGTTCCCCGATCGCCTCGGAGATACTGCGCTTTGAGAATATCCCAATCTACTGCCATTGAACACCACCTAAGAAAAACTGCACAATTTGCTCAATCATTTCACGTACTGCAAGATTTTGAATTTCCATTGAACGATTGTTTGCACTCGGACGAATATTAATTAACGACTCATATCCCACCGTTTGATTGAGCGGGTACCAATCTGCCCCCCAAATATTCGCCTGCTCACTGCCATTATTTAACAAAACCTGCTCACAATCCGCGTGCAGCTCTCCACCTCCCGCCAAGATTTCACGTTGCACATCCACTGCCAGTTTAATGTAAATTCCCAGAGCCTCCAGCATTTGTTGCATTTGCTCTGGTGTGGCACGACGCTCAATAAGGCAGATCATAGTGCTGAAACAACTTAGAAAATATGCCCCAAGATTTGCGTACAGGATAGCCCGTAATGCCTAGTAGGGGGCTGATGAAGCTGAATTACTAACCATACAATAATGAATAATCGTAATCTGGCCCACTCAATTCACCCATGAAATCTCGCCTTAAGCCCTACCTTGTTCTGGCGACCCTTGCACTCATCTTTGCGATCGGCTATCACTTCAACGCTGGCAAAATTGGGGTTTGGGACACACCAGAGCACAATCTCTTGCTCAATGCCTCCCTTGAAGAACCGTTTTCGGATACCCTGCCACGATTCTGGCGTCCGGGGGGCGAGGGTCAGCGAGACGCGGTCTTCCGTTATCCGGTAGCGGGCTATCAGGGGGGCAAAGCCGTATATGTGGAACTGGCTAACCGAGAGACCGGTGATGCCAAGTGGCTCCCCTACGATGTCGCGGTGGTGCCGGGTGAAACCTACACGTTCACATCGATGTATCGCGCCAATGTCGCGAGCAAGATCTATGCACGGTACAACCGAGGGACTTGTCTCACCGAAGCAATTGACTGTGAATATGAAGAGCTGGGGGTGAAGCCCGCCGCCAAAAACTGGACTCAGGCTAACGTGTCGTTTAAAGTGCCCGTCGGCGTCCGCTCGCTCACAGTGTTCCAACTGCTCGATACCGATGGCTGGTTGTCCCTGAGTGAGCCCGTCTTAGCACCGCGCAAGCCAGCGATCGCCACAACCCAGTCGCACATTCCCAACGCGACCCTCGCAGCTGGATTGGCAAATCTGGAAACGCCAGCAGGTTGGCTCGAGTCCAGCCAGGGTGACAATCAGCCGATTCATGAGTACATCAGCAACGATGGCGTTGATGACCGCAGCAGCATCAAAGTGACCGTTGCGGGGCACCAATCGGGGGATGCCAAGTGGCTCTATGAACCCCAGGCGATCGCCGGGGGGAGAGACTATCTCTTCTCTGTCGCCTACAAGACAGATATCGTGCCGGATGCGGGGGTACAACTCATCAACGGCGCAGGCGAAATATCCTATCTACGCCTACCGAAGCCCAATCCCCAAGGCGCGGAGTGGCAGCATTATGCCCATGAATTTTTTGCACCCCAAGGCACCCTCTTTGCCGCTGCTTTTCTCACTGTCGCCACAAATGGCTACCTCCAGACCGACGACTACCGCCTCACGCCCTTTACGCACGAAAGCTTTGAGCAGCCGATCGTCACGCTCACCTTTGATGATGGCTACCCAGAGAATATCGAAACGGCATTGCCGATCATGACTAAGCATGGCTTTAAAGCGACCCATTGCTATACAACGGGCGATCTGCAAAAAAACTCGGCAAAACGCCAGAGCCTGAAAACCTGGCATCAGGCTGGACATGAGATCTGCGCCCATAGCGTGACCCATGCCGACCTCACGAAGCTTGGGGGTGATGCACTGATTAATGAGCTGAAGCAGTCCCAAGCGGCCCTAGAAAAGCTTGTCGGTGCGCCCGTGCCGAATTTCGCGACGCCCTATGGTGCCTATAACCCGACTGTTAAGGACGCGATCAAACAATTCTATGGAGTTCATCGCACCATCAATAATGGTTTTAATTCGCCAGAAAACCTCGATCGTTATGCCTTGAAAACGCAAAACCTGTATGCGGATACGCCCCTGGTTCAGTTTAAAGAATGGGTGGATAGGGCGATCGCCGACCAAACCTGGCTGATCCTCACCTACCATCGTATTGGCACAACGGAGTCCAGTGCTTATACGACTCCCATTGCGGATTTCACCGAGCAGATGGCGTATCTTGCCAGCACAGGGGTGAGGGTCATGACGTTGGACGAAGCGGTTGAGGTGGTGATGGGGCAGATAGGAGAGTAGGGTCCGACTCGTTACCGGGCAGAGCCCGGTAATGCCAACTAGGCGGCAGAGCCTCCTCTTCATTTACGGGTTCGCAATGATGCAGGCGGCAGAGCCGCAGATGGTGTGGATCACGGCAGAGCCATGATACGAGATTTTTTCTCTCCGGAACAGAAAATAGCCCTACCTTTCTAATGGGAATTGAGCAGGATTTTTTCATTTAGAGAAAGAAAAATAAAAAGCTGGTGATTGTTTGTATGGGGAGCATAAAACCTGACCTAAAAACTCGCTTGAGAGCCCCTAAATATGTCTCTTGAGCAAGCGCAGGGCAGGGAAAGCCACCCCCTATAGAAGATCGATGATTTTCTCTAAAGAAATAAAATTACCCTGCTTTTCAAGGGGGATTCAGGTATCTCATGCTCATGAAAATCGCTATAGCAAACAGAGTTTGTGTATTTATGTAAAAGTCCCTAGATTAAATAAGGATTTTGAGGAATTATCATGCTATCACGCATCTTGGTTCAAGCTTCTTAGGCATACGACATTCAGTCGCTGCTAGCAACTGAAGCGAACCAAGCATATTACGGTAAAGTACTAGGTCTTTTTTGAAGATCTGGTTCCATCTTGGTCGTCTCAACCATTGCCTTCTATTTTCTTGTGGTTCGTGGCTGTTTTCTGGTGCTTTCAAGCACTATGAACTAGTAAAAAGCTCAGTAAATTTGTAGCTTGGTAGAGCAAGCAAGGTGCAGTAGGCATTGTCTACCTGAAAATTTCAGTAAACAAACTCAGTAACGTTAGTTAGGAAGGTAAAACCAATATGAAATGCTTGAAGTACATTGCAATGGTCATCTTTTTTTTATTTAGTGTTGCCAATGGCGCGAATGCTGCACCTTTCAATACAAGTGTTAGCGTTAGTTTTAATGAGCCTTTCGAGAGGGTTACTATTATACCCAAAGAATCGTCCATGGATACAGATAATTTTTTGGGAAACACTGGCCCACGAACTTGGTATAGTACCGACGAAGAAGTAGGTATTTTGCAAACAGATAATGGCAGCTTGAATATTATGGCACATGCCACATGGCTGTCCAACTATGATGGCGATACAAACAATCCAATAGTATATCTCCAAGCCGAAAAAACGCACATTAAAACTTGGCTGGATGGTTACTCGTCAACAGATAGCTGTTATGTCTATGCGAATGGAGACTGCTATTGTCAGAATGATGCTATTTGGAATATTTGCACGACAGAATTTACTGCCTACAGATTTTCGCTATTCGTATTGGCTCGTCGGGCTTTGGAAAATGCGAAAACTGCATTAAGGAATGCCAGTATAAGGGTAGGAGAAAGGGATGTTTACATTGACTCACTTCAGTGTGAACCCTAAAAATCATCAATGATTCAGACTTAGCCAGAGACAACAACTAAACACTATTAATTTCAAATAGGAGGTACGATCGTGGTTTTTTTTGGAGATGCACTTAAATTTGTTGGTAATACCATTGTCAATGGTGCAATTGGGACTGTTGAAGAAGTAGCCCAAGGTGTTATCGGAGAGGTCGGCGGTCATGTCCTCAATCAAATTACGCAGGAAAGTCCCGAAAACGAAAAAATAATTCAAGACATTCAAGTTCTTGGCAATAACATCATAGGCCTTGAAACTAGCGTTACTGCCTTGAGATCAGAATTCGCAAGCTTCTCGACTTCGATAAAAAATCAGTTGGATCACATACAGCAAGAGCAATTGCATAGTGATTGGTCTGATGAGAATAGACCTGTAAATGGTTACATCACTGCGATTGAAACCCAGCACACTCGCTACTCTAACTATGCTACGAATCCTGGAGGTACTACAAAACAGGAAGTGGATCATCTTGTTGACGATATTTTGGATACAAATGGAGGTGCCGAATATAATCTCAATATGATTCATAAGAGTGTGATGGGAAGCCAATCGAGTGATGGGCTATTACGACTCTGGACGAAGATGACAGCTACCCTAATCATAGATGACGGGTTTAATGGAGAGCCTGTAGATTCGATTGATCCACATGAATTATTGAACCAATATCTTAGTTATTACACACATATTCTGTATGCACAGGCACGAGCGACGAATCTTCTAGTTGAAGCTTATAATGCACAGAAAAATCAAGATGAAGCAAAATTGATTTGGCAAAAATATCAAGGATATATGGATGAGCAAGCAAAACCTTTTCTTGAGAATATTGATATATTACTTTGGGCTAGTAATAGGGCAACAATCTCTACTATTAGCAGCACAGGTGAGACGGTTTATACCTATGAACATTTTCAATCAATCCAATGGCTTACTGCAGGAGGTCAGTTTAAGAGTTCATACTGGCCGACAGAAATCCGATATCAAGCAGAAGCTTTGCTTGCAGGTGCTCGTGCCATGCAGCCTGGTGAGCGTCGTCTTATTGTCCACATGATATATCCTCCCTATATAAACCCATTATCAGGCATCTTTCCACCTTTGGAAAATGTAGAAGTACCAATTGTTCCGTATAAGGATAGAGACGACGGAGAGAATAGTATTAATCCATCAAATGCAACAATACTTAATGCATTTGATAATTCACTTGGTATGCTTGAACACTATGTTAAACGCTTTATATTCACCAATTTAGATTCCGAGGGTAAGCCGAGCAAAGATTCTGATTTGCAGGATATTGCTTATGTTCTGAAAGATATCAACGGCACTCAAAATCTCCCACCAGTTATCGAGAGTGGTCTTACAAGAGCAACGAACTTTCAGCAAGAAAAATATCTAACCTATGTTATGAACTTAAGTCCAACACGACCCTTTGAGTTTATGGACTTTGGTGCTTATGCACCAGAACATGAATACACAGGGAATTATAATGTTTGAGTAAAAACGGCTGTCGAGGGGAAAAGTAGAATTAGGGAGCATCCTATATTACGCAATCCCACTCTTCGAGAAGAGAAAAACTCTACACCTTAATCCTCTCCCCAAGGAGAGGAAACGCCCCCTTCTCCCTGTGGAGAAGGTCTAGGGATGAGGGATTGGCAGGATTGAGAGTCACGCTCAGAAGTGAATCGGCAAAAATAGGATGCTCCCTAGCATTACGATTGGATGAGTTGCAGTGATGAGTGAGCTTGATGAATTACAAAAAATCGTCGGCAAAAAAACATAAACATGACTCCTGATCAGATATCCAATCGTGGGATGTCAACAAGACCCAAAATATGTTTGTTAATCGTTGGATTGGCATCGGCTGGATCAAGCTTCAAGCGTGTTCTCTTAAATACAACATCTTCTCTCACGCAACAATATACAATCCATTATCTAGGTATCGGTACTAAAGAGAATAATATCTCCCAGCGTTCTAATCTGCACTTCTACCCGTGGCCCATGCACATTTTGCAGGCTCAGACGGCACGGTATCTCACCCGATTGGTGGATACTGTTCAGCCCAATCTTGTGCTTCTGCTGGGTCAACCCTACTGGATTGCTTCACTATTAAAAGCATTGCAGCCCTATCGCGATCGGCTCAAAGTCATTAACTACACACCCATTGAAGGTAAACTGATCAAGCAAGAGAGCCTTACCCCGCTCCGTTTCGTTGATCATTGCATTCTTTATACGGAATTCTCGCGTCAGAATTTGCACCAGCTTGGCACTCAACGAAAGCAGCACGATCCGGACTTCTTGTTACCCACACTTCATGTGTTGCCCCATGGTGTTGATACGCAAAAGTTCCATCCCTATTACAGCACATCTAAAGCCGCTTTCAACAATGATAAACGCATTGCCTTACGTCGGCTCATTTTTCCGGATAACCCTGAGCTAAAGGATGCATTTATTGTCCTCAATGCAAATCTGCCCTACTTTCGTAAACGGATTGATATCACGCTGGAAGGTTTTAAGCGTTTTGCACAGGGGAAACCTGCAAATGTTTATCTATATTTACACCAGATAAACCTCGATAGCTATACGCTACGCAAGCTGAGGGCATTAGCAGAGCAGCTAGGCATGACCCAACGTCTGCTCTTTAACCTTTTAAACCCAACCTCTAAACCGATTTCCGATCAGCAGCTTAATTTGCTATACAACGCCTGTGATATTGGTATCAATACAGCAATGGCAGAAGGGTGGGGCTTGGTTAGCTTTGAGCATGCCGCAACGGGTAAACCCCAAATTGTCCCCAATCACACTGGACTATCTGAGCTTTGGCAGGGCGCAGCCAGTTTCCTGGAGCCGATAGAGCGTGGTTATTTATGGTATGAACAATCGGAGACCTATATTGTTTCGCCTGAGGATGTTGCCAACAGGCTAGAACAACTCTATACCGATCCAGACTATCGGCTGCAGATGGCGGTATCGGCTTATCAACGAGCGACAACCCCAGCCAATCATTGGTCAGCCGTCAGCAAGCAATTCGAGAAACTCTTACCCAGTCTCTTATCGTAATCCCATCAATTCTTTGATCAATACGCTAATCAATAGTTTCCATGGCTGAGCACCCCTTTCAGTTTCGTCCAATGACCTATGATGAAGGTATTTACCAAATGGTCGTTGAAAAAAATGAATACCAATTACCTGAATGCTTTGCTGCCGAAGACATTATTGTGGATTGTGGCGCACATATTGGTGCATTTGCCTATGCAGCTCTCATTCGTGGTAGCCAATGGGTCTTCAGCTACGAAGCTGAACGTCAGAATTTTGACTTAGCGACCCAGTTCCTCAATACATATATTGAGCGAGGCGATCTTAAGCTGAATTTTGCAACAATATGGCGTTCCGATCAATATGAAGATCAATTCTCTCAAACCGGTTATCCCCTCAGCTTAGGTGGAATCAACACTGGAGGCTTTAGCGTTGCCTGGAAGATCTTACAGTCTTCTGCTCGTCTTGCAACCCCCTATAAAGCCTCGACACCAGCCCCAACATTAGCGTTTGATGTGCTTGTCTCAAAGATTACCAACAATGGACAAAAACGAATTCGGTTGCTTAAATTAGACTGCGAAGGCTCGGAATGGCCGATCTTAATCACGAGTAGAAAGTTGCATTTGATTGACGAAATATGTGGAGAGTTTCACGAAATTAATGGCGAACATGACACATATCAGCCTAGTTTCTTCATTGATGGATTCGACTGCTATACAGTAGAACAATTAGTCACTCACTTAGAAACAGAGGGTTTTACAGTTGATTATTCTTATCATCAGGCATTCCACGGTGTTCAACCCCTGGGTCTATTTTGGGCGTATCGTGACAGGGATAAGGTGAACTGAATCAACCCCCAGCCCTCACGGCCACCGAAACAACAACCCCCCCGTTTCCGGCTCCGGTGTCGTCTCCTCCTCCACTTCCTCATCCCCCCGATCCAAGAAGTGCTGATAGTCCGCCAAAAGCTGGGCGGTGCGATCGCGCATTTGGCTATGGCGCTCCACCCCCTCAAAGGCATAGCGGTTGAGCTGGTGCTCCAGGATATACACCTCTAGGTAATCCACCCGCGCGCTGGTATCGGGGTGGGTCGAGAGCCAGGCTGGCGGGCTGGGGTTGTTTTGCTCCTCTAATGTCTGCATCAGGTTGCGCACCCCATCGGCTGCATAGCCACTGGAGGCAAGAATGCGGGTTCCCAGGCGATCGGCCTGCCGCTCCATATCGCGGCTATAGCCAAAGACAAGCAAATTCGTCGCCAGGCCCCCCAGAGGCAGATTACCCACTACATTGGCCGTGAGCTGGCCCCGACTCACGAGCTGAAAACCGTGGGAGAGGGCCGAGTGAGCGATCTCATGGGCCAACAGGCCCGCCAGTTCCGCTTCCGTTTCGGTTTGAACAATTGCCCCGGCATTGATAAAGATCTTGCCACCGGGCAGGGCAAAGGCGTTGAGATTTTCATCCAGGATGACATGAAACTCATAGGTAAACTCATCCCGGCCAGCCACGACCGCTAGGGCTTGGCCAATCTCATCGACATAGGCCAGCACAGTCTCGTCTTCGAGCATGGGGGCCACGTCTAAGACTTGGTTGGCGATGCGCTCGCCGATGCGCTCCTCACCCTGGAGCAACAAAATCGTGGTTTGGGCGGTGGAGAGGGGTCCAAAAATATTGCCGGTGAGGGCGAAGCTGGCAATGCTGGTGAGAATGCCGCCAATGATATTGTTCGAGATCCGGCGCTTAAGCTTGCCCCGGTAGCGATCGAAGTTTTCATCGGCCAAGAACTCAAAGGCCTCGGCTTCGGGATGCTCGGGGGCAAAGAGGGCGAACTGCCGCGCCAGCAGACTGGCTTCGAGCCATTGTTCCGTCTGGCCATAGGCCGCAATGGTGGCGGCCACTAATTCCGGCTCCCCCGGATAGACCGCTGCGCCCCCCGCTAGTACTTCCACCGCCCGTTCGTAGCGTTCCTGGCGCTGGAGGTGCTGGCTATAGGCGAGGTAAACCGGGATAAATTGGGGCTGCTCTTCAATCAACAACTCGGCGGGAACCGTGATTTTACTGAGCAAATTATCGGCCAGGCCCGCCTGGAAGTGACGCCAATAAACACTCCCCGCTGGCGAGAGCAAGGTTGGGTCATGAATGGCGGTCGCTGGGGGTTCGTAGTCCGTTTCCTGGTCGAAGGGGGGTTTGGCTTCCTGGTAGAGGCTGGTGGCCTCAGGAATCTCACCGGCCAGCCAATGGCGATCGCCTGCTGTGAGCAGATCTTTGCGGATCTGGTCTGCCTCACTCAGGGGCAGCGGGTCGGTTGAAACCTGGGTGCTCTGGGGGGGGTCAGGGTCTTTGGTGGGGTTGGCCGTGGGGGTAATGGGCGCTTCGGTCGCCTCGGGCTCGTCCGTCGAGGTCGCCTCCGGTGCGTCTGTGGTTGGGGTTGAGGGGGCAGATTGGGCCACCGTTAATTGCGTCACCGTTAATTCGGAAAGGGTCAAGGAGGCCACAGGCAGCGGTGCAGGGCTGCGACTCGATTCGGCATTAGTCGTGGGGGGACTCACCACCAGCGCCGGGGGCTCAGTCGTTGCAAGGTGTGGGGAATCGGCTGTTAGCGCGGGTTGCTGAACGGCTGCTTGGGCAAGTGCTGCTTGGACTCGGGCGTCTTGAGCTAGGGCGTCCTGCGTCAGGGCTGCAGTGAATTCCGCTGCGATCGCGGCGGGGATGTCTACGCCCAGAACCCCAGCCCAGAGCAAGGGGAGCATCAATACAGACCGAGACAGTTTCATGGCACAATTTGCAAAACAGAATTTTCAAGATGTTGCTAGCCAAATGTCGCTGGCAAGATTATTGCCATTGTGACGTAGATCAACCGGAATTGTTGCCGCCTTTCATCGGGTCTTACGCGTCTACCCCTTCATCCCCCTGCGGGTTCAAATTCTCCTAACGCTCTCCTAACGCCATGCTGACCCTTGCGCTCCAAACCGCTGACCCTAGCCTCTGGGCAGACCTTGAGCCGGACATCGAGCAATGGTTCACTACTCCTGAAGTTCAGGTTTTGCCCTGGGGTCGGCTCTATCGCGATACCCAGCCTGTAGTGGATGGGATTCTCCAGCGGGCGATCGCCCTGGTGCAGGCCCATCATGGCGTCAAACTGGTGCTAGACAGTACGCTGAACTTAGAAAACCAACCATCGGCAAACCCAGAAACCCGTCAGCCTGCTCCTGCTCCGAATGCGCTTGCCCTGGCTGAGCAAGTTCTCAACAGCCCCGTTGCCCAAACCTTGAATTTGGTGATCACTCAACATGTTTTCTGGCAACTCGCCCATGCGGGCCGCTACGATCTGCGCTTAGTGGCACAACTGACCCCCCCCCAACCCCAGCCGAAACCCTCTGAACGGATTTCTCTCTTTGAGGTGTTTAATGGGGAACCCGCCGCCCAACGGGTGAAGAAACAGGAAACGAAAACCCAATTTGAGCAGGCCCTATTCCTCTACTTCCTCGGCTTCTATGCTGAAGCGGAATGCCTCTTTGCCGACTGCCTCACCCTCAATCCCCAGGATGCGGTCGCCGCTCATTATGTCGAATGCTGTCATTCGGCTGGGGTGGCGAACGATTAAGCCCAGAGAACCCATCTGCAGAAAAAAAATTCATGGTCAAATCACAAGCGGGCGATCTGGTTTTAGGCGGGCAAGCGCAAACGCGCCTACCCGCTGCTCAGAGCCTAGGGCGATCGCCCCAGGGCTGGGTGCTGGGCGGGATAGAGGGCGTCAAAGCGCGTCTCAACCATCCCAATGCTGAGATGCGCTGTCAGGCGCTGGCGGCGGCCATCCACTATGGGGAGGAGGGTCTGCAACTGGTCTTGGCTGCCTTGCAGCATCCCCAGGCGCGGGTGCAATGGACAGCCCATCAGGTGCTCCAGCAATGGGCCGAGCAAGTCAAGCCGTTCCTGGAGCACGATCGCCGCGATCTCAAGGCCCTGCTGACGCTCCGCTCCCACAATCCCTGGCCCCTGCTCAGTTGTCTCCACACCCTGAATGCCCATTCCCAAGCGATTACCAGTCTGGCGCTGGCCCCGGATGCCCAACGGTTCCTGAGCGGCAGTCATGATAAGACGCTCAAGCTCTGGTCATTGCCTCAGGGTATTGAGCGGCTGACGCTCCAGGGTCATTCGGATTGGATCTCGGCGATCGCCTTCGTGCCCCCGTCGCCTCGAACCGTGCGCCAAGCCGTCGGCTCACCCCGTCTCATTAGCAGTAGCATGGATCGCACCATCATGGTCTGGGCTCTGCCGACAGGAAATTTACAGCGGATTCTGACCACGCCAGACCATTTCGTCAAGAGTCTGGCCCCCACCCCCGACGGTCAGCGTCTGCTCAGCGGTGGGGTGGATGCGGCGCTGCATGTCTGGGATCTCGCGACCGGTCAATCCGTTCAATGCTGGCGTCGCCACCAGAGCGGGATTCAAGCAGTGGCAGTGAGCCCCGATGGTCAATGGGCGGCCAGTGGCAGTGCGGATGGTGTGATTCATCTTTGGGATCTCACAACAAGCCAATGGCTCGGCAACTTGCAGGGGCATTTGCAGATGGTGACGCAGTTGGTTTGGGGGCGCGATCGCCGCACGTTACTCAGTAGTAGCACGGACAAAACCATTGTGCTTTGGGATCTCAAGCAGCGCAGTCTCATGCATCGCTTTTTAGGTCATTTTGGCGAGGTACATTGCCTGGGCTTGAGCAACGATAGCCGGACGCTCTTTAGTGGCGGAGCCGATCGGGTCATTCACATTTGGGATTTACGCACCCGTCGTTTACTGCATACTTTGCGAGGTCATCAAGCCCCCGTAAATGCACTGATTATCACCCCCGATTCGCAACGAATTATTAGCGGCAGTTGGGATGGCAGGCTCAAAATTTGGGGGGTAGAAGGGACTTAAGTTCAGTATACGTAAGTGCGGCAATGCCTTGCCCCGTAAGCCTTGTCCCCTCACCCCCAAGTGATAAATTCACTCTACTCTGGTATTAGAGACATTGTCTGTAGGGAGGCTTACCCCCATGCGCTCAACCCCCTTTAAGCAACGCTTACAACTGCATCTTAAACACCCCTTCAAACAACACCTCAAACCATATCCTAAAAAACACATCCGGCGCTGCATTGCAACCACCATTGTTATGACTTTAGGGCTCAGTTATCCCTTCTCTCTTGGCTTAATCCCCCCACCCTTATTCTCTGTTCCTGCTTGCCAATGCTGTGATTCAGAGGGCAACAATTGTAGTAGCTGTTTATGTAATTAACTTGAGTTTCGGTTAAACGAGGCGATCGCATTCCTCAAAGCCTTGAAATCGGGTGCATCCCAGTTACGCAAGCCCTCACCCTAAATCCCTCTCCCAAGCTGGGAGAGGGACTTTGAATCCGGCTCCCCTTCTCCCAGCTTGGGAGAAGGGGC
>JBCDEB010000022.1:0-61581 GCA_039180005.1 Cyanobacteria bacterium P01_G01_bin.54 | reverse complement strand
GCAATCCATTGATAGACCTTACTCCCTAAGTTCGTAATATTTCCTAGAAAAATGATGGGATACAGTAGCAAAAATGGAAACAGACTAGAGCAAAGCTTCTGATAGGCGCGATAACCTGTATAGACATTGCCTCTGTAGAGTAGGGCGATCTGTAATGTATCCCCCATTTCTGCCTGTACTATTTCAGGCGCAATGGAGAGACCTTTCACCTCTAAGACTTCATAAAAATCAAATATTTTTAGAACAACTACTGTTCGTCGACAAAGATTACAACGATCGTCGTAATAAAGAATTGCTGTGTTGAGATTTAAAACTGGGGAATAATTGAAGATCAATGTCCACATACAGATTTCAATGAAGGGGAGATATCCTAAATTCATCATGAAGAAACTTTGAATAAAAAATCCAAGTCCCCATATTAGGACAAAGACACGCCCCCAAGGAAAGTACATGAGTGGAAACAAAAACAACTCCCAAACTCCCTGAATATAGATGGTAGATGCTCCGAAGATGTCGTACAGAACAGGCTGCTTATTAGCGAATTCGGTAAGCCAAGTATAGTGATCTGTTAAGTATGGAGTAAGAAACAGTAGCTGTAGAACTTTTCCTTGAAGCCATAAGGGGTCGAGGAAATGATATGACATTGCTGAAACACATACGCCCCAGAAGAGCAAAAGTACGAAAAATCGTGCTTGACTTAACACATCAGGGATACGGGTTGGGTTCTTGGGCTCTAAAGTAAACAAATAGATCCACTTAATAATCTTCTTGAATCTAGATCTTTTCAAGAGTAGAGAGTCAATGCTGTAAGAGCGGCCCGCTCCCAGCAAGATCAAACCCCAAATCAGCATACCTGCTACCTGGGGACCCAGGTAGTAGACAAACTGCATCATGAATAGGAGGAGTAAAAATAGAGCAACAGGAGTTAAAAAGCCCGAGGCAATCAATAAACTTAGTACTATTCCATAGATCGCTCTTGCTGCTGTTATTGCAGGGCTACTGTCGATTGGGAAAAAACCCTGATTATCATAAGTAAGTATAGAAAACCCCAATATATCGACGTAACGATGGAGCATTCCAAGTCCAAATATTACTCGAACAAGGTTAATATTTCTCTCTAAGGCAACAGGGTTAACGCCATATAGCTGAAATGGCTTAAACAGAAAACGTCCAAAATTTATCGAAAAATTCGCAATCAATTTATTGGTCTTCATCAAAATCACCTCTAGAGGGCAGTATCAAAGAACAGGAAAGAAGTGCACCAAAAGGCTAGCGTAAAACATTAGTCACCCCCCTACATCTTTCGTCTCTCTCATTGAAACCATCTCAACTGGATTACGATATAGGTAAATCGTGTACTCATATAGTGGGTATGAGTGATCGATTTTGAAATAAGTGGTAATCTCAGTTGAGCACCAGGATATTAATTCAACAGGGTTACGATAATACAAATTATTCGAGTAGTAGTTAACTTTTGTACTCATCACATTAAAAGCAATACCAACTCTACAGAGAGAAAATATTTGACGAATTAACTGTGAAGCAAAAGCATCCATTTTGAGCCCTGCCGCTTCCAGCTTCTGAGTAAGAATTCCGCTACAGACTACATAATCATAGGTTTTCTCAAAAGAATGTTCAAAGATGTTGCCATGAAGAAAGTTTCCAGCAGGAAGTTCACCCATAGCCCAGCTAATCATATTCTCTGCTACATCAATTCCTGTATATTCAATCTGCAGCTGCTTCTGTTCGCTGATGAGATACTGTAGTAAACCACCATACCCACATCCAACATCTAACAAAGAAACCACTTCATTATTAGAAATTCCGTTGAGAACAGCAAGCATCTTTTCATAGCGAAGATAGACTTTTTTTAGATCGCTGCCCCAATCAACACCTTCAGGCGAAGCACCATGTAAAGCAAATTTTTTAAAGTAGTGCTGACGCAGAGACTCACTAATTGGATCCATAAAAACTCACTTTATGAAAGAAAAAATAACATCGCAGACTCGATCCAGAGAGTTCAACTGGAGCTCATGATAGCTAGGCAAATTAATAGAGCGTGAGGAAATATCTAGTGCATTTTTGTTTCCAGCACAATCATCAAACATACACAAACTCGACAAGGGATGAAAAAACGAACGTGCATCGATATTCTGATCTTTAAACTCAGCAGTGAGCCGTTCGCTCCCTACAGGAATATTAGATTCAAAGACAATATTAGGCATCCATGAACCGTTTATCGTCCCTTCTGGTTCAGGATTCATTGAGAGTCCAGAAAAAGATAACAGCTTATCACGGTAGTACTGTAGAATCTCTCGCTTCCGATTTACTAATTCATCAATACGCTCCATTTGAGCACAACCAATCGCAGCTTGTATATTAGAAATTTTATATTTAAAACCCACCATATCTGGCCAAAATTGCTTTATTTGTCTTCTTGTCCGTCCATGGTTAGAAAGCGTTAAAACTGTTTCATATAAATCCGAATCATTAGTAACAAACATTCCTCCCTCACCAGTTGTTAGCGTTTTTGTTCCATGAAAAGAAAACGCTCCAAACTTACCCATGCTTCCCGCTCGTTTCCCGTGATAGACCGAGCCGATCGCCTCTGCTGAATCTTCAATAATGGGAATATCATATTTCTCACCAATTGCCAGCAAGCGATTCATCTCGCAGAGATTACCATATAAATGAACCGCAATTATAGCCTTCGTTCGAGGAGTAATTGATGATTCTACTAAAGCTGGATCAAGGCACCAACTATCTGACAAAATATCCACAAAAACAGGTTTTGCTCCCAGATAGACAATTGGAGCAGCCGTTGCAATCCAATTAGTATCTGCAAGAATCACCTCATCGCCAGGGCCAATACCCAATGCAGACATTCCCATATGCAATGCTCCTGTACAGCTCGAAGTTGCAATAGCGTATTGGGTTCCTAAATAAGATTTAAAGGCACTTTCAAAACGACCTATATACTCATAACAACGCTCACCCCAGCCATGCTGTGCCGCATCTGTCGCATATTTCACTTCAAGATCTGTAATGGACGGTTTTGTATAATAGATTCGGGATTTGTTCATACCTGGTTATGTAATTACAGCTACACAGAAAAGAGCATTAATATATTTCTAGTTGAGGAACAGCAGTTACGAACTCCCCTCCCCACTCCCGAATGTAACGAAGTTGCGTCATTATCTCATCTTTGAGATTCCACGGCAAAATCACCACATAGTCTGGCTTCTGAATTTGCAAATATGTCTCCTCAACAATTGGAATACGACTTCCTGGCAAGAACTTGCATTGCTTCGCTGGATTACGATCAACAACCCATGAAATCAAGTCGGGTCGCACTCCTGCATAGTTGAGGAGCGTGTTCCCCTTAGCTGCAGCACCATAACCCACCACTCGCTTGCCCTGTCGCTTCATCTCTAGTAAAAAACTTAGAAAAGCATTTTTAACTCGATCTGCTTCGGCTTGAAAGCTTGCGTAATAGCCAACTGTTGCTATCCCTGCCTGGGCTTCTCTATCCAGAAGCGCTGAAACGCGACTGTTTTGGAGATAAGTACCGCCTGATTGACGCTGAGCAAAGACTCGTAAGCTGCCACCATGGGTTGGTAACTCTTCAACATCAAATATGTTTAAACCATTGACCGAAAAAATACGTTGAACCGCAGATAAAGACAAATAGGAAAAATGTTCGTGGTAAATCGTATCAAATTGTACATCTGACACGAGATTCAACAAGTGAGGAAATTCAAAGGTTGCCACACCATTAGGCTTCAACAAGCGGGGAAATCCACTGACAAAATCATTAATATCGGGAACATGAGCTAAGACATTATTTGCAATCAATAAATTTGCTTGTTTGCCCTGTTTAGCTAGCTCTTCAGCTAAACGAACACCAAAGAATGCCTCAATTGTTTCGATGTCCTTTTTTCTAGCTGCTTTTGCAGTACTTGCGGTTGGTTCAATCCCGAAGCAAGGGACTCTAGATTTTTGGAAATATTGAAGTAAGTACCCATCATTCGAGGCCACCTCAATGACCAAACTGTTGGTATTAAGTTGAAAACGCTCCACCATGTTTTCCACGTAGGCATGGGCATGAGCAAGCCACGTTTGAGAAAATGAACTGAAGTAGGCATAATCAGCATCAAATAGCTCAGCTACATCAGCAAAATCTTCTGTCTGAACTAACCAACATTGTGTACAGACTAAGACCTGCAGTGGAAACCACTTTTCTGGCGTATGTAACTGCGTGGACGTCAGATATGCATTAGACGGCGGCGCACTACCTAAATCCAAAAAAGACTGCTGTAACTCCGCCTGACAATGACGACACTTCATAAAATAATTCCACAAAAATGAGATTCGAAAATCGAAGGGTGAGCACGATCACGATCTGATAACTCACGAATAGGCAATTGCCAATCAATCCCAATTTGGGTATCTCTTACATTTAATGCGCCTTCATACTTAGGTTGATAAGGTGCTGAGTGAAAATAGAGCAATTCACAATTCTCTGTTAGAGTCTGAAAACCATGAGCAAAGCCCTCTGGAATACAGAAACTTTTACCATTTTTAGCTGACAATACTTCGGCATGCCATTGCAAAAATGTGGGTGAATCTTTTCGAATATCCACTGCTACATCAAATACTTCCCCTTGCAAGCAACTTACCATTTTTGCCTCTGCATAGGGGGGATGTTGAAAATGGAGACCTCTCACTGCACCTTGAGCTTGAGTCAAAGAATAATTGATCTGCATCCAAATCTTATCAAAACCAACTGATGCAAGTTCATCTTGGCAATAAATCCGGCTAAACTGACCTCGCTGATCTGTAATCGCTATTCGTTTTACGACTATAAGCCCTGATAAAAGGGTTTGCTGAATTTGCAAGCGATTACTCATCGACAAACTGCTTGGTAGGCAAAAATTTGCTGTAGTGAATATTGGCGCATATCCTTCTCGGATTGCCAAGAATAATACCAATTCACTGTTTTTTCAATCGTTTCCTCTAGCGACCAGCACGATCGCCAATTTAAAATTGTTCGCGCCTTAGTTGTATCCAGACGCAAAATCCCAGCCTCATGAGGATGAACAGAGCTAGAGTCCATGCATAGCTCGCCCTTACCCCAACAATCAATCACTTGCTGTGCCACCATTGCCACCGTTGCTTCACTGTCTGCATCGGGGCCAAAATTCCAACTATTAGCAAAAGCTTTATCTATAAACGCTTTCTGGGCTAAGAGAAGATAACCAGCTAGGGGTTCCAGGACATGCTGCCAAGGTCGAATCGATTGAGGATATCGCAGATATATTGGTTTCTTCGCCATTAATGCCCGGATACAGTCTGGGAGTAACCGAGCTTCTGCCCAATCTCCTCCTCCAATTACATTACCAGCACGGGCTGTAGCGATCGCGACCTTATGATCAGAGGAGAAAAAACTCGAACGATAAGAGCGAGTCAAAATCTCTGCACAAGCTTTACTCGCACTATAGGGATCATGACCACCCATCGGATCACTTTCTCGATATGGATAGCACCATTCGTGGTTTTCATAACATTTATCGGTCGTTACATTAATAAAAACTCTAACAGCAGACGAAGCTCGCACCGCTTCTAAAATATTGACTGAACCTAATACATTAACTTCATAGGTTTCAACTGGGTCTTTATATGAATTTCGAACTAAAGGTTGAGCCGCAAGATGAAAAACGATTTCGGGTTGAATAGACTGGATTGTACTGGTGAGGAGGTGGAGATCGCGAACATCACCCTCAATCTCATCAACAAGCAAACCTCTTATACTACAAGCTTCATACAAACTCGGTTGGGTGGGGGGCTGTAAAGCATAACCATAAACCTGAGCACCCAGAGCATAAAGCCATAGTACTAGCCATGATCCCTTAAACCCTGTATGCCCAGTTAGAAAAACTTTACGGTTTTGCCAAAAACGAGAATCTATTACCACACTTTCCAAGGTGCATTACCTGTTTGCCACAACGATTCAAGTTGACTTTTATCACGCAAGGTATCCATGGGTTGCCAAAAACCCCGATGCTTATAAGCAGACAACTGACCTTTACTGGACAAAAGTTGCAAGGGCTCACTTTCCCAAGATGTGCGATCGTCTTCAATAAAATTGAAAACTTGAGGTTCCAAGACAAAAAAACCACCATTAATCCAAGAGTTATCGCCTTGGGGTTTTTCCTGAAAAGACAAAACTTTATCTTCAGCAGAAAGACGCAATGCCCCGTATCGACCTGGCGGTTGAACAGCGGTTAAAGTCGCCCAACACCCCTGCTGTTTGTGAAATTCAATTGATGCCCGAATATTGATATCAGCAACCCCATCTCCATAAGTAAAACAAAATGTAGAGTCACCAACGTGAGGTTGAACGCGTTTCAATCGTCCCCCTGTCAGTGTATTCTCACCCGTATCAACCAAGGTTACTTTCCAAGGTTCTGCTTGTTTACGATGGACTTCCATACGATTTTCATTCATGTGGAACGTCACATCTGACATATGGAGAAAATAGTTAGCAAAATACTCTTTGATAATATATCCCTTGTAGCCACAACAGATAATAAACTCATGCATACCATAAGTAGAATATAGCTTCATGATATGCCAGAGAATAGGGCGATCACCGATCTCCACCATTGGCTTAGGCTTGAGGTGCGTTTCTTCACTTAGGCGAGTACCAAACCCACCAGCGAGAATAACAACTTTCATTGAAAACTCATTAAAAGTTTAATCAATAATGACTTCATATATCAATCAGAGAAAAGTGAGGTTTGTATAAACAAAACCACCAAGTCTTTTTGAGCTTCGCATCATGAGAATCTCGCTAATCCCAGCTTATCTAATCTCTCTATCCCTGTACCAAGCACAGGATCAGAAAAAAAATTCACTAATCAATACCGAGAAATCAACTACCACCTGCCCTAGAGCCTCTCGCTCGCTCAAATTCATCGACAAACTCACTATTTTGCTGAGCCCACACCTCGATAGCATTCTTCCGTTTCTGAATGATATCAGGCACAATTTCAGGTGTCAGACGCACCATGAAATCTGCTGATGTTGATGATAATGGTTGCTGTTTTATTGCGGCTTGGATCGCATCGCCGAATGCGAGGGAGAAGTGCAGCGGATCATACCAATACTGCATGTCAGATGATACACGCTCATAGTTCAACTCACTCGGTTGAGCAAAACTTAAAACAGTTGCTTTCTTACTGATACGGATGAGCCATTCCTCTACAACCGGCCAACTGTCTGTCGTATTCAGAAAGTATTCAAAATAAGCATGATTGGGTGTGAGGATGAAGATCAGTTCTATGCCGCTTTTGCTGGCGATATTAATAAGTTCATCAAAAGCTTCGTATGAATCTTCTCTCAATTTAAATCTTCCACCGATCCGATCAAATTCGTTCCACATACCAACCGGAAATCCAGCGAAAACCAGTTTTGAATCATGGACTGTTGGATAAACACGATAACCGCCGTCATGAATATAATGAAATTCAAGCTTTTTGGCTATGTTGTGATAGAGGGTTTCAATAGTTGCATGAAATGCGCTCAAACTCCATGTTAGAGAAAGATAAGTCTCTCCAACAACTTTTTTATTGATGGGTTTTATGCCTTCCTTTTCTCCTAAAAAGCTGGATGAAAACAACTCAACAAAAGCGAATTCAAGATTTTTGTCAATTTCGGCATAGAACTTTAAATATTCGATATTTTCTCCCAAATATGCTTCTGGAACAGCAGCATTGTATGCAGGCGCGAACCGTGTATTTTCGAGTTGACGCGGATTGATCGATTGATGGATACGTGAGGTTCCCAAAAACACAGTTTTCGGCTGCTTTCGCCATACTTCAATGGGCTTGATCTGCCGATCAATGTTCAAACGTGCAGGTTTAGCTAAGTTAATACCGGGGATCTGCAAACTGATCGGAGACACACCATATGGGTCAATCAATAAAATTGAACCAAGTATGAGAATTGCCAAACCAATGACGGAAAGCAGAAGGCGCTGCACATATTGTGGTTGTATTCGAACTGGGCTTTGCATGACTTACAGCCCTCAAAATTGAAAATACAAAAAGGGGCTAATTCGTGATAAGCCGAGTACAGACAGGACAAACATAAACGCGAATATAAACGCCCAGCGGTTGTCTAGCACACGAATGCCCCCCACGCTGTCGAGCCCGATGCCTGTAAGCCGTGATATCCGACTCAAGACTAAGCCAAACGGATTGAAGGTTTTTGCTGCTGATTGCTGGAAGGCTTCTAGACTAAGTGCTGGTATATATTTGCCGAACAATTGGAGCGTATTCGGCATGGCAAAGGTCAGAAGTGCCACAAACATTAAGGCGAGCCCAACAGGACGAACTTGTACTGCCAGATAATTCGCAGGCATTTCCGGCGGCCAGAGCTCAGGTGCAACAAACCATCGACCGCCATCAAGATTGAGGAACTGTGCATATACAAAATATTTTACGGACACGCCAGTACCAGTCCCAAGTGGTGAAAGATAGCCCAACATCGTGAGGGCATTGTCGAAATCCAGAGATCGGAACGGCACCCAAGCTAAAGAGACCGCAAAGAAGGTTACTGCAACACCCAGCATGTAGGCGGCACAGGTCTGAGTGATTGAGAATTTTGCCATTGGTGTCGATCGCCAAGCATGGTTAATCATCAGCATGGCACCGTGCAGCCCTCCCCAAAGGACGAAGTTCCAACTTGCGCCGTGCCATAATCCGCCCAGTAGCATCACGATCATGAAGTTCACGTATCGGCGGGCCGGGCCCTTCCGGTTTCCACCCAGTGGAATATAGAGATAGTCGCGAAGGAAACGTGAGAGGGTAATATGCCAGCGCCGCCAAAACTCAATAATCGAGTGAGCTTTGTACGGCGAATAGAAATTCAAAGGCAACCTGATGCCAAATATTCGCGCTAGGCCGAGCGCCATCTCCGAGTAGCCGGAAAAATCAAAATAAAGCTGGAATGAATAGGCGAGGACGGTGATCCAGGCAGATGCAAAATCTAGGGCTTGCCCAGTCGCGATCGCTCCATATCCGGCATCAGCATAGACAGCTATCGAGTCGGCAATAATGACTTTCTTGAACAGGCCAACAATAAAGAGGCTCACACCGATCCCCAAGTCTTCGCTGAAGCGTCTCGGGTCAGCTCCCTTGAGTTGCGGCATCACCTCAGAGTGATGAACGATGGGCCCTGCGATTAATTGTGGAAAAAAGGTTACGAAAAAACAGAAGTTGAGTGCTGTGAAGTCACGGACTGTACCTTTGTAAGCATCTACAAGGAACGCAATTTTTTGAAACGTGATAAACGAGATCCCGATGGGCAAGAGGACATTCAGTAGAGAAAGGCTGCTGCTGGTGAGTGCATTTACATTGGTAATGAAGAAGTCGGCGTATTTAAAGAAGCCAAGGAGACTGAGGTTAAACGTAATTCCGACGATCAGCAGGGCTTTGCGAAGCTGCTGTGGCCTGCCTTCCACTAGCAAAAGCTTCGCAAAAGCGAGGTTGACGGCTATCGATGTAAGTATAAGCGCTAGAAACTCCCACTTCCACCAGCCGTAAAAAAATAGAGAGCACAGCGTCAGCCAGCCAAGCGTAAGGCTTGTATTGCTGACCCGTCTCAAAATAAAAAATCCGGTAATAGTGACCGGAAGAAATGCAAAAATAAAAGCGTAGGAGTTGAAAAGCATTGAACAATGAATCTCAACATTATGATTCATGATAAGGGAACTATAGCTCAGAGCAATGCAGAATCCCTGTTTAAAAACACTTAAATCTGCTTAAGATCAATATCCATTATAGTAGGTTTGTTGTAATAGGCAAATAGTTTTAACTATTCTAAGACTCTCCTGAAATGTCAAAATTCATTAGATATATTACCAATCAAAGGAAGACTTACATTTGAAGATTAAGCTGCTTCATCCATTTGACCGTATAGTAACTTTCCTTTTCTACCAATTCACCTGATTTATATTTAGAGATAACCTCTTCAATTGCATTATTGACAGAATACTGAGGTTGAAATCCTGTTGACAACAATTTGTCAGAGTTCTGACGATACGAACGTGGATCATTCGACTCAGTAATTACAATTTCGCAGGGGACTCGCTGCTTTACACGCTCTGCAATCTCCAAAATAGAAATATTCTCAAACCCTGCGTTGTAACAGCCCGATGAGATTTCAGAGCTTGCCAGAAAATGGCGATAGACATTGACCATGTCATTAATGTGAATATTGGGGCGAGTCTGCTGGCCACCGAAGACTGTAATTTTGTTATTTTTCAATGCCTGAAACGTCAACATATTCACACTGACATCTAAGCGCATTCGTGGTGAAAATCCACAGACTGTTGCTGGACGAATACAGTGGATTTGCATTTGATTCTGATAACTCAGCAATACCCGTTCCGCCACCATCTTGGTCTTGTTATAGACTGAAATCGGCACAAGCGTTAAATCTTCGGTTACTTGTGGCTCATCTTTCACACCATAGACACTACCTGAACTAGCGTAGATGAACTGCTTAACACCGGCCCGAACAGCGCGATCGGCTAGCTGTTGAGCGGACAAAACATTAACTTCCCAAGATAAAGTTGGATTGAGATCCACGCTCGGATCATTGGCAATGTTGGCAAGGTGAATAATAGCTTCAATTCCTTGTAGGGGAATACTGTCAACTTCACGGATATCCTGTTTAAGGACTTTAAGGTGCGGGTGAGATTGTAAGGGATTCCCAAACCATTGAATATCTACAACACAAACACCATGTCCATCTTTGAGTAAGCTTTCGGTAAGAACTGAACCAACGTATCCACATCCCCCAGTTATTAGAATATTCATAATAGATGCACTTAATATATTATTCCTAAGGTTTGTGAGAGTAATTTAAGGGGAGAGCTTTAAGCGTGTCTAAATTTTCATCCACCCAGGCTAATGTTTCGCTAAGCCCAGCATCTAGAGCAATTTGATTGCACCAACCTAAATCATCTCGAAGCCTACTACTATCAAGCAGATAGGCTTGATCTTTTCCCAGTCGATCACTCGCGATTTCAACCAATGCTGAAAACGGAAGATTCACTAAAGAGCAAATTTTCTCAACCAGCCCATGGATCGAAATAGTTTGCTTCGTTGAAATGTGGTAGGCTTCACCAACTTTCCCGTTTAAAGCAATACGGTAAGTCGCGTCAGCAACGTCTTGGATATGAATAAACGAACGAATTGATTTCCCACCACCATGCAGTTGCAATACCTTACCCAAACGGGCGTATAACATTGTACGCGGAATAATCCGATAAACCTGTTGTCCCGGGCCATAAACGTTGGCAGATCGAGTGAAAACAACTGGAAAATTATAGGCATTAAAAAAGCTCAACAAATGCCAGTCGCAGGCAGCCCTTGAGACGGCATAAGGGGTACTTGGCGCAAAAGCAAAGCTCTCCTTATGCCATCCCTCTGTACTACCATAAACCTCAGGTGTTGTAACGTGTACATATCTTTTGAGAAACTTGAGATGTCGTAACTGATCGTGTAGTTTGACTTGACCAACAACATTGGTTTGATACCAATGCTCTGGAATTTGCCAACTTTGGGCAACCATTCCTTGAGCAATAAAGTTAACAATATACTCAGGCTGAAAATCCTTAATAAAACCCAGCAGTTCATCAAGCTGGGTATTGATGTCACATTGAACAAACTGAAAATTGTCTGGAGAAGCCTGCCAACGGTAGGGTGTAAAAACATAATTAGGCTCTTCCGAACGACTAGAACCAATAACAATATCGCCACGATCTAATAGATATCTGACGAAATGTGCCCCGGAGAAAGAATTACTACCTAAAACAAGAAAACGATTACTCATACCATCACCCCCCCCCTCCCCACGATGGGGTCGAAAGAGAATTTTCTGTAACCACTCCATGAGAACCATTTAGACCATTCTGCTGAGGTAGCTGTCCACACAACCATTGCATACACATATGTCCCACAATCAACTGTAAGTCCTCAGCAATCTGCATATCATCAATCGGAAAATGGATAGAAATCTGGGCAATGTCCTTACACAAACCGCCTGAAAAACCAAGGATTGCAAAAGTCTGCATTCCAATCTTATTGCCCATCTCCAGAGCTTTAACAATGTTTGGGGAATTTCCACTGCCCGATAGAGCGATCAGAATATCACCTGGTTTCGCTTTGACTTTGAGTTGATAGGCATAAATCTCCTCATAGCCCAAATCATTAGCTAAACATGTTAAGACAGCAGAATTAGCACTGAGTGATTCAACACAAATCCCCCGACCAACTTGAGCACCAGCACCATAAATGAAATCGTTTGCAAGATGAACCGCATTACCAGCGCTACCGCCATTGCCACACAGATAAACTGTCTTTTTACTTTCCCACGCTTGCTGAAGAGCTAAACCCAATTCAGGGATAAGCTCCATAGCTTCCATTTCAAGGGACTTAATAAGTCTTGATTTATAGTTTAGGATAAATTGCTTCATTGGCTGCTCGATAAAGCCATCTTTCTAAAACTGCTTGATGTTTTGATTAAGTCTTTGTATGTTCCAGATCCAACAACCTGACCCCAGGCAAACTCGAAGATGATCTCACATTTCTCAATAGTTGTCAATCGATGGGCAATCAAAATGATGGTTAGCTCTTTACTCAAACCATCAATTGCAGCCATAACCTCTTTCTCAGTCGCGTTGTCCAAAGCACTTGTCGCTTCATCAAAAACAAGTACTTGTACATCGCGGTACAAAGCTCGGGCAATTCCCACTCGCTGACGTTGGCCACCACTCAGGCGAATCCCTCGTTCACCCACAACCGTTTTGTACCCTTCCGGTAAAGTCTCAATAAACTCAGAGAGCTGTGCTAGTCGAGCTGCTTTAGCAACTCGTTGAGGATCAATCAAGTTCTGGGGAAGTCCAAAAGCAATATTTTCCGCGATCGTGGCATCACTCAAGAAAATAGTTTGGGGCACATGGGCAATACTCGCCTGCCAAGCCCGTAATCTTTCCCCTACCAAGGGGAAATCATCAGCAAAAATCTGACCTTTCTCAGGTTGTAACAAACCCAAAATCAGATCGGCTGTTGTGCTTTTCCCACTGCCTGTTGTCCCCACAAATCCCACAGTTGATTTAGCTCGAACAATTAGATTAAGATCACGCAATACCCAATCGTCATCTAGACTGTAGCGAAACCATACTTGTTCAAAGCGCAGCTCTCGTTGCAAAACGAGTGCTTGAGGAGCAACCCAGGCTTGCAAAGGATCAAATGATTGCTGGAGTGTAGTTAAAACCCTTTGCAAGGAATATCTTGATCCTTGCATCGTAGCCAGAGCAGCGAAAGATTGCTGCAAAGCTGGAAGAAGACGATTGGCTCCCAGAGCTAAACTCCCTAAAACAGGCACTGCCTGACTAAAATCTCCATCGCGACCTAAGGTCAGGGCAAGAAGTGCGATCGAGATTATGGCTACCACTTCTATGCCATAACGGGGACTTGAATAAGTAATTTGGTTACTAGCGTATGCTTGACGGATAGCATAGTCAGAGTGAGCAAATGTTGATTGAAAAAAGTTTTGGTGACCCGAGAGAATCACCTCACGAATACCACCCAAGCTTTCCTGTATGGCTCGCAATAAAAGTTGATTGTGCTGAGTAATCAATTGACTATTGGATGCCAATTTCTGACGCCGCCAACTGAACAGCAGGAGGTAAACAGTACTTAGAACAACCGTTGTTGTTAGTGCAACTGTTGCATTAATAGCAAATAAACCCAAAATCAATGCAACAATCACAAAGCTATTGGCAACCATAAACAGGAAGGAGCCTAAAACATTACCTGCAATTGAGGAGTCACTCACCAAGACCGTGATCAAATCACTACTGTTGTGGCGTGAGTAAAAACTGTAGGGCTGCAACAATATTCGTTGGTACACCGAACGGCTTAAATCACTGGCGATCCGTGCAGACAGATGCGTCTGGGTGTAAAGAGTCAGAATGCGAAGAGAATTGGTCGCAATGGTAATCAGAACAAAGGCGATTGTAATCCAAGTAACCAATTCGGCTGCTGAAGTAATCTTAAAGGCAAGAATAAATGGTTGTAAATGAGCATTCTTTAAAAGGTTTTCGGCATTGTTTAAGACACTTAAGAAGGGTAGGACTGCGCCCAAACTCATCACCTCACTAAACGCAGCTAAGAGCATTAAGCAAAGTAGCAATGATAACTGCCACTTTCGCCGTGGAGTAATATATCGAAAAAGCTCACGGATTTCGGTGAGCAAAGAATCTGGCTTAAACAAACACAATTGACTAAATCTCCATTAAGAATTTAGTTAAAATGGGCTCGAATCATATACTAAACCAAGGGGTCTTTGGATCTGAGGGTAACAAAACAATCGTGCAACAAAATCTCAGGGGTTTAGTAAGCGAAATACTGAAATCTTTTATATCAGATGACATATTTTCTGCTTCGAACCCCGAAGTCACCTAAGTGTTAAGACTGTACAGCGGCAAAATCACGCATCTTTGCCTGCGCTCTCGCCTGACGCCGTGTAAACTCACTCACTGAGGGGTTACCCCCTGGATTAATTACCCCTGTGGCCTGCAACCAAAGGGCTTGCGGTGCACGATGCAGTTCATAATCACGATCGCCTACCCGTTTAACGTGATACCACTGTACATCTTCACATTCTGGACACCAGAATTTCTCTAGCCATTCTCCAGTTAGAAGTATTGTGGTGTGGGTCGCAACTAAGGTTAAGGCAGCAAAACGACTCAGTCCCCTTGAGCGGAGGACATCTGCGGACTCTGTATAGAGGGAATATTTCTGACTTGAACTATCTAAATAGCAGCCATGAGTTGGGCAAAAAATGGCTCTTCGCTTTGACCGTTTCCGATTTCGGGCACACCGCTTCTGCACTTCGACCTCCGATGATGTTGAGAAGGCTGCGGGGAAGAGACTGAGATCTGAATGACCATCAAAGTCCACTTCCATAACGCTCCTGGGCGAGCGCAGTTATCTTATCTTAACGCCTTATATTACTACCAAACAGTACAAGATCAACTTGCTTGTGAGAAGAGGTAGCGTTTTGTCTGGAAGTACGCTGGATCCTAAGGTATGCTACGTTTGCGATTGTTATGTCGCAGTAAACCCATAACCAATGCCAAAATCAGCTCCTACTATTATGTATGATGACGGCGAGATTTCTCTCATTGACATCCTCCGGTTCTTTAAACGGCGTTTATCGTTGGTGGGTGGAGTGACAGTTGCTATAGCAGCTTTAACCAGCATCATCTCATTTACTGAAGCGCCATCGTACCAGCGTTCGATGATATTTCAAGTTAATGACTCTCCCCTCTTGTCAACCGTTTTAGATGCATCTGCTGATTTAGGAACCTCAGATGACTCAGATATTTTACCGAAGATTATGGATTTGCGGCATCTGGGGAACTGGGCCAAGACAGCAATCCATCGGCTCGAGTTGAGTGCTGCGGTGCAAGCGACAGTCTATCATCCAGAAACCAATCAACTCACCTTAACACTGGCAGCCCCCAACCCTCAACAACTCGATGCTACGCCTGGATCTCTGGTGTTGACCAAACTCGCCGAACGATGGCGAGCACCATTCCAGCAAGCAATTGCCGCTCGGGTTCTCCAGCTTGAAGTACAGCAGCAGCAGGCAGAGCAAGTTTTGGGACAGCTCGATACGGCGATCGCCAAACTCTCTCCCAATAATTTCCCCCGACAGGGTGCTCTAGAAGCCCAACGGGCGATCGTGCTGCGCGAAAAAGCAGAACTGGCGTTTCACTCAGACTATCTTGCTGATCTTGAGCGCAATCTAGAACAAGCAAGCCGCGATCTCTTCCCAATGATGATTATTGTTGAGGGCAAAATCACTCAAGTTAAGCAATCCCCACTTCAGGTCATTGCCTTCGCTCTCATCACTGGATTTATTGTCGCGACGTTTGTCGCACTTGTGATTGAGCAATGGCCCCGCTGGCAGGCAGAACTCGCAACTGCCAACATTAGTGCTCAGACCCAATCCCCTAGTAATGGGGCTGAATTACCTTAAGTTTCGTGCTAGCTCTCACTGGCGTGGGGCAATCCACTTAAGAATTTTACTCATTTTTTGTCTGCCGGTTTTCTGCTGCTCTGGGTACAGGCGGCTGCTGCTGGCCGTACTGGGTCAGGAGTTCTAGCTGTTCAGTTGCAGGGGCGGAGCTGCGCCGTCGAGCTGCGGTTCGCTCTTCGCTGGTGTCTTCGGTGATCACTTCATAGAGAATTGCCTGCTTGCTGGCTCGTTTGCCCTTGCGTAAGACTCGTCCCAGCCGTTGGATATATTCCCGGGTGGAGCCTGTTCCGGAGAGAATCACGGCAATTTCTGCATCGGGAACATCAACCCCTTCATTGAGCACATGGGAGGCTGCGATCGCTCCGTAGTCCCCCGATTTAAACCGTCGCAAAATGGCGTGGCGCTCTTTAACGGGGGTTTGGTGGGTCAGGGCGGGGATCAGAAAGTCTTGGGAAATGCGATAGACCGTAGCGTTGTCGTTGGTAAAGATCAGGGTGCGGCGGGGGTAATGTTCCGTGAGAATCTCGGTGAGCACGCGTAGCTTGCCGGTTGTGCCGAGGGCGATCGCCTTGGCTTGCCGATGGGCCAGCATCGCTCGTCGCCCAGCTGCCGAACGCGCTGAGGCCTGGACAAACTGTTGCCAGCCGTTAAGACTGCCGAGGAAAATGCCGGATTCTTTGAGGAAATCATTGCGGGTGGCGATCGCCGCTGCGTACTGGGCTTGCTCTTCTGGGGTAAGGCGAACTTTAATTTGGCGTACTTCGTGGTTAGCGAGGGCTTGGCCGGAGAGGTCATCGGGTGACTTACGGTAGAGAATTGGCCCAATCAGCTGATCCAGTTCGATATGGGCGTCATCGGCACGTTCGGGTGTCGCGGTCAAACCGAGGCGGTAGGGGGCGATCGCATATTCGGCGATCACCCGAAAAAAATCCGTGGGCAGGTGATGACATTCGTCAAAGATCAGTAGGCCGTAGCGATTACCCAGCGTTTCAGCGTGGATCGCAGCGCTGTTGTAGGTGGCGATCAGAATCGCGGTGCGATCGCGGCTGCCGCCCCCCAGCAGACCCAATTCGGTTCCCGGAAAAGCTTTCTCTAGCCCGGCATACCATTGGTGCATCAAGTCTAAGGTGGGCACGACGATCAATGTGTCGCGGGGGGTACATTCAAGGGCCAGTTGTGCCAGGTAGGTCTTCCCTGCAGCGGTCGGCAGCACAATCACTCCCTGGCGATCGCCTTTTTTCCAGGCGGTGAGGGCTTCCCGTTGATGGGGATAAGGTGTGAGGCTCAGGGCAGGTTGCAGCGCGAGGGGCGAAAAGGCCTTGGCCTCATCGATGATTTCAATTCCATCTTCTTGTAATCCCGTGAGTAACTCCCGATAGGCGATCGCTGGAATGCGAAACTTCTCAACGCGATCGTCCCAGGTCGCCCAGTCCAACCAACTTCGGCTGCGGGGCGGCGGATGCAGGAGCAAAGTACCGCGATCGTAGGTCAGCTTGGGCTTGCGAGGCATCAGTAGAGGATGAAGGCAGAAGGATGAAGAATGAATTTTGATTCTATAATCTTAATCCTCTGCCTTCTCGCCTCATCCTTCTGCCTTTAGATATAATCTAAATGTTCTATCTCTACCACCTTGAGCCATGGTTCAAGCTCCCGCCTCCCACCGTTGGCAGCAGCCCCTACCAACCATGTATGACCTACCCAGTGAAGATCCGGAGGAACCGGGTTTACCAGACGAATTTCATACCTTTCAACCCACTTTACTAACGGAAACCTGCCGTACCCCGCAGATTCCGCTTGCAGACTGTTTCACCGCCCAAGATTTGAACCTATACTATGACCCCCGCCATACCCTCTGGCATAAACGGCCAGACTGGTTCCTGGTGTTAGGCGCTCGGCGCGTTGAGCGGCAAGAAGAATTGCGCTGGAGCTATGTGATCTGGCAAGAAGGGGTGAGTCCCTATCTGGTGGTTGAACTGCTCTCACCGGGAACAGAAGCGGAAGATTTGGGACAAACTCTGCGGGACATCGACAAGCTCCCAAACAAGTGGCAAGTGTACGAGCAAATTCTGCGTATCCCGTTTTACGTGGTCTACGATCGCAAAAGAAATAACCTGCGCGTTTTCCGCCTTGAAGGACACCGCTACCGGGAACTCGAACTCTCGTTCGATCAGGTTTGGCTAGACAAGCTCGGTTTGGGACTGGGGTTGTGGCAAGGGGAATACCAAGGTGTCGAAGGCAAATGGCTCCGCTGGTATGATGAGCAGCACGTTTGCATTCCGACTCATGCTGAACGGTTTGAGCAGGAAAAGCAGCGGGCTGATATGGCCCAAGAGCAAGCCGAAACGGAAAAGCAGCGGGCTGATGCGTTGGCGCAAAATCAACAGGAATCGATTCGGCGGTTGTTGGCGCTAAATTTGAGTGTTGAACAAGTGGCTGCCGCCTTGGCGATTCCTGTTGAAACGGTCGAGCGTCTCCAGTAGCTGAAGTGCATTGGTGGCAGAGTGCAATGCGTGAGTGCTGGACTTTCGGTGAGCTGAGGCTGATTGAGCCGTGGCAGGGGTCAAGAATTCGCTAAAGTAAGAAGCAATGAATTTGGTGTCTGGCGATACGCTCATGTCCTCATCCTCCTCCATTGCTGTTCGTGAATTACCCCTATTTCCGCTGCCAGAGGTGGTGTTGTTTCCCGGACGACCCCTGCCTCTGCATATTTTTGAGTACCGCTATCGCATTATGATGAATACCATCCTGGAGAGCGATCGCCGCTTTGGTGTCTTGATGCTTGACCCCAGCCAGAGGGAAATTGCGACTGTCGGCTGCTGTGCAGAAATTTTGCATTTTCATCGCTTGCCGGACGATCGCATGAAGATCCTGACTCTGGGCCAACAACGGTTTCGAGTGCTCGAGTACATCCGTGAGAAGCCCTATCGTGTGGGATTGGTGGAATGGTTTGATGACCATTCCGGTGAGCATAATCTGCGTTCTCTAGCAACCGATGTGGAGCAGCTATTGCGCGATGTGATTCACCTCTCGGCCAAACTCACCGATCAAAAGCTGGAAATCCCGGATGATTTACCCACCGCTCCTCGGGAACTCTCTTATTGGGTGGCCGGTAACCTGTATGGGGTTGCCAATGAACAACAAGTGCTCCTCGAGATGCAAGATACTCGTGAGCGTCTGACACGAGAGGCGGAAATTCTTACCTCGACACGGAATCATCTGGCAGCACGAACAGCGCTGAAGGATGTATTGCCGAGTTAGCGTGAGTTTCGGTTCGTTGATTTAACCGGGTTGAATTTGCGATCGCGCTACCTCCAAAACCGTGTAGCCGCCCAGAATCTTGAGCACTTCGGTGTGGGGCTTGAGCTGAGTGAGTGCTTCCTGCACTAGCGGTTCGGCAAGGTTGGCTTCCAAGTCTAAAAAGAAGAGATATTCACCCAAGGAGCGTTTGGTGGGACGGGACTCAATGCGACTGAGGTTGATCTGCCGCTGGGCAAAGACCTGGAGGGGTTTGACCAAGGCTCCCGGTACATTGGCGGGGGCGCTAAAAGCCAGAGAGATATGGCTACTGGTGTGGGGAATTATTGTCGTTTGGGGCGATCGCCCCATAACCCAAAAGCGGGTACAGTTGCCAGGGTAATCGTTGATCTCAGTCGCGACAATCGGCAACTGATAGAGCCCGGCCGCTCGTTCCGAGGCAATCGCCGCTGCAGTGGGATCACTTGGCAAATGCTCTAGGGCTTCAGTGGTGGAGTTACTGGCCACCTGCTGGGCTTCGGGTAAATGGGCCGCTAGCCAATGGCGGCATTGAGCCAACGCCTGGGGATGAGAATAGACGCTACAAATATCTGCCAAATCCATAACAGGGGCGATCAACACATGGTGAATGGGCAGGACTAGGGCCTGCTGGATTTGAAGCTGATCCAGACCCCAGACGGCATCCAAGGTCATGGTGACACTGCCCTGGATAGAATTTTCCACCGGCACAACCCCCACATCGGCCTGTCCCATTGCGACGGCTTCTAGGGTCTGGGCGATGGTTGGCTGCGGACAAAGGCAACCCACGGCCTCCCCCTTAGCCTGCTGGGTTTGGGCGTAGGCTAGCGCCGCCGATTCAGTATAGGTACCGGGGGGGCCGAGGTAAGCAATTGAACAGGTCATATCTTCGTCTCAATCCAACGCAAGTCCGGCCTCAATCATCTGGCCTCAATGGTAAAACTGGCGCTGGCGCTGACATTTCTTTTGCCAACACCGCTCTAGGGTTTGGATGCGGTAGAGATATAAGAACCGATTGAGCCCAAATGCGGTTTGACCCGAACGATCCAGCAAGGGCTGATTGAGATAATGCCAAAGGAGTAAGCCTATCTGTTTCAGTCGAAAAAGCATCATGAATAAAATAAATCTTAATTGACCACGTTTACATCGAGTAGCGTTCAGTCACTCCCACACCCAACCCATTACCGCAAGGCGAAGTTCAAAGTGCAAAGTTCAGCGTTCAGATTGCTTGTCAGACAGGCATCCTGTGGATTGAACGGATGGCTGATTGCTGCCGTCCTGCACTCGGTCAGCATAAGCTGACCACCCTGCCCCAGACGTGGGGCATAAACCGAGCCGCAACTGGGGCTAGCAGACAGATGCACAGCGAAAAAGGCACGAGTTGCCCTAGGGTTTAAATCTCCTCTTTACTAATGTGCCCTAAAGCCTTGGTCTTGAGCCAGGGTTCCACGTAGAGATTTGTGAACCGAACGCATAATTTAGAGACAAAAATTCATATTAACAAGAGACCTTGCTCATCCCGGTTCAGTGAGGCAATTGACTGCGGCAAGATTGACAATACTCGATTGATAAACAACGATATAATCGCCTCTAAACCCGGACCAGATTGAACGGTGTTGTTTTTGGGATGCAGCCGGATTGCTCCTCCTAAGGCTTGCCCCAGACCCTGTAGGGGGGAGGTTTTCAAAGCCTCCCCCCTACGCTAGGTTCCAAAATGGACGTGGTTGAATATTGAGCGTTAGGAAATTTTGAGCAATATGGCGGTATGGCAACCCGTCTCAGGGAATGTGACAGCCCCCAAGGGCTACCAAGCCGCTGGGATCACAGCGGGTCTAAAGCCTTCAGGCGCAGCAGATTTGGCTTTAATCTATTCAGAAACGGAGGCGATCGCCGCCGGAGTCTTCACTCAGTCTCAAGTGCGAGCTGCCTGTGTAGACTATTGCCGCAAACGCCTACAAGCGAAGGCCAGTGCTCGGGCAATTCTTTGCAATGCGGGCCAGGCCAATGCGGGAACCGGGATACAGGGTCAGCAAGATGCCCAAGAAACCGCCACATTGCTTGCCCAAACATTGAAGATCCCCAGCGAGGAAGTACTGCTGGCCTCAACGGGCGTGATTGGCCAACGCATGAAAATGGATGCGTTTCGAGCCGGAATTCCGGACTTGGTCACGGCGCTCTCCAGCGAGGGGGGCGATGCGGCGTCACAGGCCATTGTCACAACGGATTTAGTCACCAAAGCCATTGCCCTGGAGATGTACATGGGCGATCGCCCGGTGCGCATCGGCGGCATTGCCAAGGGCTCCGGGATGATCCACCCCAACATGGCCACGATGTTGGGCTTTGTCACCTGTGATGCCCTGGTCTCCACCAGCCTCTGGCAACAAATGCTCCAGCGAGCGTGCGATCGCAGCTTTAACCAAATCACCGTTGATGGCGATACCAGCACCAACGATGCCCTGATTGCCTTAGCCAATGGCCAATCCCGTACCCCTGCCATCACCGACTCGGGGCCCGTCGCTGACCAGCTCGAAGCGATGCTGACCGCTGTTTGCCAGCATTTAGCCAAGGCGATCGCCCGTGACGGGGAGGGGGCAACCTGCCTGATTGAGGTACAAGTGACTGGCGCACCGGATGACGCCGCCGCCCGCCAGGTCGCCAAAACCATTGCGGGCTCCTCCCTGGTCAAGTCGGCAATCTTTGGCCGTGACCCCAACTGGGGCCGAATTGCGGGCGCGGCGGGCCGTGCGGGCGTGAAATTCAACCAAGACCACCTGAAAATCCAGCTCGGGGATTTTCTGCTGATGGACGTCGGACAGCCCCTAGAATTTGACCGCTCTGGGGCCAGCCAATATATGAAAGACATTGCCGCCCAATCCAGCAGCAGCGGTCCGGACGGTCAACTCGTGCAGCATCTGGAGCATCCCTTGATTATTGCGGTGGATTTGGGTGCGGGTTCAGGCACTGGGCTGGCTTGGGGTTGCGATCTCAGTTACGACTATGTGAAGATCAACGCAGAATATACAACTTGATCTAGCCTTGGTAACCTGAGTTTCGGTTAAGCGAAATTATCGCATTCCTCAAAGCCTTGAAATCTCGTTTTCAAATCCGGTTGTCAGGGGACCCGCCCCCCGACACCTCCCGCTGAGGGGGAGATTGCCCCCTCAGACTCCGGCAATACCGGAGCCCGTATTGTTAATTCTGCTGAGTTTCCATTGTTTTGCGTGATTTTGGCTTATCCAGAACTCACGTTTGGTAGATACTGTGTTGGAGGCTGGGTTTCCCTGCCCTACATCAGTTCAATACTTCCTGCAACCCATTGTCCAAGGTTTGGTTGGTCTCATGATGGGCTGGGCGCAGAAACTGCGCCCCCACAGGAGATCTAGAATTTTCTCTGTGTAAAGAATCAGCCCTACTTTCCAAGGGGGATTCGTGAACCTCATGCTAAGGAAAACGGTTATATCCGTGATTGCCTACAATGCTCATCCGAACTGATCAGCCAAAATGTTTTAAGCGCCAACGTTTCAGCCTCAGATCCCGACATAAATCCACCCATTTTACAAGCATCGCCATCAGCCAAACCACCTGTAGAGTGGCAATAAACGCATTGCGCTCAACGGCAAAGAGCAGGGGATGAACCGGGCGCAGGGTGGCAAAAATAAACAGACCATAAAGGGTGGCGATAAAGCCGGAAAAGCAACGAAACGGCCCCTGCCAGCGTTTCTCCTGTAAGCCATAATAGGCAAGGGCAATAAGCAGAAAAATATAGGCATTGTAGGGGTGACGATCGTGGATCCCCGTCAGCAAAGTACTAAACCCCAACCAGGAAACCCCATGAAAGAAACAACAGAAATAAAATAGAGTAATGGCGTCACTGGCTTTTCTGAGCTGGGCGATCGCCATTTCCTGTCGCACGGTCTTAAACGCAGACTGAAACAAAAAAAATAGTAGCAAACTATAGCTAACAATACCAAGGGTATAGGGTTTGACTGTATTGGAGCCGATCGCAAAGAGTGGCGCATGGGCATCTTGCCAGCTCTCCCCGAGCAGCAGCCAAAGGTTAGTGCCATTGCCTGTGATGCCATTGCCATGCCCTGTGCCTTCACTCCAGACTGAAATAAAGCTACTGCCCAGATAAGACGATCGCACCATCATCAAGCTATCTAAATATCGGAAACCAACGATCAATACAGTGAGCAAAACAAGGAATTGGACTAATCCTGCACGACGATGTCGAACCTTGAGTTTGTAAATAGTGATTAGCAGTAATGCCAGCAAAAATGGAAACGAAAAGAGGGCAATTTGTTTAGTGAGAATATAGAGCGTGGTGCTGAGGGGAATTATCAGGCAGTAGAGCCAATGAACCCAGAGGATCTCTGACGAATTGGTCTGATGATCAAGGTCACGCCAATAGGCAAGCGTTGGGGTGATCGCCCCCAATAAAAAAAACAGTGCTACATGGTCAATTTGTCCCCAAATAGCAGCTCCAGCCCAGGTGGAGGGAATTAGCATAATCCCTAGGGCGATCGCCACGGGCTGGCGAAACTGGCTCAAGTGAAACAACCAAACCAAGAGCAAGAAATTCCCCGACTCAAATACTGCTAAAACATAGCGAAACCAGCGATCGGCGATCGCCGGATCACTGATACCCAAACCCTCCCTCAGCAAGGTCAAAATGCCCGCACTCCAGAAAATCCCCATCGTTGGATAGTTAGGGATTCGGGTGGAACAATCCAAATAAATGGTCCGCCAGCTCTGGTGGAGACAAACCGACCAATCCCGAAAAAATGCTACATCTGCAGGATGATAGCGCTTGAAGATCGTGACCCAGAGGAAGGGCAAGCAGATGCCCACAGCAATCAAGAGCCAGGACAATCCGTTGAATTTTAGTTTCATTTATCGTTTCGCTTATCCAGAACTCAGGTTCTTGTCGGGGCGGGGAAACCCCGCTCTGCAACCCACTCTATGACATCAGCAGGAGGGTTTTAAAGGCTACGCGGGCACGGAAACCGTTCCCCTCCAGGCGATCCAGAATTTTCTCGACCCCTTATTCTGATCCCAAATCGACGATCGCAATATTCCACTGCCCGAGCTGATTGGTCTGGAAGGCGACCTGTGTCCCATCGGCGGTGATGGTGGGCTGGCGCACCATGCCGCGAAGATTGGCGGTTAGGAGGCGCGATCGCGCCGTTTCGCGATCATAGACCAGCACATCCGCACGGCCCCGTTCCGTGGAAATGTAGGCAATATAGCGACCATCGGCACTGAGGGCGGGTTGATCTTGAGACGAATCCCGGCGGTTGAGGTTGGGCAGGGGAATGAGTTGCCGTGCTTGCAAGTCGTAGAGAAAGATATCACGATGCCCCCGATTGCGATCGCTGGCAACGGCCAAAAACCGCCCATCGCCGCTATAGCTGGGGTATTCCTCGGCTTTGTTGCTGTTGAGCCCACCTGTGGGAATTTGGGGGCGAATAAAGAGGCTACAGCTCGTCAAGCAAAAACAAAGGACGACAACCAGCGTTTCTCGATATCGATTTACGTTACTCACCACCCGTGACCGCCTCGCCCGATCGCTCCACAACCAAGACGTCCCATTGTCCCTCTCGATTGGCCTCAAAAGCGATCCGGGAGCCATCAGCACTGATGACCGGACGACGGACTTGGGCTGCTAAGCCCTCGGTGAGATTGCGGTTGAGCCCCGTATCCCGATCGTAGAGGTAAATATCGGTCATACCCAAGCGGCTGGCAGTATAAACAATGTAGCGACCCGCCTCAGAAATGGAGGGGTCAGCAGCACTGCTGGTGAGGCTGTTCAAACCCGGTAGGTCGATGAGCTTACGGGCTTCTAAATCATACAAATACACATCATGGGAACCGTTGCGATCGGAGACAAACACCAAATATTGCCCTATAAACTGAGGCGAGAGTTCTGAGGCTGGGCTATTCACCCCTCGTCCACCCGCATCATAGGTCAGGTTTAACAATTGGAATCCCCCCCCACAACTGCCCAGAACCAGCCCCAAGAGGAGAAACAGTCCCAGTCCTCTGAGCCTGCCTCCGAGGTGGATACATCCAACGCAAAGCTCCCTGTAGGGGAGGGTTTGACACCCTCCCCTACCCCACAATTTTGGGGTTTTATGCTGCGGTTTGGGTACAAAACGATCGATGGGGGCAATTCCCTGACAGGAGCCACTCGCTTTAGGACTGACTAAATTCACGCATCCACACCAAAGTCCGGTAGGCTAGGGGCTGTTATCACTTAAATTTCAAATTCAGTCATAGTGAGGGCTACAGCCCCTAGCTCATTTTGTTTGGGCGGGCGTGTTATCGTTTGTCCCACAAGGCTTCTGAGGTTAATTGATGACACGCCCTAGGGGCGATAAGCCCCATCGCCCAAGCTCCTATTATGCGCGAAATTTATCCCGTTACCTGGCAAAACGACGCGGTGGTCTTGATTGACCAGACGAAGTTGCCTCAAACCTATACCAATGTGGCGATCGCAACCAGCGAGCAGATGGCTGTGGCGATCAAAACGATGATTGTCCGGGGTGCACCCGCGATTGGTGTGGCTGCGGCCTACGGGATGTATCTGGGGGCACGGGAGTTTATAGGGAGCGATCGCGCTGCGTTCCTCGCTGCCCTAGAAGACGTCGCAGTGCGCCTACGCCAGACCCGCCCCACAGCAGTAAATTTATTTTGGGCGATCGAGCGCCAGTTAACCACGGCCCAAACAACTGAGGGTGATGTGGCGACCATTCAAGCCCAACTACTCGCCACCGCCCAAGCGATTCAAGCCGATGACCTGAGAACCTGCCAGGCGATCGGCGATCATGGCGTGAGCATTTTGCCCAGCAAGCCCCAACCGCTTACGCTGCTGACCCATTGCAACGCTGGAGGGCTAGCCACCGCAGGCTATGGCACCGCCGTTGGTGTGATTCGCTCTGCCTGGCGGGCGGGCCGCCTCAAGCAGGTTTTTGCCGATGAAACCCGACCCCGCTGCCAGGGTGCCAAGCTCACCGCTTGGGAATGTGTCCAGGCCGGCATTCCCGTGACGGTGATCACCGATAACATGGCCGCCCATTGTATGCAACAGAGCTTAATTGATCTGGTGGTGGTGGGGGCCGATCGCATCACGGCCAATGGCGATGCCGCCAACAAAATTGGCACCTATGGCTTGGCGGTAATTGCCCAAGCCCACAATGTCCCCTTCTACGTAGCGGCTCCCGTTTCAACCATCGACTTTAAGCTGGCGACAGGCGAGGAGATCCCGATCGAGGAGCGCGACCCCAAAGAAATTTACCAAGTGGGTGAGACCCGGATTTGCCCTGAGGGGGTGAGTTTTTATAACCCTGCCTTTGATGTTACACCGGCCGCTTTAATCAACGGGATCATTACAGAGCATGGTGTGTTTACACCCGATCAGTTGGTGCAGGTTAAACCCTAATTCTGTTGGTGATTTATCAGTTCTGTCTCCCCTCAGCCCCTAGGCTAGATACTCTATTTCTCTGGAGCCCAGTAAAATCATGCACCTAAAGTTGCGCAACGTTTACAAACAATTCCCCACCCGCCAGGGCACAATTACAGCCCTCAAGGACATTAACCTACATGTGGAAATGGGGGAGTTGGTCTGTGTCGTTGGGGCATCAGGTTCGGGCAAATCCACCCTGTTACGCCTGGTGGCAGGGTTAGATGCGCCCACCTCGGGTCAGATCACGGTGGATGATGAATCGGTGCTCGGCCCCGGAAGCGATCGCGGCATGGTCTTTCAGCGCTACACGCTCTACCCCTGGATGACCGTGCAGCAGAATGTCGAATTTGGGCTCAAGCTCCAGGGCTTGCAACCCCATGTGCGGCGAGAGCAAGCGGCCCATTATGTGGAAATGGTGGGTCTCACGCCGTTTCTGGGGGCCTATCCCAAGGAACTCTCGGGGGGGATGAAACAGCGGGTGGCGATCGCGCGGGCCCTCGTGACCCAACCGAAAATCCTGCTGATGGATGAGCCCTTTGGGGCCTTGGATGTGCAAACCAAAGAAGCCATGCAGGAGTTTTTATTGGAAATTTGGCAGCGCACCCATTGCACCATTTTGATGATTACCCATGATGTGGCCGAGGCGGTGTTTCTCTCTCAGCGAATCTATGTCCTCACCGCCCATCCCGGTTCCGTGCGCCGCGAGATGACGATTCAACTGCCGCCGGAGCGGAATTATCTACTCAAGCGCCAGCCCGCGTTCCATGCCTATGTGGATGAGGTGATGGATCTGCTGCGGCTGCGAATGGAAGCAACGGTGTAGACGTGGGAGTATAGTCAGGGGGGGTTAAAGCGCCTCCAGAATCGGCGTCAGATCCAAATGCTCATCGACCACCTGTGCCAACTGATTCAGGAGGTCTTCCCGTTGGTCGCTGTAATGGGAAATCCCGGTCGGCAGAGCACTTAGCCCCCGCCGTTGCCGGAGATGATTCAGCCAGGTGCGTCGCCAGGGGCCATTGTCAAAAATACTGTGGAGATAGCAGCCCCAAATCGACTGCGCAGCATCGACAATGCCCAGACCCGCTTCATCGAAAAGATTCAGATAGTCTTCTGTTGCCTTAATGGTGGTTCGCCCCTGATGGAGTTCATAGCCTTTGACGGTTAAACCCGGCTGAGGATATTGGGCCGTGCAATACCGCTGGCGAGCCACCTTGTTCGGGGTGATTTGTGTATTGAGGGGCAGGAGCCCCAAGCCAGTTTGTTCACCCGCTTCTCCCTCCAACCCTTTGGGGTCAGCAATGGTTTGACCCAACATCTGAAACCCACCACAGATGCCCAGCACCGTGCCGCCACCTGCGATATAGTCAAGGATCTTCTGGGCCATGCCGCTGCTCTTCAGGGCCTTGAGATCCCGGAGTGTCGTTTTCGACCCCGGCAGAATGACAGCATCAGGGTAGCCGAGGTCTTGCTCCAAGGTGCGGTATTGCAGTTGTACCGTGGGTTCGGCATCTAGGGGTTCAAAATCGGTGAAGTTGGCAATACGCGGCAGACGAATGACAACGATGCTGCTATCGGGGTTGACCTTAGCCGATCGCCGCTCCAACAAGCTCAACGAGTCTTCAGCGGGAATGAAGGTTTCAGTCCAGGGAATCACCCCCAAGACCGGAATGCCGGTATCCTTCTCAAGCCAGTCGATCCCCGATTGCAGTAGGGACAGCTGACCCCGGAACTTGTTGATGACAATACCTTTGATCAGCGATCGCTCCTCCGGTGTGAGCAAGGCCAGTGTCCCCACCACATGGGCGAAGGCCCCACCCCGATCGATATCGACAATCAAAATCGTCGCCGCCCGCAGGTGCTCCGCCACCCGCATATTGGTCAGGTCTCGATGCTTGAGATTCACCTCAGCCGGGCTACCTGCCCCCTCACAAATAACCAGATCAAACTCCAGGGCCAACTGCTGCAGCGATTGAGTAATGGCTTGCCAGCCCCGCTGGAAATATTGCTCATAATAGTCCGCCGCCTGGGTGACCCCGACGGCTTCACCACGAATGATCACCTGGGAAGTCATATCCCCTTGGGGCTTGAGCAGAATGGGGTTCATTTCGACCCAGGGGCGAATGCCCGCCGCCCAAGCCTGTACGGCTTGGGCATAGCCAATCTCGCCCCCTGTGGCCGTGACATAGGCATTGAGGGCCATGTTTTGGCCCTTAAACGGGGCGAGTCGCCAACCCCGCTGGTGCAAAATCCGGCAAAGGGCGGTCGTCAGCATTGATTTTCCAGCGTGGGAGGTGGTTCCCACCACCATGATGGCTTTCATAACGGACTGTCATACAGGGTGTGTAGCATTTGGGACTCAATGGCTTCCTTCGCACTACAGATGTAGCAAAAAGATCAACGGTAGCGCAGGCAATCAGTGAACCTGTGGAATCTACGGGACGCCTGCCTTGGCTGACAGTGTGTCAGGAGCATCATTAGAAAAAGCGCAGCCAGCGCTGACAAAAATTCCCCAACCGTTCCCGGAGTCGGGGCGGGGCAGTCAGCCCTGCCATGGTGTTCTGCTCCAAGAGATAACGCCCGAGTGGGGTGAGGCGGAAGCGATCGGTAATGCCCTGACCATCCACTTCCCGCCGGAGTAGGCCCACCTGAATGAGCCACAGTAGCTGACGCTCTGCAGCAAGCTCAGAGAGCAGACGACGGGTATATTGATTCTGCTGGCCAGCGGAACCGACGATCGCCGAGAGCGCCACACTCTCCGTCAGCATTTGTTGCAGCAACAGCAGGGTAAACGGTGCACAGCGCCAAGCACGTTGAGCCCGTGCCACCGTTTCCGGTGCATAGTCAATAGCAGCCGACATCTATACCCCATATGCTTGAACGTTAAACTCTGAACCCTGAACCCTGGAACCTGAACTTTATTCCGGGGTTGTATCCGATTCGGGCTCTAACTCCTGGGCTTGCTGCTGCAATTCCTGGAGGCGCTCTTGTTGCTGACGCCGAAAATCATCGCGGGCTTCGTTGAGATTTTCATTGGTCTGCTCCCGAAACTGCTCAGGGGTTTGACCGGGGTCGAGGTTGGCGTTGTGGATGATGTCGATCGGGTCAAAGTCCTGACCGCCAAAGACAGTGTCTTGCTCACTGTCGGGGAAGGGATCCGTCTCATTGGCCAGGACAGGGGCGCTGAGCAAGAGGTTTCCTAGACTGAGGACATTGAGGGCAATCGTCGCGGCAACAACCAGGCGAGGCAGGGCGAACTGAGTCATCGTCAAATTTTTCTCACAAGTCGATTGGGCATCACTAGATCAGTATATCTTCCCAAATTAGAGCGTGTCGTCAGTTAGAGCCGGAAGCTTTACGGGACAAGCGATAGAGCGCCAGACCCAAGCAATAGAAAAAGGGGCTGTAAATCAGTTATAACCAGAGTTTGAAGTCCAACTGACAATAGCCCCTAGCAATTCTGCCTTAAGAGACTCTAGTCCTTGTGTTAGGATCAATAGTCTGGGAACTTAGCATAAGTACAATGGTAATGTTTTTGAGGTTCTCATCACTATTCTTCTGAAGTGTGATGAGAACCTTAGGTTTGTCAACTAGCGAAGAGCTGTTGACGTTAGTGGACTGACCGCTCTAGGCTCCTTGTTCTAACTCATCCACGTCTTACCCACCCAACCCTAATTGATCAACATCGAAGGAGACTGACCGCATGACTCAAGTGACCGTTGGCGAAAATGAAGGAATTGAATCCGCGCTACGCCGTTTCCGGCGTGAAGTTTCAAAAGCCGGGATTTTTGCAGATATGAAGCGTCTTCGCCATTTTGAGACCCCCCAAGAGAAGAAAAAGCGCAAGGCGATCGCCCGCCGCCGCAAGAAGCGTTACAACTAGGAGCTCTCATCAGTTAAATCTCAAACCATTGCGATGACTCACTTACAGCCCCTCCTCTGTTTTTTGGGGTCTGGCGCTCTATCGCTTGTCCCGTAAAGCTTCCGGCTCTAACTGATGAAGCGCCCTATGGCCAACCTGCAATGGCAAGGAACAGTGGCGCGGTCTCAAGTCTGCCCTGTTCCTTTGCCGCCCTAATTCCTAGCTACACCTTATATGGTTGCCGTTCGTCTCAAGGCGTCAATTCAGCATTGAACTCATTGTAGTCTCGTCGCTGAAGCGGCGGTTCTGACTCAACATCGGGAGATTGGAGGTCAAAGACCTCCCGGAAAACCCCATCTAAGGTTTCGTAGGGCACAATACCAACGTGATCAAAGCGAACCTGGCCTTCACCATCAAAAATTAAGACTTGGGGAACCCCGCCCCGGTAATAGGTAGCCAGGGCATCAGCGTTCTGTTGCCCTGGCGGGCGATCGACTCCGATGCCTAGCGGTAGCGAATCCACATTAATCGGCAGCACCGAGGCGCGACGGCCATAGGCTTCTTGCACTCGCGACACCGTGATAGCAAAAGCCTTGCAATCACTGCTGTCATCCACATAAAACACCAGCAATACCGGACGATGTTTGGCTTGGGCTTGTGTCAGGGTTTCATGAACGGGAACCAGGGAACCATTGCCCGCATAGACAACAAAAATATTGCCATCAAAGCGATCGTTGTCGAGCGCAGCCTGAGCTGGCAAGGCTCCCATGAGCCCGCCACAGCTGAGCACCAGTAGCAGGCAGCAGAACCAACGCCCCACGGTATTGCCCCATCGCTTCATCTGGTCTGGCGTAATGCATTTCATCGATTTACTGCGCTCCCTCTCCTACGCCGGTCAATCATCATTATAGGCAGCACCAAGACCCCTGAGCTCACGATTGCGCCGTAGCGCATTGTCAAGGGTAATCGCCGTCTGGAGAGTCATCCTACCACTGAACTTTCTTGCGATCGACGATTCACAACGCTGTAAGATAGCCTAATATCATCAAGGGCAAGCGTAGCTTGACTGCACCTAGCAGCAATTAATGATACTTATGATGAGGGGTACTAATGGCTGAACTCAACCGACAGGATATGCGGGAGCGCTTGGGTAATGTCGAGCAGATCCGTGAAATTCTTCTTGGTCCACAAATCCGTACCTATGAACAGCGCATTGATAAGGTCGAGGTCGAACTGGTCGAGCTGCGCCAAGAGCTACGAGAGCGCCTTGATGAGCTCCAGAACACCATTGCTCAAGAAGTTCAAGGGGTTGCCGACTCGTTTGAAAAAAAGCTTAAATATTTGAGTTTAACCACCCATGACGAGAACACCAAACTCCGGCAGAAAGTGGAGCAAACCTCTCAAAAGAGCTATGCTGTTCTTGAGACCCTTAACAAGACCTTTAGTAGCCGTGTAGCGGGTTTGCGGGAAGAAGTGGTACAAGCCCAGGAACAGTTTCAACTGGAGTCTCAGGCCCTCAAGACCAAGATCTTTGAGGAGTTGGAGAAATGTTTTTCTACCTTGCAAGACAGCAAGGTCTCCCGTGTAGATTTAGCAGAGGTCTTATTTGAACTGTGCATTAAAGTTAAGGGCACTGAGTTTGTGCCCGACCTTAAGGAAGCCGTTGAAAACCAACTACAGACTGACTTCCTCCTGCCAGATCCAGGCAACAGCGCGGCGGCGCAACCCGCCCCAGCAGCCAGCGGCAAGGAGGAGTAACGCAAGAATGCCCTGAGTTGGGGGTTTCGCTCGCGTATAATCCGGAGCATTGGGTAGTAACGCTGACAACTTAGGCAGTTCAACCCCTTGTCCACCTTGACCTTACTTTCTTTTCCCATCAGACGTGGCCGCTCAACCGCATGACGCTGTGGATGCTCCTCAACCCTCGCCGAATCTTGAGGAAGTTTTTGAGCTGCTTACTGAAACGATGCGCTCGAGTATCCCCCCTCCCACTGTTACCTCCCAGACGGCGACTGCATCAGCAGCCAGCCAGCAAGAGCCCGAGTTTAGTTTTGATTTTCCGGCGGGGACAACCGAACTAGAGCGGGAAGAAATGAGTGAGCGTCTGCGGTTACTGCTGCTGGATCTGCTGCACTTAGAAAACGACACCGATATCCATATTGATCAGGATCATGGTGCGCTCTGGCTACGACTCAAGCAACTCGAGCAGGAAGTCCATGATGCAGCAGCCTTAGGTAAAATCCTCTCGCCGATTCTGATCCGGTTGATTGCCCACCAGGCCCAGCGTGCTCCTGAGCAACTAGCCCAGGCGCTCTCACGGGTGGCCGATCGGATGATTCAACTGCAAGTTCAGCAGGATCCGGCGGCCATGAGCCGTGCCTTGGCTGTGACCATCCCTGGGGCAATTTCACAGCAATTGGGCGATCAACCGGATGAGGTAGTTCAGGCGATCGCCCCGGCGATGGGCCAAGCGATTACCGAGCAGATCCGCCTCAACCCCGATTCCATGGTAGATGCCCTCTACCCAGTGATTGGTAGCACGATCTCCAAATACATGGGTGAGATTGCCAATCAAATCAATCGGCGCATTGAAGACACCTTCAGCCCCAAACGCTTCGTCGAACGTCTCTGGCTCCGTTGGCAAGGCATTTCCGAAGTGGATCAAGTGCTCAGAGACGCAGTGCCGTTCCGTGTGCAGGCAGCATTTTTGATCCACAAGGCGTCTGGACTCGTGATGGCCGAGGTGCAACAGTCCGATGGCCAGCTTCTGGAGGGAGATCTACTGGCAGGAATGCTCACGGCAATTCGCAGTTTTGCCAGTGAATGCACCACCGATGAATCCCATCACTCAGAACTGACCAAAATTGACTATGACAATTTCCAAATCGTGATGGAAGTAGCGGGCTCCTGTTACATTGCTGCAGTAATTCAGGGCGATCCCCCCACTGATTTTTTGCAGCAGTTACGTCAAGTGCTCAGTGCCATGATTCTCAATCATGGCTATGGCACGCGCCTCGGAGCCTACAATGGCGATCCAGCCACGGTTCCCGACGGCATTCGAGATTTGCTCACTACCCTGGTCTATGCACCGGGCAACACAGCACCGCCGCCCCCGGTTCGACTTCTGCCCCCAGGATTTGTGCGGCGCCTGCTTGGCCTCTTAGCCGTTTGCGCATTACTGCTCGGTGGGGCGATCGCTTGGCAGATGTGGGAGCATTTCTTAGAGCGACGGGTTCAACAGGCGATCCGAGAGACCCCCGCGCTGGCGGTTTATCGTCTCAACGCCGATGTCCATTGGCGACGGGTGGTTTTAACGGGCGCTGTGCCCAGCCCCACACTCAAATCCCAGGCAGCGATGTTGATCAAAGAAATCATCCCCAACTATTACGTCTTAAAAGATCAGGTAGCAACACCAACTGTACCGCCTCCTCCAGAGGTGATTGAAGACCAAGCACAGCGTGCCACCGCAGACTTGAGTGAACGTCTCCAGGCTGAGATTGTGACAACCTACAACGCCCAAACCCAAGCCCTGACAGCACAGCTTCCGGTTGTCGAAGAGACCCAGCGCCTCGCGCTTATCGCTGCTCTCCAGGACATCACTGGCGTAGAAACGGTGGTGATTGAAACGGTGAGAGCGATTCAGCCCTGGGGAGAACGTGTTTACTTCGATCGCAATGAAGAAGTGGTTCCGGCTGTCGAGCGTGACCATCTCGAAGACCTGGCGATTTATCTCCAAGCACATCCCGACCTAAAGTTGAGGGTGATCGGCCATACCGACCAAAGTGGAGATGAACCTTATAATGAGGGGCTAGCACAACGGCGTGCAGATGCAGTGAAGCGATTTCTGGTTCAGGAGCATAACATTGACGCGCAGCGTTTATCCACTCGGGGGGATACCGGTTTCCCGCCAGGGGTGGGCATCGGTCACGCAATGTATGAAAGTCGCTGCGTCCGATTTGAACTGGCGAATATAGAGAGCGAGGAGCCAACCCCTAGATGAGTGAGATTACCAAGAAGATTTGTATGGTCGGTGATTTTGGTGTGGGTAAAACCAGTTTGATTCGCCGTTTTGTGGAGCGTCAGTTTAGCGATCGCTATCTCTCCACTGTCGGCGTCAAAATCTCACGCAAAACGGTGACGCCCCCAGGTCCTGACCCCCATGCGGTCAAGCTCTTGATCTGGGACTTAGAGGGCAAAACCAAATTTAAGGCGATCGCCCCCTCTTATCTCCAGGGCTCGAGTGGGGTCTTGGTGGTTGCCGATGCTACCCGCATTGAGACGATTCGGGGATTGGCTCAGCATATGCAGGACTTTACGGCGGTCAACCCGGACGGCTATATTGCCGTTGCCTTCAACAAAGTGGATCTGATTGACCCAGAAGCCCAACCGATCCTAGAGAAGCAGCTCTCTGTAACCAGCGATCGCATCGTGGCGACCCACTGGACTTCTGCCAAAACCGGAGCCAACGTCGATTTGCTCTTTGAAACGCTAGCAGGTGTTTTATAGCAGTGTTTGAGAATCCAGCACAGGGGCTGGTGCCAGTCCAGCCAATAGATATAATCCAGTCAATATCAGTCCGGTTGGTCACAGCAGATTGTTCAATTTGGCAAGGAATTTGGCTTTAGATGAATCAGCAAATTATTATCCCCAGCCACACCACTTATTTGATCATTGACCCCAATTTTCGGGTGGTGCACTGCTCCCCCAAGCTCCAGCAGCTTCTACCAGATTGCGAAATCCAACTCCAGGATGATCTGCGGGAGCATTTTAATGAGTTTGTCGGGCTCGAAGAGATTCTAGAAGAGATTTTTAGCCAAAAACGGGAAAACTTTTTACTCGAAGAAGTGATCCATGGCGAATTTACGCCGGGGGATCAAACCCAATATTTAACCCTACGCTTAGAACCTAAATCGACCCAGGAGCTCCTGGTGTTTATCGAGGATGTCACCGAAACAGCCACCCTACGCCAAGCCCTGGTGCAGCGGGTGAATGAAACGGAGCTACTCCTCAATGCCCTTAAGACTACGGCCAGCTATAACGATCGCATCATGTCCTCAATGCAAGAGGCCTTGCTGATCACCAATACGGCCGGCTTTATCAAGACCATTAATCAAGCGGCTTGTCAGCTCTTTGGCTATGACAAGACGTTTTTGCTCCACTGTCGAATCACGGATTTGTTTTGGCATCAACAGCAAGCCCAGGCCCATCTGGAGACCCTGCGATCGCATTCCGAAGCGGCGATCGCCACAGAAATTCCCTGCCGCACCCAGGCAGGAGAACAAGTCATTGTCGAGTTTTCCACCACAGAAGTACAGTCTAAAGTAGAGAATGTCTTAACCTTTGTCTATGTCGGTCGCGATATTACTGCCCGCAAACAGCTAGAGCGAGAACGAGAGCGGGCTCTCACCAAAGAAAAAGAACTCAACGATTTAAAGTCTCGCTTTTTAGCAATGACCTCCCACGAATTCAAAAATCCCCTCTCGACGATTTTGCTCTCGGTGGAGATTCTTGAAGAATTAGGAGAGAATTGGGATGCCCAGAAGCGTGGTAAATCACTTCAACGAATTAAACAATGCACAACCAACATGAATAATCTGTTGGAGGATATTTTACTCATTGGTCGAGCGGATGTACAAAAGCTGGTCTTTGACCCCAGCCCCCTCTGTTTGGTTAAGTTCTGTCAAGATCTGATTGAGGAGTTCCAACCTCTCTGCAAGGAAAACCATCAACTCAGCTTCACAGCAACCCTGCCTGAGCAAGAGGAGTATATTCTAGATGAAAAACTACTGCGCCATGTACTGACAAATTTACTCTCAAATGCCATTAAATATTCACCGCAGGGCGGCACTATTAATCTGCAAGCGGAGTTTCAAAACCAACAATTTGTCTTCCAAGTTGCAGATCAAGGCATTGGCATTCCAGTCGAAGATCAACCCCGTCTCTTTGACTATTTCCACCGCTCGCGGAATGTCAGTGATATCGCTGGTACGGGCTTGGGACTCTCGATCGCCAAACGGGCCACCGAACTGCAAGGGGGTAGTATTTCCTTTACCACCCAAGTCGATCGTGGCACCACCTTTCGGGTGTCAATTCCCCTAATTGAACCGGAGGAAACCGATAAATCCCAATGACACAGTCACGTAGCGTTCATTTAAGGGTCTTTCGGGTTTAGGGTGACAGAAAAAATAATCCAACGAGCTTTCAGGGGGGTCAGCGATCGAAGCCCTGGATTTTACTTTGAAAATAGACAATGTTAATACTCTTGCACCAAGTAAATGAAGCTAGCGAGATCCCCCCGGCTACGCCGACCCCCTTGGTAAGGGGGTTTTCATCGTTGGGGGTGATAACCCGTCATGACTCGTTTGTATTAGATTACATAGTTTTTACCTCAAGTCCTGAAGACCCTTATTTAGGGGCAATTGAGCCAATTTTTCTCCTCTGCATTGCCGTTGTCAGTCACTTCGCAATCCAGACTAATGCAAGACAAGAATATTTGTATAATGCAATAAACGCATCACGGAATACCTCAAAACGCATCAATTAACTCTGTTGTGTAAATAAGCCGTCACAATCAGCTTGATGATTTGAATTTAGGTTGCCTAGAATAGCGCCATACTTCACGAGGGAATCGAAAAGAAGTCATGTTCTTGCTATCTTCCTAATGACCCATCCCTCATTCTCAGATGTCCTGCAAACATCCGAACGCCTCACATCAAACCTCCACATGCAAGGTATGACAACAGGGGGCAGAATTTTGATCGTTGATTCAATCGATGTTCAATCTCCTTCTCGTCATAAACCTAAATCCCTTTGGATTTTGCATCATTCTGGAAATGTGCAGTCAGCGTTCAAACTCGGATTGCTTAACCCTAAGACACCCAACCATCAATAGTTACTCTTACTCCTATGACTCGTAAACAGAATCTTGTCGTCGTCGGTAATGGGATGGTCGGCCATAAGTTCATCGAACTGATGGTGAGTAAACAAGCGACTGACCCATACAACTTAGTGACATTTTGTGAGGAACCACGTGTTGCTTACGATCGCGTCAACTTGAGCGGCTATTTCTCGGGTAAAACGGCAGCAGAATTGTCCCTTGTCGAGCCCGGTTTTTACGCAGATAATAACGTCCAAATTCATATTGGCGATAAAGTGACCGAAATTCGCCCGAGCGAGAAAATTGTCGTCTCTGCCCAAGGCAAAGAGATTGCCTACAACAAACTCGTCTTGGCAACCGGCTCCTATCCTTTTGTTCCCCCGATCAAAGGCAAGGATACGCCTGGAACCTTTGTGTATCGGACGATCGATGACCTTGAAGCCATGGAGGCTTACGCCAAGAACTGCAAAACCGGGGTTGTTATTGGTGGCGGTTTGCTGGGTTTGGAATGTGCCAATGCGCTCAAAAGTATGGGCTTAGACACCCATGTGGTGGAATTTGCCCCACGCTTGATGCCAGTACAAATTGACGATTTAGGTGGGAATCTTCTCAAGAGTAAGATTGAGGAATTGGGTGTACAAGTCCATGTCAGTAAGAACACCACAGAAATTGTCAGTGAGGACGGCAAGATCACCAAGATGACCTTTGCCGATGATACAGAACTGGCCACGGATATGATTGTCTTCTCGGCAGGAATTCGACCTCGTGATGAACTTGCCCGAGGCTGTGGCTTAGAAATCGGCCCTCGCGGCGGAATTGTCGTCAATGACTATTGCCAAACTTCCGATTCAGATATCTATGCGATCGGCGAATGTGCCCTCTACAACCAACGTATTTATGGTTTGGTCGCCCCCGGCTATCAAATGGCGGGGGTTGCCGCTGACCAACTCACCCAGACCGCCGATACGGCTTTTACTGGGGCGGATATGTCCACCAAACTCAAACTTTTAGGTGTAGATGTGGCCAGCTTCGGGGATAACTTTGGTCGCACGGCAGGGGCGAAGGAAATTGCCGTCAACGACTCTGTCAAAGGCATTTATAAGAAGATCGTTCTCAATGCAGACGGCAACCGTTTGCTAGGGGGTATCTTGGTCGGGGATGCGGCGGACTACGGTACGTTGTTGCAATTTACCCAAAACGATATCGCCCTGCCGCCCCATCCAGAAGATCTACTCTTGCCCCCCCGCGAAGGTCAGCCAGCGGGCATGGGCGTAGAGAGTTTCCCCGATAGCGCCCAGATTTGCTCTTGCAACAACGTCACCAAGGGCGACCTGATTACGGCCATTCATGAGCAGGAACTGACGGATATTGGCAGCATCAAGCAATGTACCGCTGCGGGAACCGGTTGCGGGGGCTGCGTGCCACTGGTCACCACAATGATGAAGTCTGAGATGAAGAAGATGGGCCTCACGGTGAAGAACCATCTCTGTGAGCATTTTGCCTATTCTCGTCAGGAACTCTACCATTTGGTGCGGTTCCACAAGATCAAAACCTTCAGCGACTTGATTAAACAATTCGGCTCTGGCTTGGGTTGCGAAGTGTGTAAACCGGCGGTGACGTCAATGCTCGCCGCTACCTGGAATGACCACATCTTGGATCAACCCCATGTGGGCTTGCAAGACACGAACGATCGCTTCCTAGCCAATATCCAAAAGGACGGCACTTACTCGGTGATTCCTCGGGTTCCCGGCGGCGAAATTACCCCCGATAAACTCATCGTGTTGGGTGAGGTGGCCAAAGACTTTGGACTTTACACCAAAATTACCGGGGCGCAACGGGTCGATCTCTTCGGGGCGCGGCTGGAGCAGCTACCCGAGATTTGGCAGCGTTTGATCGACGCAGGCTTTGAATCCGGTCATGCCTATGGGAAAGCGCTGCGTACGGTTAAATCCTGCGTGGGCAGCACCTGGTGTCGATATGGGGTACAAGACTCGGTGGGCTTTGCCATTGAATTGGAATTGCGCTATCGCGGTTTGCGTGCCCCCCACAAGCTCAAGTCAGCGGTGTCGGGTTGCACCCGGGAATGTGCCGAAGCCCAAGGCAAAGACTTTGGCATCATTGCCACCGAGAAGGGTTGGAATGTTTATGTGGGGGGTAATGGTGGCATGAAACCCCAGCATGGTACGCTCCTGGCGTCCGATATCGACAAGGAAACGGTCATTAAGTACCTCGATCGCTTCTTGATTTTTTACATCCGCACCGCCGACAAGCTGGAGCGCACCTCCACTTGGTTTGCGAAGCTTGAAGGCGGCATCGAATATTTACAGGATGTCATCATTAATGATTCCTTGGGCATTTGTGATGAGCTAGAAGCCCAGATGGCTCATTTGGTGGAGACCTATCAATGTGAATGGAAAGCGGCGATCGAAAATCCCCAAAAACTTCAGCTCTTCCGTAGCTTCGTGAACAGCGACACGGTCGATAGCAACCTAGCCTATGTAGAGGAGCGCCATCAAAAGCGCCCCGCCACCCTAGAAGAGAAAAAGGTACTGAGTGCGATCGCACAATAAGTCCCTTTCAATCATTTGCGTCGGACGGAATTGGTCTCATTTCACCTGACGCAATGCCTCAAACTATACCGATAACCGGAGATAGAAACAACCCATGGTTCAAGCCATATCCACACCTGCAAAGCAGACCACCCAAACCTGGGTTGATGTTTGCGCCCTTGCCGATATTTTTCCTAATACAGGAGTCTGTGCCTTAGTGAAAGAGAAGCAAGTGGCGATCTATCGTGTGAAAATCGACGATCAAGATCAGGTTTATGCCCTGGATAATTTTGATCCGTTTAGCAAAGCCAATGTGTTATCAAGGGGAATTTTGGGCGATCGCCAAGGAGTTTTAAAAGTTGCCTCTCCCATCTATAAGCAAAACTTTAGCTTAGAGACGGGACAATGTTTGGATAACGACACGGTAAGCGTGCCCACTTATGCGGTTCAGGTTGTCGAAGGGCGTGTGCAAGTGAGTGTCGCTTAGGGCGTTCTTAATCATCAAACTGAGAGGAGAGTGGAGCGTTACGGTTCACTCCCCCCTTATCACGAGATCCGCCAAGTAGACTCAAAATAGAACCGGGATGAGGGCTGAGCTTGTCGAATGCCCGGCCGCTCTGACTTCGACAGTTCAGCAAGCTCGCTGCGGCGCAGGCTCAGTCTTCGCTAACATCCTGCGTTTTCATTTTGGAGTATACAATCCAGAGTTACTTTGAAAATAGACAATGTTAATACTCTTGCACCAAGTAAATGAAGCTAGCGAGATCCCCCCGGCTACGCCGACCCCCTTGGTAAGGGGGTTTTCATCGTTGGGGGTGATAACCCGTCATGACTCGTTGGTATTACTTCATGTACATATCGAAGAAATCGACCATCTCTTTTGGATTATCACCAAAATAATTATAGCCATCAAAGCGTTCATTTGCACCTTCGATCCATAAGAGTTTTTTGTCTTCTTCTGCCAGATCCGTTAGAAGGTCAAAGGTTGTTTGTACATCTTCCGGCTTTGTCCAAATGTCATCTTTCACCTGAATGATGAACGTCAGAACTTTTACATTGGCTGCGTAATGGTGTGCAGACATATCAGCATTGGCGTATCCGCCAAGTTTGATCTGTTCTTGATCAAGTTCATCCATAAAATCGTCAACACCTTGTAAGGTAGCAATCTCCTTCATGCCAATATTCATTGAGGAAGGTTGTGGGCAAACAAATGCCTTTACGTCTTCAAATAGCTCAGGGTACTTTGTCATCGCAATCATAGCAGCGTTTCCAACTGCACAAGGATTAAACAAACCTACGGTCCTGTTCTTCAGTTTGTTGTGTCCCTGGACAAAAACCATCGCACCCGCAACATCACGCCATTCGTGTAAGCCAACAGCAGCAACACCACCATGGGACTCACCGCTTCTGCCGTGATTGCGCATATCATAGATAAGAACGTTATAACCCACATCATGCAATGCTTTATAGATTTTGTTGAAATCCACTTCGACATCATTGAACTGTTTTCACGGATCAAGATGCCCTGAGAATCCGTGTTTTGTGCTTGAGCGTGAATACAATGGAATGACGCTGACCGTTGATTCTTTTGATGATGGTAAACAAAGATGCTGGCAACTTACAAGGTTTAAATGGCTCAATATACAATCAAAAAATGGCTCAAGGAAGAACCGATAGAAGACATTCTTGCACTATATAGGGCTAACGTTTCAAGCAAAAAATATCAGCAAAGCTTGAGTGAAAATATCGTTACCCACATCGAGAGTAACTTACAGACTTATCTGGCACTCGACAAAGACAAAAAAGCGATCGCGTTCATCTCTTTCTTCTTTCATTTACCAGAATGGAGTGAGAGAATGTCGATCGTTTTACTATATGTTCATCCAGATTGGCACAGCAATGGAATTGGCAAAGCCCTGATGAATACAGTCTTGTCTACTGGAAAGTTTCCAGTGGCAGTCATGCTTAACGAACAAAAAAACATTCGTTACTACCAGCAGTTTGGCTTTAAGTTAAAGCCAGTAGAAGATCATCAAAAATGTATGGTAATGAGACTAACAATTGATAATTACAAACAATATCTCAACAAAAAAATTGCCTGACAGCTAAGTGGGGTATCCACTCTCACCCAAGACTGGGAGATCGACATCTATTGGAGCCTACTCAAGGAGGCAAGAATCAAGCCTCCAATCCAGGTACTATATTCTCTGCAATACGTGTAGAACAGAGAAATACTCTTCCGGAGGGCTACTGCCCCAGACTTTCAAGATAATTCGCAATTACCTCAACTCCTTTATTGGTATTACCTTGATCGCAACCTTCTTTAGTATGGCCAATTACAATCGTAGCTTTAGACTTCTGGAGCGTTATGGCTCCCTCACCTTTCTTTTTGCCGTAGACAAGGGTGCCATCTTCACAACGCAAAAATTGATACTTTATACCCTCAACACAAATGCTATTCGCCATAAATTCTGTGAAGTCACCACTTTTGAAAGCGCTGGCAATCGCTGCGGCTTCAGATGGCGTCAGCTTGAGTGCATTGGCATGGCTTGTTGTTGTCCAAGCGCTTCCATCCAAACCAATGATACAAGCCTTATCAGTGTGGATCGTCCCCGATCTGTCCCTTGTATGACCAATCAAGTTATCGATATAACTATCCCAAGACATAATCAAGTCTCCTTTTCTCTTAATGGATAATGTATTATATTAGCTCTTTGCTGTTATCATGGGAAGCCCTTACGAATTTCCGTTATTATAGCCTGCGATCGCCAACGCAACAATTATTTCTATTTCTTCTATTGCTCACCACCATGCTTCTTGAAGAAAGTGTCCATAGTTTCATCACCTGCATTCGCATTTGTATCAGTGATCATATCGGTTTTTACTTGAAGGTTGGGGACTCACTTGGGTGTTCAGCTATCACGGTCAAAAACGTTTGTTTCTAATATAGTCATTTCCCTTTTTATGCAAAAAAGTTGGGTGCATCCCAGTTTGGTAGCCCTCACCCTAAATCCCCCTCCCAAGCTTGGGAGTGGGACTTTGAATCTTGCTCCCCTTCTCCCAAGCTTGGGAGAAGGGGTTGGGGGATGAGGGCAATATTGGCAAAAGTGGGATGCTCCCAAAAAGTTTCGTTTCTATGTTTGCCGGATGAGAGACAGCGATTCTCTGTGTTGTTCATCCGCCATATTGCCATCAACGGATGGCTTAAACACTATCCGTTAGCTGATTATAATAACTACTTATTAAAAAATTCTGCCGCCGCATCCGCAGATACTTTGACCGCGTCTGGCTTGTAGTAGAAATCAACATGACTAAATTCATCCAAAGCCATAACCTCAGGATTGTTTGTCAGCTTCTCAATAAAGCCAGTTGAACAAAGAGCTGTCGAAGCACTTGTGCCGTAGATGACCAACGTTGGCTGTATGATCTTGTCGGCATACGCTTCTCCGATCGAGATAAGAGATTGCATGGCTTGGTCACCGATATGCATATTGGTGAAGTTCTCAACAGCTTTCGGTCCTCGGAAACCGTCACGACCGTAGTAGTCATACGTTTCCCCAGCCATTGGATTAACGCCTAACTCGACGAACTCTTCTTTACTATATTCATCTCTCAGTCCAACTGGGGCAACATAGTCTGGCTCTCCAGTTTCGTACATCTTTTGCTTTGCAGCATTGGCGGCCGAAATTAATTGATTGACAGCTTCTCGATCAGTCCACTGGAAGGAATCGGCTGCCATCATGCCTGAAATCATCGCAATTTTCTTGATGCGATGGTCGGTTACCGCTGCTGATGCGATGATGGAACCCCCCTGACACACTCCTAGTCCATAAATCTCTTCTACGAATGGGAGCGTTCCTAAGTATGAAACTGCGTCCCAGGTGTTTTCAATCAGTCTGAACATGTATCGAGACTGCTTGAATTCTCCGGGTAGCGCTGGAGAATCCCCCATCCCAAGATAATCAAAACCTAGGAAGACAAATCCCCGATCCGCCATTTCTGGCCCATACGTTGCCATTATCTGTTCCTTAACTTGTGGGAACGGGCTAGCGCTGACAATCGCTTTATATTTTTTACTTTTATCAAAACCTTCTGGAAGGTAGAGATCACCAATGAGCTCAACGCCGAAGGATTTGAATATTACGCTGTTTTTTCCTGAGTTCATCTTGCTTGCCTTTAATTAAAGTTTAATATGATCAATGAGTACTGACTTGTGTTTTACTTTTGTAAATCATGATTGCAACTCTATTCGCTCAAAGTGATGGGGTTCTGATCCGCTTTGAGAGTTATCATGGTTTGAGTACCTCTAGGCTGCGTGTGTGGGGAGTTAGCGATCGCTCTCTATTTGCAGCGTAATTCCCCAGACACGGAGACAACAGCCCGATTCCTCTCATTTTTTTGCCTATTTGTCTCAGCGCGCTAGAAAAGAAGCGCAATGGGTCACGCTAGAGAAATGGACAAGCATGAAATTATCTGCCTCATCGATCGACACACAAATGCTGACGGGACGATCGACACGCCCATAGAGGGGCTGCGGCTGTTTCGTATGAGCGAGCGGCTGGAACGATTACCCGGAGTCTACGAGTCAGGGATCTGCGCAGTTGTTCAAGGTTGCAAACGGGCCTATTTAAATGGAACCGCTCATCTCTACAATGCCAACCAATATTTGTGTTGTACGATGCCCATCCCTGTAGAGGGTGAGGTGGTGGAGGCCTCACCGGAAAAACCCCTGCTCGGACTGTTCTTGAGCATGGAAACTCGCACAATGGTGGAGACCCTGCTTGAGATGGTCAACTCGGACCGTGCAGGTGACGCTGATGCTGAAGTGATGCCTGGACTGACTGTTGCTCGGTGGAATGATCATGACGGATTTACAGAAGCACTGGGTCGCCTGTTGGCGTTGCTCGATGATCCGACTGCTCTCCGTTTGCTCGGCAATGGCCGCATGAAGGAGGTAATGTTTGCAATTTTGCGGAGTGAGGTGGGGGCTGCTGTGCGTCAGGCGTTTGGGGGACTGCACGACATATCGCAGGCTCTGACCTTTCTAAGGGCGAATCTCTACGAACCGATCTCGATTGAGGATCTGGCTAAGCAAGCGGGGATGAGCCGCGCTGCATTTCATCGCAAATTCAAGGCTGTCACGACCTATTCTCCGATTCAATTTATCAAGCTCCATCGTCTCAATGCGGCATCGCAGCTCATTGCCAGAGGCACAACCGTGAGTGAGGCGGCCTATCAGGTAGGGTATGCTAGCCAATCCCAGTTCAGTCGGGATTTCCGTCGCTATTTTGGCCAATCACCGCGCCAATGGGGACACACGGCCGGTTTACGAGGTGGGAATAATCCAACGCCAGAGCGATCGTAAACCTCCCAGCCTCTACCATCAGCTAAAACCGAACTGTTGCCAAACTGCAAGCGGTGCGCCAGGAGTTGACCGCGGCGGGCAAGATGCACTATCCCTCCAGGAGGCTACGCCAACGACTCCGCTCAGCGACCACCCGCGCTACGGATGCCACGATTTGCGTTTAAACTCAAAACGCTGTGCCCAGTAGGTCGTTCGATAGTTCCCAAAGCTGCTTTGCACCGTCGGTGTCATAGGCGTGTGGAGCGTATCCGCCATCGATCGCATCTCCGTCACCCGGCTCAGCAATGTGACAATCTTCCAGATACCGGCCCGTCTTGCCGTTCAGCTCAGGTGATGTTGCGGCCCAGCAGGAGGTTGCCGCGCCCTGAGGGATCGTCTTCCAGATATCCGGACGATCCTCAATCAACTGCTCAAATTGCTTGACCATTTCTGGTTCCAGATTGCGGCCCAGCTCAGTCTGGATGCCGCCTGGGTGTACCGCAAAGCTGGTGACGCCGCGATCGCCCCAGCGGCGGGCGAGTTCTATCGTGAACCAGATGTTTGCTGTTTTTGACTGACCATAGGCCTGAAGCGCGTCATAGTCGCGGTTCTGATAATTTGGGTCATCCAAATCCACTGTTGAATACTGATGCCCAGCGGATGACAAGTTCACAATGCGGGCTTCCCCTGCGGCCCCGATGGCACCGGAAAGCAAATTGGTCAGCAGAAAGTGACCCAGATGGTTCGTGGCAAACTGGCTTTCCCAGCCCTCGGCGGTACGGGTTAACGGCGTCGCCATGATGCCGGCGTTGTTGATCAGAATATCGAGTTTTTCATGTCGATTAAGCCAATCCGCCACGAAGGTACGGATCGTGGCGGGCTTATCTAACTCCAAGGTTGCGGTTTCGGGTGAACGACCCGTTTCTGACTGAATTTCGTGGGCGATATGGGCAAGCTTGGCTGCCGATCGCGCCACAAGGGTAACATCAGCACCACGGGCAGCGAGGGCACGCGCAGTTTCGGCTCCCAGGCCGGTTGATGCACCCGTTACCAGGGCAGTCTTGCCTGATAGATCAATGCCGTTGAGCACATCGGTCGTCGTAGAGTTGCGATCAAATTCCATGGTTCGTCTTATTTGTTTATGAGGTGTTATGGTCAGACTGGCTAAACAGCGAGTGGGGCTGCGGCACTCCGGGGATTTCGAAACGTCGCTTTTGTGTGATGTGGCCTGCTGTTGGATAGCTGCAAGGCTGTACCTTTCACAAAAGTAAACTCTTCTGTTTACATTATTCATGCTAGGACATGAATCTAAAAAAGTAAAGTAAGGATTTTACTTTTTCTCGAAGTAGAACAGAAGAACGAGTATGAAACTCACTGAACAGAAACGACGCAGTATCATCGAGGCAGCCATTGAGGAATTCCGGGAACAAGGATTCCTTGGGGCAAAGACGACTCGCATCGCTAAGCGGGCAGGGGTTTCGAGTCGTACCCTCTACAATCACTTTGAAAGCAAGGAAGCGTTATTCAAAGCCATCGCTCAGATCATGATCGAGCGAAACACAGCTATGGAGCCCGTTGCCTACGATCCGAACCAGCCGTTGGACAGGCAGCTTGTTGAGGCGTTGGAGCGCTATGTTGCTGTGATTACGGAGGCTGAGGCGATGGGGCTAAACCGGATGGTAATTTCTGAGCTGTTGCGGGATCTGGCGCGATCGCGAGCCTTCTTTACAAAACTGGCGACCCATGACTATCCCATCACCACACTCATCAAAGATGCCATGGCGGCGGGTGCGTTGCGTTCTGCTGATCCTGAATATGCCGCCAGTCAATTGTTGGGATTGGTGAAAAATTTCTTCTTCTGGCCGGAATTCCTGCTGGGCGAAAAGCTGACACCAGAAGGGGTTATGCAAGACTGCGTTACGATGTTTCTGGCCCACTATAAAACGGACACATCGGTATGAAAGAATTGTCTATTCACGATCGCGCCAGCTATTGGGCTCTCTGCTTAAATACATTATGGCAACAATCAGGATAAAGTCGCCCCTTTTCTGATAGAGAACGCCATAAGGAAACCGATTGACGAGACAGCGACGGCTCCGTTTAGATAAGGATACCCATGCATCAGGAAACTCAATGATTCGCTCAAGGGCACGTTTTACCTCATCAGCAAACTCAAACCCTAGCCCTGGTTGTTGTTAATCTTAATAGTCTATGCCATCAAAAAACTCTTTTTCGGCTACAGCCAGAAATTCAATTTTAATTACGCCGATATCGGTCTACTTTTGCAAATACATCGTCTGCTGAAACCAATAGTAAATCACCACTTTCATAGGCTGAAATACGGTCTTCTATTTCCTGCGCCCACAATTTATCAATATATTTTCTGGCATCTGGTGAATCCAAGCTAAAGTAAAGAAGCTTGATTAACTCGATTCTTTCGATGAGGGGGAGTTCCAAGGCTTTATCATAGATATCCTGCGTTTGCCTAAACAGACAAAACCTCTCTATTTCTCTAAATCAACAAAAAATATTCCCCAATTATAGCAATCTGAGAATCAGACTTACCCCCCCATGCCCACCACCCTGATCATCTTCACCCGCTACCCTGAACCCGGCAAAACTAAAACCCGCCTTATCCCTGCCCTCGGTGCCCAGGGAGCAGCGCAACTGCAACGGCAGATGACCGAGCATACGTTGCGTCAGGCTCAGATGTGGCAACCAGCACGGGAAAACCGACAAGTGGCGGTTCACTTTGCGGGGGGAAACCCTGAATTAATGCGACAATGGTTGGGTGAGAATTGGACGTATATTCCTCAAGCAGCGGGAGACTTGGGCGATCGCCTCATTGCCGCCACCGCACCCCTTTTCCAGCAGACGAATTCAACCCATGAATCGAGCAAAGTTCTGGTGATTGGAATTGACTGCCCCGGCATTGATGTCAGTATTTTAAGTCAAGCTGAAATGGAGCTAAACAACCACGATGTCGTGCTCGGGCCCACCGCAGATGGCGGGTATTATTTGATCGGTTTAAGGGGTTGGTTTCCAGCACTCTTTCAAGAGATTGCCTGGAGCACTGAGCAGGTGTTTGCGCAGACGGGCGATCGCGCCCGCCAGCTCAACCTCACAATTGCCACTTTGCCCCCACTCCGAGATGTAGATTACCCTGAAGATCTCGAAGTTTGGGGGCAGGTTCAAGCTGTAACTCAAGCACAAAGCGGATAGCCCAATTCTTCCCGCTGGGCTAAATAAACCTGAGCCACCTGACGGGCCAGATCGCGAATTCGTTTGATATATTGAGTGCGCTCGGTCACGGAAATGACGCCCCGGGCATCGAGGAGATTAAACGTGTGGGAGCATTTGAGTACATAGTCATGGCTGGGCAGTACTAGGTTACGGTTAATGAGTTGCTGGGCCTCCTGTTCGTAGAGTCCAAACAGTTGAAACAGTAACGCCGCATCGGCGGCTTCAAAGTTATAAGTGCATTGTTCAATTTCGCCCTGGAGGTAAATCTCGCCATATTTCACCTGGTCATTCCAGCGGATCTCGGCGATCGCATCGATGCCCTGTAAATACATCGCCAACCGCTCTAAACCATAGGTAATTTCAATTGAAATCGGCTGGCAGTCGATGCCGCCACATTGCTGAAAATACGTGAATTGGGTCACTTCCATGCCATCGAGCCAGACCTCCCAGCCCACCCCCCAAGCGCCCAAGGTGGGCGATTCCCAGTTGTCTTCCACAAAGCGAATATCATGCTCGCGGGGATCAATGCCCAAGGCTGCGAGGGAGGCTAGATAGAGCTCCTGAATATTGCTCGGTGAGGGTTTAATCAGGACTTGGTATTGGTAATAATGTTGATAGCGGTTGGGGTTTTCGCCATAGCGGCCATCGGTGGGGCGACGACAGGGCTCGACATAGGCCACTGACCAGGGTTCGGGGCCGATCGCCCGCAAAAAGGTGTGATGGTTCATCGTGCCAGCCCCTTTTTCCGTGTCGTAGGGCTGGACAATCAGGCAACCTTGCTCACTCCAGAAGGTATTTAGGGTGGCAATAATCTCTTGGAAACAAAGGCTCATGGGGTACGGCTTGCAAAATCACCCAATCACCCTAGCATGATAAAGAATCATCCCGACTCACTGGCTCACTGCCCCTGAATCACGCTCAAACATGTCCTCAATTTTTAAAGCCTTTACCCCGGAAGAGTTCCGCCCAAACTCAACGATACTGCCCACGGCGATTCGTGTGGTTGGCGCGACGAAGACCTTCAAGGGACACCGAGCGCTGCGATCGGTCAGCTTTGCCATCCAGCCTGGTGAACGGGTGGCCCTGGTGGGGGCATCCGGTTCGGGTAAATCCACCCTATTGCGGAGTCTCAATGGCTTACACCGTCTGGATATGGGGCAGATTGAGATTTTGAACCGGCCGCTCCAAAACGACGGGCAATTGCAACCCCAGATCCGACCATTGCGCCATCAGGTGGGGTTTATTTTTCAGCAGTTCAATCTGGTGCAGCGTTTGACGGTGCTCGAAAATGTGCTGGTCGGTGGCTTGGCTCAGGTGCCGCCGTGGCGATCGCTGCTGCGGTATTTCACCCGTGCTGAGAAGCGGCAAGCCCTGCTGGCGCTGGAGCAGGTGGGGATCTTGGCCCAAGCCCACCAGCGGGCGGGGACACTCTCAGGGGGTCAGCAGCAACGGGTGGCGATCGCCCGCTGTTTGATGCAGGGGGCAAAGATCATCTTGGCCGATGAGCCGATCGCCTCCCTAGACCCGGAATCGGCTCACACCGTGATGGAGTTGCTCACCCGCCTCAACGAGCAAGGCATTACGATCGTCGCGGCGCTGCACCAAGTCCAGGTGGTAAGGCGCTATTTTGGGCGGGCGATCGCCCTGCGCCAAGGCGAAATTTGTTTTGATGGGCCGACGGCAGCGCTAGATGGGGAACGGCTCAAGGCAATTTATGGTGCGGCGGCAGCGGAGTTGGTGTTGCGGGGCCATGGTGAGGCCGGGGTAGAGATGGGGTAGGGAGACTGAGCCACGTTCTACGTGGCAAAAAAGTGATGTACTAACGAGTGTTATTTTTTGCCGAACTGTATTCTGGGAACCTCGATTAATTGCTATTTTGGCGATTTCCGAGAGCTGAAACCACGAGGATTCGTTCTGCTTCAGCTCAAAATCTGGATTTTTCGAGGTTTCCTTCTGTATGAGCTTTACTAAGTCTTTACGAAAAAGGGCAGTTTATATAGACTTACCTTACATAAACTTTATAAATAATTGATGATTTTTCTGATATCATCAGCGGCATATTCGCTTCTTATGGATCAGTGTAGTGAGAGCAACTTTTCCTGTTGTACCTGTGGATTCAATCTGTCCAAGAGGCGAAAATCAGAAATTAGAAACGGTTAGTTCATCAATTAAGTACATTTTCTATCCTTCAAAAAGACATTCCTGTTGTTGTAAGGGAGTTAATTCATGCCAACCACATATCATTACGCTTGTTTCCCGTCTTTTAATACTAGTATCAGCGAATGTAATAGCCCCGTGGAGTTGCTATCAGTAGGAGAAACCAAGCCCGTTACCTATGACTCCCTGCTCGGATATCGATTTGACGTTATCACGAGCGGCAACGTCGTTTATTCAGGGACTAATTCACCTTATCCATTAGTATCAGCGCCTCATGTTGTCTGGCGAGCGAAAAGCCCAAAGCCATCCGAACCCGTTACCTATACAGTGAGTTCATTTAGAAGTGTGCAACACTCTTCTACTCCAGTTCAGAACAATTTCGATTCCCTTGAATTTATATCCATTAATGATGGAGCTGTCACAAAGCCAACTTTTATTATCTTCCCAAAGATTGGCAATGGTCAATTCGACAATCCATTCTTAGATGGCTTTAATAGTTCTATTCCGATCTACAAAGGCTTCACTTTTGCTCCCACCAAAGAATCCTACAATGCCATCTCAGAAGATCATGAGTTTAACCATTTTTAGTATAAGCCTTATACTCTCAATGATCTGCTAGAGCAGACAGTCCAATGTATAGAGAACTGTGATGTCGTAATGCCACCTGAACCATCTCATGAGCCTGAGTCGGTTCCAGAAGGAGGGTTTGGTATTTTGACAATGCTGGCGATCGCGTTATTCTCTGTTCGTAAATTGAGGGCAAAAAAACATTGATTTGCTTCATTTTCAGTGCCATTATATGTCCAAAATAGTTTATTGACGTAGAGTGTTTCAGCGGAGCGCAACATACCAGAAAATCATAATTTATCGTGATGGATTTCAATGCACAAAAAGGGCAAAGAATGGAGTTATTTTTCTATCAACACACTCCACTCTTAACAGTAAAATTCAAGGGTTTTAAAAGTACTACTCAGGAGAACTATGCCTTGGCTTCCAATCTCAAATCCAGAAGGTCTTACACTCTATTCAATTCAAGAGCTTGGAATTTCGGAAATCACTTGTGAAATTAGAGATGAATCATCTTTTTCAACAGGATACATAAGCCTGTTTGAAAACAGTTCAGAACAGAACTATTCAATCCCCATTCTTTGGTTCTACCACTACTATGATGAGTGCATAGCAGAGCCACCGAGTCTATCAGGTTACAGTTCACCTGAAACCAATCCACCTGTCAACACATCAGGTACTTTTAAAAAACCAAGTGTAGGAGGTAGAGAGTTCGACTTATATGATTTCATTAATTCGTTTTCTTCTTACTACAGTATCAGTCAGAGTAGTATATCGAGAGAACTGTAAATTAGCTCTAATGAGTCAAAATCGAGCTTTTCAATAACAAGAAATAGTAATCATAATGCTGAACAATATTCTGCCAAAAATAGTTACTCTATTCAGGCAGATTCAAATCAGCTAGATACCAACTCAGTACAAAGTCAACTCTCATCTTTTTGGTTATCACAAGACAACAGCTTCACAATCAATCAAAATTCTTTTGAGGAAGTTGACTTTCGAGTAATACAATTATCCAATGAGAACATTTTTCCTGGCTCACAGCTTCTTTCTTATCTGGTTTTACCAGAAACCGACCAAGATATATTCTCTCTGGAAATTTCTTCTATTTTGACTAATTCTCCTGATGAACCTGCATATAATGCCCAGATATGGGAGGAGCTAGTCAGTGAAGCTTATCAATACTCTTACACAGAGGCAGTTGTTCTACCTCCAAAGGATAGCAGCGAAGTTGAAATTCCAGAAGCCTCGCCGATATTTCCTCTGTCGTTCTTGGGTTTGGTGATTTTATCCGCTGTTATCTGTAGAAAGTCAAGAAGCTGAGTTTAAGGGAATAAGGGCGATTTTACGTTCTATCATTCAGACATAGCGTTAGATACCAACATTAGCAGATCAGAAATATAGCTAAGCTGTGGCAAGATCGCATCCTATGAGCCATCAAAGGCGATCGTTAGTATTTAACAGCACCAACTGGAAAAAATTTCATTAGCCCCCTGCATAAAAATACACCGTCTGCCCAAATATGTATTAGTGGGTGCTATTTTTTGCTGGACTCACTGGAACTTGAGCCAAACGGAGATCTTTTAGAGTCGCTGGCGTTAAAGCTTGCCAGAGCATGAATGATCATACATACTATCAGTACAATCGATCTAAAAGCATGAGTATTTGAAGCAACAAATGGCTTGTGGTGCTCTTTTGAAAGCTGTTCACTGCATAAAATTCATGTCGAATCCTAAATATGTAACTAGATCTCACACCTGATACTTCTCTTATTGAAAAATTGCTGACTTAGAGAATCTAAACAATGACTCCAATTGCGTGCCCAACCATTTTTCCACCCCCATCAAGCTGCCACATTTATGGCAGTTCTGGGATATTAAAAAAAGTTAAATACACAGATCTATTTGGTTCTCACTTTGAAACAAAGGATGAATATACGGGTAATGCTTTCTTTACAGGGACAGATATTTTAAATCCCCTTGTCAAAGCACCTCACATTGTTTTGAAAGCAAAAAAGCCCCGGCCATCTTATGGAATAATTCAAGCTGAACATGACACACTCAGTGTAGTAGATTCTAATTTTGACTTCACTTGGGATAAGCTTGATTTCTCTTCTGAGGATTTCACAAAATACCAGGATCTCAGAGAAATCCCCCAAGATCTATACTCTGACCTGAAACTGGCTTGGGATGAATTGTTATCCTCCTTTCAGAATTTCACCAAATATCAGGATTTTAGAGAGATTCCCCAGAATCCGTATCTCGGACTAAGTGACAATGCAATCTCTTTTCTAAGACGTCTAGAAGTTGATCCAGTAGAAGCCGAGGAAGATCTTGTTGAATCAAACGATGTAATCGTCCCACATGTTCTTGACAAGTGTAATCATCTACATTTTATAGATCCCGATTTTTCCTATTCAATCCTCAAAACTTATACTGTTTCGGATTTTCTTCATCCAGAGCAACATCAAGACTTCCAAGACTGGGGTTTTAATCCCTCAACTTGCTCAACTGTAGAAGATCCATATCCTACAAACTCCTATGATAATAGCTACTTTGCTCAGGCTGGCATACCTGAGTTTTCCACAGCCACACAAGCAGGTGCTGACTCTCTTGAGATTTACCAAGCCCAAGCCTTCAACTTCAGGAGTCTAAGTTTTGAGTCATACTATTTTCTTTTTCCTAAGATTGGCTCAGGAGAGTTTGACAACCCTTTTTCGGTAAATTTTCTTGAGAATTTACCAATGTATAGCTCTTCATTGCCAACCATTGACTCTTATCAAAAGATGTCTGGTGATGACTATAACTACAAGGAGTTCCAGAAGAACCCATATTCACTCCTTGAACTTCTTGATCAACAGGTTCAATGTATTGAGAACTGTACAAAAGAAGAAGTTGAAACACCACCAGGTACAGGTAGGTGTCCTGAAGGTAAATCTTGCACTGGCGTAAGCTCTCCTGATATCCCCGAGAAACCTGATGATGAAGATGAAGACGAGGGAGATATTGTTATATCACCAGGTATTCAGTGTCATGAAAGTAATTCCTGTACTACTTTGAGTCCTCCTGAAGAACCTGAAGATGAAGAAAATATTATTGAACCACCACAGAATCAACAATGTCATGAAGATAAAACCTGCACTGCTTTAGGCTCTTCTGATACGTCTAAAACATCTGAAGCCGTTCCAGAAGGGGAATTTGGCATTTTGACAATTATTATTGTTGCTTTGTTCTTTCTGTTTCGATTGAAGAAGAGAAAATTGAGCCAATTCAAGCAAAAATAGTGGCATGGACACCCCCAAAAAAAGCACTTTCAATGCAATAAAGACACTCATTTTCGTTATGAGCATTCCCCTTTCTTGTATTACTACAGCAACACACGCTAATGCCCAAGAAGTTATCAGTTCAGGCAGTGATACTGTAGTTACACCACCTGGCTCATCTTATGTTGTCACTGGTGGTATACAAAGTGGAGCAAATCTGTTTCACAGCTTCGATACGTTCTCCCCCGATCAATACTCTGTAACCTTTGACAATACTTCAATGATTCCAGGTTTGCCAGTAGAACGCATTTTTGCACGAATCTTAAACTCGGGTTCAGGGTCGTTTATCAATAATATGATTGAACTGAGTCTACCCAACTCACCTGCCACCTTGTTTTTGATTGATCCACAAGGACTTACTTTTGGTGAAAATGCGAAGCTGGGTACAGGTCTTTCTCTGTTTGGTAGTACGGCTGAGGCAATCCAGTTTACAGATGGCTCACAGTTTTCAACTGTTGATTCTTCCGCACCACCTCCACTCACCGTCAGTATTCCCACCTCACTCCACTTCGTTAATATGGCAAGTGGAATTGAGGTGGTGGGGAATGGACATGGACGTCAATCAAGTTTATTGATTAATTCAGGAGCATCAATCCATTCTCTCGTTCCAGTTTTACCCTCTCAAGGTCTTACTGTTGAAGATGGAGGAACCCTAACTTTAGTGGGTGGAAATATAACCTCAAATGGTGGAAACTTAGTTGCTCCTCAAGGTCAAATTTATGTGGGTAGTGTCGGTGTAAATACAAGCATTGATCTAGATTCAAACCTGATCCCAGACTATACCAACACCACTAGCTTTCAAGACATTAATCTAAACCAAAAATCTTCTATCGATGCTAGCGGTGATGGCGGAGGCTCAATTCAAGTTCAGGGGCGTAATATTTCCTTGTCAGATGGTTCTCTGATTTTATCTCGTACAAATGGGACAACAGATGGACAAGATGTGGAAGTCAGGGCGACAGAAACGTTGAATATTGCAGGGACTGATTCATCTGGATTTGTCCCGAGTGGGATTATTACCCAAACAGAGATTCAGGGGGTACCGGGTGGAGCAGGAGGTAACGTACAGGTTTCTGCGTCATCAATCACTGCAACAAGGGGTGGGGTCATTAGTACAACAACATTTGAAGATGGTGGTGCTGGAGGAAATGTTAATGTTGATGCTCAGTCCATTGATCTGCAAGGTACAAGTATTGGTCTATCAGGGCCGAGTGCGATCTTTGCGGAATCATTTCAGGGCGGTGGCCCCGGCGGTGACATTTCAATCAATACTAAACAGCTCATAGTACGAGAGCAGGCGCTTATTTCAACTGAGGCAGATGTCGATGCCTCTTCTGGAAATATTCAAATCATTAATGCTCAGAACGTCACAGTTGACTCAGGGAGTCGAATTTCTAGCGCGGTTGTAGGTTCTTCAGGGACAGTGGGCTCGATTTTGATTGATTCAGCTCAAACCACATTGAGTCGTGATGGTAACATTTTTACGTCAACAGAAGGCAGTGATGACGCAGGTCAAACAATTATTAGAGGAGAAAAGCTACAAATTTTCGATGGGAGTCAGATTACAGCAGGGACATTTGGTTCTGGAGCCGCCGGTCCAATTCAGATTGAAGTTGATGAAGTTGTAATTGATGGAACAGGTAACTTTCCGAGTCGAATTACATCGCAAGTCGGTTCACCACTTTTTCCTAATGTCACAGGTCAAGGTGGTGAAATTGTAGTCAAGGCAAAGACATTGCAACTGAGTAACGGCGGACAGCTCTCAACAAGTACCTTTGCTCAAGGAGATGGTGGCCGCATTCAACTGGATGTTACAGATTCAATCAATGTTATCGGCACGGGCGAATCGAATGTGCAAGGTACAATCCCCAGCACGATCGCCTCTCAAGTAACCGCCACAGGCTCAGGCGACGCTGGACAAATTGATATCAACACCAACACCCTACAAGTGAGTGACAGGGGGCTCGTCTCCGTCGAAAACCGAGGCACCGGCAATGCCGGCAATCTCAATATCAATGCCCGCTACATCAAACTCAACAACAACGCCAGCATCACGGGTGCCACCACCTCCGGCCAAGGCGGCAACCTCGATCTCGACGCTATGCATATCATTATGCTCTTCGATAGCGAAATCTCCACCACCGCCGGAACCTCGGGTCAACCCGGTGACGGCGGCAACATCACCATCGACGCCGCCACCGTCACGGGCCTTTTCAACAGCGATATCGCCTCAAACTCTTTCCAAGGTCGCGGCGGTCGGATTGTGATCACCGCTCAGGGCATCTTTGGCCTCGAATTCCGCCTTGCCCGCACCCCCGGCAACGATATCACCGCCTTCTCCCTGACCGATCCGCAGCTCAATGGCGAAGTGGTGCTCAATACCCCCGATATCGACCCGACCCAAGCTCTGATCGAAGTGCCCGTGGTCGAGTCGCCGGAAGTCGTCGAGCGGGTCTGTCGGGTTGGGGTTGGGAGTGGACGGGGTAGCGATGGCACGTTGATGGTTCAGGGTCGCGCCCTGCCCAGTAGTCCGACGGATGCACCGGGGGTGGGGCGGATTTTGTTGCGGGAGTTGAATCTTTCTGGAGGGAGTGACATCCCCAACAATCCAACTCCTCCAACGCCCCAACGCAGTGCCCGCGATCGCCTCATTGCCCAACGCATCGGTCAAAATGCTCAGGGCCAACTGGCCCTAACCGCTCAAGCCGCAACACCAACTGCCTTGCCCGTTTTGCTCAGTGCAGTGCAATGTTAGGTTCAACGTCGATTAGGGCCAAGGGGAAGGGGTCAAGGTTAAGGGATTTCCGCCCTGCCTGTGTCGAGAGGAATCGAGAGAGAGCAGCAGCCCCAGAGAGAAGGGAACAATCCTTTCCCGCATTCAGCTCAGGTTTAGAATGAACCCTTATGCTTGTGAATCTCTGTTTCTGCTGCTGCACTTACACTTATGGTTGTCTTAAATCATCCCTTCACCCGACTGTTGACGATCGCGACCCTGATCATAGGCTTGACAGGCTGTGGCGGGCCGAAGTCCCAGTCATCATCCGAGAATCAGGCATTGACCTGTGCTCCCGACTTGCCCGAAATCGCCTTTGCGGTGCTGACCACCGAGTCCCAAACGAATCTCAAAGCCGCCTGGGAGCCCTTAATCGATGATATGACCGCCGCCCTCGATCGCCCCGTCGTGGGTTTTTATGCCACCGACTACACCGGTATTATTGCCGCTATGGGCGCAAACAAAGTACAGGTGGCCTGGTACGGCGGCAACTCCTATGTAGAAGCCACAGAGCGAGCAGCAGCCGAAGCCTTTGCCCAAACGGTTCAACTCGATGGCAGCGCAGGCTACTACGCCTATCTGATCACCCATAAAGACCATCCCCTCGTGGCAGCAGTTGATTTGGACGCGGGCAATGGTGATGAACAGGTGGTGAAGCAGGCCGCCCAACTGACCTTGGCTTTCAATGATCCCCAATCCACCTCCGGGTTTCTGGTGCCGACCTACCATATTTTCGTCCAACAAGAGGTGAATGCTGAGGAGATTTTTAAGGAAGTGCTCTTTGCTGGGAATCATGAGGCCACTGCCCTAGCCGTCGCCGCCCGGCAAATTGATGTGGCCACCAACAACAGCCAAAACCTTGCCCGCCTTGCCGAAACTCGCCCGGAGGCCCTGGACGAGATTCAAATTATTTGGACCTCACCCCTGATCCCCAATGAGCCAATCGCCTATCGCAATGATCTACCGGATTGCCTGAAGACACAGATCGAAGATTTTTTCTTGGGCTATGACAACACTGCTGTTTTAGAGAGCTTAAAGTGGCAGCAGTTTATCCCCGCCGAAGATACCACCTGGGACGTGATTCGCGAGTTGAAGCTCGCGAAGGCGATCTTGGAAATTGAGCAGGACGAGGCCCTGAATGCTGCGGAGCGGCAGGCGAAAGTTGAGCTGCTTCAAACCGAGCTGGAAGCTTTGCAAGTCAAAGACCAGGCCGATTGAGTGCGGCTGCAGAGGCAGCCGACACCCCGAACCCACCCTGGTCGTCGCGACGCGCGACCACCCCTCCCGAGAGGGGATTTTTCTCGCAAAATCTCCTCCTGGGAAAAATGCTCTCGATCAAGCGGGAACCGTTGATTGATGGAATAGAGAAAAATACTGGCTTGCCCTGTAGGGACATGGTTTCTGCGCCCAGCTCACCACAGGATAAATCGAACCCTGAAACGTGAGTTGCAGAATATATCAAACTAACGCAGGGCAGGGAAGCCCAGCCCCTACATTAGATTTGAACCCTGAACCCTGAACCCTGAACTCATTGATGCCCCACCCTACCCCAACATCGTCCTCCCCCACTGTGCAAGCCCTGCTGGCCCAGGAAAAGCCCCCGATCACCCCCGGACGGGTGCTTGGGGCGATCGCCGCGATCAGCATCCTGATCTACACCAGCCACCAGAGCGATTTGAGCTTTGGGGAATTGTTCCAAGATAGCGGCAATATGGCCCGCGAAATCCGCCAATATTTTCCCCCGGACTTTACCGATTGGCGTAGCTATCTTGCGGATCTGCTGGAGACCTTGAGCATGGCGGTCTGGGGTACCGTCCTGGCGGCGATTGTTGCAATACCGCTGGCATTGCTGGCCGCCCAGAATGTCGCGCCGGCCTGGATTAGCGATCTGCTACACAGCGGGGTCCGGGGCTGGAATCACCTCAGCAGGGTTTTAGGGCGCTGGACGCCTTGGGTACTGCCCCGGTTGCGATCGCCCGCCGGGTTAGAGCGATGGCTGAGCCGCCTGGTCATTTTTACTGTGCGTCGCGCTCTTGATGCCATGCGGGCCATTAATGAGATGGTCTTTGCCCTGATCTTTTTGGTCGCAGTGGGCTTTGGTCCCTTTGCCGGGGTTTTGGCCCTGTTTGTCCATACCGCCGGCACGTTGGGCAAATTATTTTCCGAAGCGGTGGAAGCCATTGACCCCGGTCCGGTCGAAGGCATCCGGGCCACCGGCGCTTCTACCCTTCAGGAGGTGGTCTTTGGCGTTTTGCCCCAAGTCATGCCCCTGTGGACGTCGTTTACGCTCTATCGCTTTGAGGCTAACGTGCGATCGGCGACGGTGCTGGGGATTGTCGGGGCAGGCGGCATTGGCTTCTCGCTCTTCCAGAGTTTTCGCGCCTATGAATATGGCAAGGCCTCTGCCATGCTGCTGATTGTGATTAGCACCGTTTCGCTAATTGATGTTGGCTCCAGCCGAATTCGGCAGCGTTTGTTATAAATCGATTGTGAAGCGGGGCTATTGCGATCGCCCAGCACGAGCCTGTAAGTTGTTTGAGTCTTGAGAACCATCACTCCATAGCAACGAACGAAGAAACCAACAATGAGTAAAACTGCATGGGTCTTTCCCGGCCAGGGCTCCCAAAAGGTAGGTATGATCGCCGATCTCCTCGAACAAGAAACCGCCAAAAACCGCCTTACCGAAGCCGAAGCTATCCTCGGCTGGTCGGTTGTCGAGCTGACCCAGGATGAAGAAAAGCTCTCCCAAACCCTTTATACCCAGCCCTGCCTCTACACTGTGGAGACGATCTTAGCCGATGCCCTCCACGCCAGGGACAAACGTCCCGATGTGGTGGCAGGTCACAGTCTGGGGGAATATGTGGCGCTCTACACGGCAGGGGTCTTTGACTTTGCCACGGGGCTCCAGTTGGTCAAACAACGGGCGGAACTCATGAGCCAAGTTGCAGGCGGGGCAATGATGGCGTTGATTGGCTTTGAGCGGGCGGAGTTGGAAGGGGCGATCGCCCAAAACCCAGATGTCGTACTCGCCAACGACAACAGCGATGCCCAAGCCGTGATTTCCGGAACCCCCGAGGCCGTGGCAGCGATCGAGCAAGCGGTGGACACCAAGCTAACAGTGGAACTCAACGTCTCCGGAGCCTTCCATTCGCCAATGATGAATGACGCCGCCGAGACCTTCAACCAGATTCTGCAAGCCGCCGCCTTTGCCGATGCTCAGATTCCAGTGCTCGCCAATGTAGACCCCACCCCAGCAACCGCAGCAGCAGTCTTGAAAACTCGCCTGAGCCAACAGATCACGGGCGCAGTGCGCTGGCGTGAGATCATGACCCAACTCAACACATTAGACGTGGCCAGGATGGTGGAAGTCGGCCCCGGCAATGTGCTCACCGGCCTGCTCAAGCGAGCCTACAAAAGCATCAAACGCATCAATGTGGCCAGCCTGGCGGATGGGGAGAAAGCTTAACCCCATCAACCAAGCCTCAAACTCAGCATTAAGGGGTTGCCAGGTCGAGAGACGCATCCCCTTAAAATCGTGCCGTCGTGAACACCTTGCCCATGCCACAACGCGATCGCCCAAACCGGGTCAAGACGCGCTTTGGGCCAAGCTTCAAGCCCAGAAAGCAAAGCATGAACAATACCAATGACCGGATGCCCAAACCAGAGAGGAACCTGTCAGCCAGTTGTCTGGGGTGGTGCCACCGAAGGGATGGTGGGCCGCCGCTATGTCTGCATTAAGCAACGTGAGTTCCGTTTAAGCGAAGCGATCGTATTCCTCAAAGCCTTAAAATCTCGTTGCCAAACCCGGTTGTCAGGGGTCCAGCCCCCCGACACCTCCCGCTGAGCTAACCTTGTAGGGGTTTCGCAGACCCCCCTTACAGCAAGGGTTTTGCGAACACATTTTTTAGGGATTAGCCGCTGAATCCTAGCAACATCAAGGGAGCGATTTAAAACCCCTACAGGATTAGCCCGCTGAGGGGGAGAGGGCTCCCGATCAACTCCGGCAATACCGGAGCCAGTATTGTTGACT
>JBCDEB010000021.1:0-63844 GCA_039180005.1 Cyanobacteria bacterium P01_G01_bin.54 | reverse complement strand
CCTCCGCGAGCCGCTCCATGATCGGTGCAACCAATCGGCAAGGACCACACCATGTCGCTGTAAAATCGGCAACAACAACCAAACCTTCAAGCGCCACCAGTTTATTAAACTGTGTTTCATTCACAGCAATTATTTTACTCATACTATTCCTCCTAGAAGATGTATTATTTTGTCAGTGTCAAGCAGTAGGGTGGACAAATATAAACAAATCGATATCTCGATTTTAAGACCGATAACTGTGACCATCTTACGCTTCTAGGGTGGTGATTGCCCCAGTAAAGAAGGGCGAGCAATGCCCGCCCTCAGTACCGACTGTAAGCACCACTGCTACGTCTAGCAAACGTTAGGATGAGGTTGCAATTTTAATCGTTAGAGTTGCGCTGACGATCGAGGCATCATCCCTGTACTGCATATTCAGGTTACCATCGTTATTACGAATTAACGCTTTTAACTCTGGTTCACTCCTATAGTCAAGCAAATCCAGAGTGACAGTTTTTTCTGTATTTTCTGGTATTGCTATGTTTTTGGGAAAATTCCAAGGTAAATCCCATACGCGAGAAGATTGTTCCGGAGGAGTGCAAGGACCATCTGGGGAATCTTGGGGGATATGGAATGCAGGCTTATCATCCTCTTGTGTATCTGCCAGAACCAATTCGTCATTATAATTACATTGATTTCCAGGGATTAGGGTTAGACTCAGCTCAACCGCTTCCCATGTATCATCTTCCCAAGAAGAAGCTACCTCTAAATGCGATAAATCAAAAGACCACCGCGTCGCTTCATTATTGCCATCTAAGACGAAGCCTGCGTCAGGTTTATTGCATTTAACGGTAAAGTCTCCGTCCGGTTTGGCGGCTGTCGAACAAGCCTCATCGGTAGAACGAGAAGCATTCCAAAAGACTGAACGAGATAACCCTAAACTTTGAGTGTTAGTATCACAAATTTCGATATTCACGTTATCAATTGCTTCAGTATGACAATTCGTGGCATAGAAAGGAATACCAGGCAAAGCCTTGGCTTCGGAAATCGAAAAACTCCCATCAAAAAGCACGAGTAGGATTACTAGACCCAATACAAATCCCAACTTCTTAATCAAAGACATATTACCTATAGTCTGAAAAACAACAAAAAAATCAATCACAAACCTACTCTCCAGAAACGATGTATATTTCCTAGAAGATTTGAATTGTTGTGATTAGTTATGCATCATATCATGGATTTATGACAACTCACTTTAATGGATGCTATTTAAAAGTGGAGTGGGAAAATATTGACAAACCGATACCTTAGTTTTAGAACCGCTAACTTAGCCCACCATACGATTAGAGAAATACACTGGGCAGAATTTTAAAATAGTCTCCCAATGCCTTCGCCTGTGCCATGTCTACAGACTGCTCACCCCTCAAAACCTGTGTAACCATCTCCTCAGAGCCGATTACCCCAACCAAATCTGTTACCTGAAGTTGCTTCGACTCCATTAAGAAGGCCAACATCGCCTGTGGAGAAACATCGCCCATGGGGTAATGTTCTTCCTCATAGGCTTCGATCAACGCCACCAGAAGCTTGTAGAGCTTGAGCTGGTCAGGACTTAAATTCGGATTGAAGTGTAGCGCCTCAATGATGCCCAACAGCCGCTCATACTCAGCGTCTGACTCAATCACGGTTGGGGTTACTTCTGCTAAGAGTTGGCTGTAGGTCTTGGCTTCAAAAGTAAGGGTCATTTTTCCATTTGTCCTTGTCGTACTCCGCGTGCGTGAGGAGATATTTGTAATAAATCGTTTGTTTTTGGTAATCCAAACCAACAATTAAGCGATAACGGTTGCCTTTCAAATTGAAAACTGTAAAGCTACCTACGGCTTCAGCAGAGGAAAAGACTTGGCGAACATCCTCCAGATTTTGCCATTGAGCCGATTTAACGACCCTGTACCATGCCTCAATAATCGGTGTAAGGTCTGGGTATTTCGCGGCATCACGACGAAGATTGCGGATAGCGAGGAGATGCATGGGTTGGCTGGTGAATTCATGATGCGATTGTGCAATCTACCACTATCTTACGCTTGAATAAAATAAAAAGAGGAACCGAATCGGCTCCTCTTTGTAGATATTACGTTTGTAGAGAGCTTTGCCTACACTGGGCAAGTAATCGCATCGCGGAAAAAGCTCTTGATGCGGTTGCAGTAGGCAGCGGGATCATTGCCTTGGATATCTTCAGCCCCAGGCGGGTTCTCGGCAATGATTTCGCGGAGGTTCTCGGCACGGTTGTTGGGGTTGGGGTGAGTGCTGAGGATTTGGGGCGGGCCACCACGACTTTGCCCACCGAGCTTGGCCATAAAGTCCGGCATCCCGGCGGGATAGTAGTCAATACGGCGTAGCAGGTCTAAGCCAATTTCATCAGCTCTTGTTTCTGCTTTACGACTGTTGGGTAGCGTCAGTGCCACCGTCACACCCAAGTTCACAATTTGATCCTCGCCTAAACCGGCTGCGGTCAGCAGACCCCGACGGATGGCTTCGTCTTTGGTTTGCTTAACCGCATCGCGCTCCATGATATGAGCCATCTCGTGGCCAATCACGCTGGTGAGCTGAGACTCGGTTTCGGCAAAGGCGATCAGCCCGGAGTTGATGTAGACAAAGCCGCCCATGGTGGCAAAGGCGTTAATGCCGGGGTCATTGACAACTTGGAAGGTGTATTGAATGCCTTCGCCATTATCGTCTTTGTCAGCGCGCCGCTCTTCAGGGGTGAGCTGAGCAACCATCTTTTCGCCCAGCTCCCGGATATACTGCGACGCTTCGTGGTCGGGACCGACGACCGGAGTGCGATTTTGCGCCAGTTGGCGTTTGATTTGAGCATCGATCTGCGTTCCGTACTGCATTTCGCGTTGTGGGCCCATACTCTCAAGTTGGATGCCCTGGAAAATACTGCCTGCGCCCCGGAGGATATCAAAGATCCCTTTGTCTGGGTCGGGCTGGGCGTCTTTGGCTGGGGTGGCAATGGCGGAACCGAGTACGATGCTAGCCATAACCACAAAGCTGACCAGACCGTAGAACCAGCGGGTTCTGGGCCAGTGAAGCTGGGGCCAGCGGGTGGTGAGGATTGAACGAAGCCGGGAGAGATTGGGCAACATGATTTAAGGTGAAGCGTCGGGTGGGCACGTTGTTGTTATTCTGACGAACCTTGACGAAATCCGCACGGGATTTGTTGCGATGGTTTACACAACCAACAGGTGGCCAAGACCCGGAACCCACCCCGGTCATCGCTACGCGAGACCGCCCCTCCCGAGAGGGGATAGTCTGGCTAAAAATCGACCGTTGGGAGGAGTGCCCCGGTATTTGTGGTGTGTGTCCAGAAAAGAAATTGCGAACTGCGTTCGCGCAGCGTCCCCAACGGGGAGACTGTCAACTGCGAACTGAATTAACGGCCTCGCCACCAGAGCCAAGCAGCTCCGAGGAAGCCCAGCAGGGGGAAAATGACGATCGCCAGCCAAGTGAGGAGTCCAGCGTGTACAGGGGAGAGGTTGAGGCGGCGATCGGTGAGGGCTTTGGGGCGAATCGAGAGCAGGGCTTCTTCTTCGTTAGCCAGCCATTTGACGGAGTTGAGAAAAACATCACCGTTGAGTTGCTGCTCAAACCAGCCGTTGCTGGCAAAGGTGGCGTTGCCAAAGACAACGAGGCGAGCTTCGGGTGTGGGTTCAGGGTCTTCGTCTGCTGCGTCTTCGTCTTCTGCGTCTGCTGCTGAGCTCGCTTCAGCATCGTCATCGTTCGCTTCACTGTTAAGATCATCTTCCTCTGAATCCCGCTCTTGATCGGATTCGAATTCGTCTCCCTCAATATCCACGCCGTCTTCATCATCCACACCGTCCTCATCCTCAGTATCTAGCGATCGCGTCGCTGCCACCGCCAGGGTGAGGGGCCCTTCGAGGTCTTCTTCGGGCTCAAATTCCAAAGTTTCGGAGGAGAGATTACTCTCGGCCCAACTGGCTGTAGGCGTGAGCACCAAGGGAGTTAGGGTCACATCTTCAACGTCTTCGTCAATGAGCACGGCCTGGGCCAGGGGATAGAAGGAAATACGATCTTGGAAATCAATGGTGATCGGATGGGTGCCGTAGTCGGTGACGACGGGGGTGGCCGGACCAAGCTCGGCACTGGCTCCCACCCCGGAGGCATCAATGACTAAGCGACCATCGACGCTGATCCCCCAGTCTTCAAGCAGGGGTTCGAGTCCGGAGAACGTTTCTGGGTCGAGCATGACCATGACGCTGCCCTGGCGATCGAGATAATCGGCGATCGCCTCGACTTCTCCGGGCAGTAGGGCCTGTTGGGGGCTGGCAATAATCACCACGGTGGCGTCGTTGGGTACGTCTTCAGCTTCGGTGAGATCCAAGGGGAACACACCATACCCCTTTTCTTCGAGTCCCGTAATGGCTTGGTATAGACCCCCCTCAACCGGCTCTAGGGGCAGCTCGCCATGGCCCTGAAGGAAATAGATCTGGGGCTGGCGATCGCGCAAGATCTTTTCAATGCCATTGGTCAGTTGCACTTCAGAGAGGGATTCACCCTCGCGTAGAGTTTGAACCAACTGCTGTTTGCTGTCATAGTCGAGGTAGACTTCTCCCACCACTTGCACATCAAAGCGATCGGCCAAGCCAATCTCAATCTGCGGGTCAACGTAGCGATAGCCAAACTGCGGGTTAAGGCGGCGGTAACTATTGAGCAGCTCCCGATCGATGGGGTTGGGGGTCGGCTCGAAGATCCAGATCTTCATCGGCTCGGTTAAGCCACCGACCAACTTTTGGGTTTGGGGCGCTAGGGTAAACAGGCGGGTCTCGGTGAGATCCCAACGCACCGGGTATTTTACGGCCAGACCATTGAGCAGCCCGAGAATTACCAAAAACGAGAGCAGGGCAATCACCGCATCCGTCCCCACCTGGGTGGAGCGATGCTGCAAGAGGCTCTGTAAGAGACCCCCCCAAAAACTCACCCCGATAATGGTCAGGCTTAAGCCCACCAATACTAAGCTGATCGCCAACCAAGACAAGTCCTGTTGCAGTCCCCCGACAATCAAGCCTGCGGTAATCAGTCCGGGGCCAATCCAGAGGGCAGACTTCCAGAGATATTCTCGCCAGAGGGGGGGATTTTTCATCAAACCACAAGCGTTTAGGAAACAGAGCAGCAGTGACGCTAGTCAAACTTTACACCCAACCGGAGCAGGGTCAAGATTGGCTCCAAGCCCAGCGGGGTAAACGTCCTCATTTTGCCTGTATCTTGGGCTTTACGGCAACGGGTTTGATTACCGGTATCTCGGCAGCTGGGGCGACACCGGCCGATCGTCAGACCACGGCGATCGCCGATGCCGAGTTTCTCTACCATGGCCCCATCGCCGCCCCCCAGTATCCCCTACCGCCGCTCCACCAGGGGGCTTCTCCGGCTTTGATCAGCCGCGCGATCGTCGCCAGCCTAGGGATCCCCGTCACGATCCTGAATGCGGGTCTGCCAATTCCTCCCCCAATTCCGGCTGTCGATTTGCAGGGTCAGACCGCCGCTTGTGTGAGCACTGGGCAAGCATTGACTCCATCGATCGTTCGGCATCTGCTTCAGCAGGGCCTGACCTGGGGTGAGAAATTGGCGACGGAGCGTGAAACTGACTATCTCATCATCGGCGAATGTGTAGTGGGGGGAACCACCACCGCATTGGGCCTGTTACTGGGCTTGGGCATTCCTGCTCAGGGTTGTGTGAATAGCTCCCACCCCCAATGCAACCATCACCAAAAGCAACAGCTGGTTGAGCAGGGCTTGGCCCAGGCGCAACTCGAACCTGACGTTGACCCGATTGCGGTGGTGGCCGCTGTGGGTGATCCGATGCAGATTGTGGCGGCGGGGATGGCGATCGCCGCCAGTCGCCACCAAGGTGTCCTGCTGGCTGGCGGAACCCAGATGCTAGCCGTCTATGCCCTGGCGCAAGCCTTAGCCACAGCTCGGCATCTACCCTGGCAACCGCAGCAGGTGATCGTCGGCACCACCGACTGGGTGATGGCGGACAAAACGGGGCAAACCGTTCGGCTGGCCCAAATGCTCGGCCCCGTCGTTCTCGTAGCGAGCCAACTTGACTTTTCCGCCGCTCGTTTTGCCAGCTTGCGGGCCTATGAGCAGGGTTATGTTAAGGAGGGCGTGGGTGCGGGGGGCATGGCGATCGCCGCCCATCTTTACCGGAACTGGGATAGCCCACAGGTTTTGCAGGCGGTGGAGGCGATCGCTGCTTTGGAGGAAAAGGTTAAAAGGGAAGGAGGAAGGCTATGTGAGCTGTGGTGAATTGCTGCGCAGGGCGCAGGATTTGCCCTTTACCCCTGACCCTTGGCCCTTTAACCCCTCACTCTTTTCCCCTTCTAATTAACCTGAGTTCTGGATAAGCGAAGCGATCGCCTTCCTCAAAGCCCTAAACTCTCGTTGTCAAACCCGGTTGTCAGGGGTCCAGCCCCCCGACACCTCCCGCTGAGGGGGAGATTGCCCCCTCAGACTCCGGCAATACCGGAGCCAGTATTGTTGATTCCATTGAGTTTTATGAGTTTTCGTGCTTTTGGCTTAACCGAAACTCAGTTTAATTAGCGTGCTCGCAGGGCGATTCCCGCTCCATAGGTTTCGAGGACTGCGCCCGTGCGGGCACAGCTTGAGAGGAAGTAATCACAAGACGGACATTGGGTTTGGATGATCTCGTGTTGTAGAAGATAAAGACGCTTCGCGCTGTGTCCACAATTCGGACAATAGATCGTTTCAACTTTTTGCATGGCTTCTCCCCCTGCGGCGTAATTTTGCGATATCAATCAAACTTGTAACATTACTCAATAAAGCTGAAAACTTGTTGAGTAATTGTCACAATCTGTATAGCTTCATTATGAAAGGGAAAGCGGTGATCTTCTAAAACTTAAGGAAATTTATACAGTTAGGGTTGATCCCCAAGCGGTTTTTCGGGATCTATCGTGATGGGGTGGGTTGGCAAGGGTTGATTAGCGGGTTCAGACGTTGCGTTGAATCGTTACACTATGCAAGAATCTCAACGCAAAGATCTCAACACTAAAGATCTCAACGTAGAAATCCCAACCGTTTCTTGATAATCCAGTTGCTATGGTTACCGCACCACCCAGCGCCTCCCCAACCCAACCCCAAACGCAATCCCTCATTGCCGCCCAGCGAAACTTTTTTTGCACTGGCCAGACACGGGCTTATGACTTTCGGATGGCCCAGCTCCAGAAGCTCCAGGCAGCGATCGTCGCCGATGAAGCGCAAATCTTAGCGGCACTGCATCAGGATCTGCACAAACCTGCATTTGAAGCCGTTGCCGCTGAGATTATCCTGGTTCAGGACGAAATAACCTACGCTCGTAAACATCTCAAGCGTTGGCTGCGCCCACAGCGCGTCAGCGCTCCCCTGAGCCAGCTCCCGGCCAAGGCCCGGATTGTGCCTGAGCCTCTGGGTGAGGTACTGATTATCGGCCCTTGGAATTATCCCTTCCAGCTCATCATCGCCCCCTTGATTGGCGCGATCGCCGCGGGCAACTGTGCCATCCTCAAACCCTCAGAACTGGCTCCCCACACCTCTGCTGTGATCCGCGATCTCATCACCGCCACCTTTGACTCGGCCTACATCACCGTGGTGGAAGGGGACAAAGACGTGACCCAGGATCTGCTGCAACATCGCTTTGACCATATTTTCTTCACAGGGGGCACGGGGGTCGGCAAAATCATTATGCGAGCAGCAGCAGAGCATCTCACTCCTGTTACTTTAGAGCTCGGCGGCAAGAGCCCCTGCATTATCGAACCGGATACCCACCTGGACTACAGCGCTCGGCGGATTGCCTGGGGCAAATTCGCCAATACTGGACAGACCTGCGTTGCGCCAGATTATCTCTTGGTGCATGAGCAGATTAAAGATGCCCTGCTGGGTAAGATTGTCGAGGCGGTGGAGGAATTTTATGGCAGCGACCCTGCCCAGAGCGAGGACTATGGCCGGATTATTAACGATCGCCACTTCAAGCGCCTGAGCGGGCTGATTGACCCGGCCAAGGTGGTTTTAGGGGGTCAAACGAATGCGAGCGAACGCTACATTGCGCCGACGATCCTGGATAACATCACCTGGGATGATCCGATTATGGCGGAAGAAATCTTTGGGCCCATTTTGCCCGTGTTGACCTACAACAATCTGGAGACGGCGATCGCCCAGATTAATGCCCGCCCTAAACCCTTAGCGCTCTATCTATTTAGCCAAAACAAAGCCAGTCAAGACCGAGTGTTGGCGCAAACCTCCTCTGGCGGGGTTTGCCTCAACGACACCATCCTGCATGTGGGTGTTACCCCATTGCCCTTTGGGGGGGTGGGTGAGAGCGGCATCGGCGCGTACCATGGCAAAACCAGTTTTGAGACCTTCTCCCATTACAAGAGCGTCTTGGAGCGTAATTTCTGGTTTGACCTCAAACTGCGCTATCCTCCCTATGTCGGTAAGCTGAAATGGGTTAAATTACTGCTCTCGTAGGCAAGCGCTGCTCCCAAATCTGTCGGGGCGGGTTTCAAACCCGCCCCGACGTTAGGGTTCGGGTCGGGTATCTGCCAGGAGAGCGCGCCAGCATAGTTCGAAATATGGGTTAGATCGAGAATTTGCCAGCGGCCGTGAGGATCAGCAATCACCTGTTCAGGCGCATTCACGGCGATCGCGACGTCCTGTAATCCCTGGAGTCCTTCGCCGGTCGCTTTGAGATATGCTTCCTTCCGGGTCCAGAGCTTAAAGAAGGCGGGGGTTTGGTGAGACAGCGGCAGAGCAGCGAGCGCCTGGGCTTCTGAAGTGCAAAAAAAACGCTCGGCCAAAGGGAGCCAGTCTTTGGTTCGCTGGAGCTGTTCAATATCGACGCCAATCGGGCGATCGCCCGTAAAGGCATAGACGACCCAATCGCCGCTGTGAGACAGATTAAACTGCACCGCATGCTCAGCGAGATAGGGTTTACCGCGATCGCCATAGCAAAACGCCACCGCCTCGGGCGCAATGCCCAGATAGTCCCCCAGCAAGCACCGCAGATTGCCCCGTGCCCAGATATAGCGATGGCGATCGCGCTCCCGCACAAACCGTTGTGCCCGCTCCTGCTCCGCCCCGTTGAGCACCGACCAATGGTGCCGCTCTGACCCGGTTACGAACTGGCCAGTCCAGAGGTGAACATCATGACTGTGAAGCGGCATCATGAATGGGGCAAACCCAAAAATAGACGAAGGGATCAAACATAAAAAAATGACAGGGGGGAGAGCTCCCTGCCATTACTTTGCTGACTGTCACTCATATAGTGTAATCATTTATCTGCCATTGACCACCCTAAAATGGCTCAAAAATTTACGTTTTCTAGATTTCAGCAAAAATACAGAAACATAACAGCAAAGGTCGATTAGCTTTAAGTGAAAATACTGAACCTAACTCCCTCAGCCATCAGCTCTGCTGTCATTTGGGCAATCTAATTCATTCCCAGCTCTGCTAGTTAACCTGAGTTCTAGAGCAGCGAAGCGATCGCCTTCCTCGGGAGCCTTGAAATCTCGTTGTCAAACCCGGTTTTCAGGGGGGGCAGCCCCCCGACACCTCCCGCTGAGGGGGAAAGGGCTCCCGACGGGCTCCGGCAATATCGGAGCCCGTATTGTTGATTCCATTGAGTTTTAGCGTCTTTCGCAATGTTTGTTTATCCAGAACTCACATTAGTTAGCTTCGACAAGCTGCGCCAAAAGCGAATGGCGTGAAACTTTATTGCCAGGGTCTTTATTGCCAAAGTAATGAGGGAAGAAGGGCTAAACGATGTTTAGCTATCCTCCTCCCCTCAAATCATGAATGAATGCCTATGCCAAAAGTTTGTAGGCTTTGCATTCAGACTGGATTATTTACCCAAGGCTTTCCAGCCATTCTGTCCTGCTTCTTGATCAGCATAGGCAGGCTGGTTGGCAATTTTGATCAATTCGTTACCATTGGCTTCAGTAGGAGCACCGGGTGCGCCATATTCAGTTGTTTGAGTTGCGGGACGAGGCTTGAGACCCTCAAACACAGCACTAACGGTGAGCACTTCACCTGAACCATCATCGTTAACTGTTCCTGTCCCAATAGGGCAGAGATAGGGCTTGAGTGCAGAAACACGTGGAGCAGCAGCAACAAGAGCCTGCTGGATGTAGAAAGTCGGGTCAGTATCATCTGCGGTCGCCGTTCCAACCATGTGGTACTGGTAGTTGACGGTCTCAGGGGGGATACCCAAGCCCAATGATTCAATGTCACTGGAATAAGCATTTGCTTCTAGGGCAAATGCCTGCTGACCACGGCAAAGTGCACCGACGTTGTTGCGAGCTTCAGACTGCTTCGCTTTGGAAGCCTGGCCCAGCAGGGAAGGTAGGGCAATCGCAGCCAGAATACCGATAATGATGATAACGACGAGTAGCTCAATGAGGGTGAAGCCTGCTTCGCTGTTTTGCTTGCGGCTGTTGAGGAAATTCAAGAACTTTATTCGCAGATCCTTTTGCATGGGGTGCTCTCCTTAAAAATTAAACGTTGATTGAGATCCTTGCTTTCCAAGAGTACCCAGATCGCCAGCGAAACCTATCATCTGGGGAAAACTTTTTTTGAGTCTGGTGGATCGAGAGCGTGCGGGGCACTGTGACAGCCGCCCTTAACTCCAGTCCTGGGCTGCTTCGCCATCCTTACTCCGGCGGTAGATCTGGCCGGAGGCGTGAATCTTGCGGGTCAGGGCAAAGAGTTGTTCCTCATCGAGTTGCCAACTGTCGAGCAGTTGTTCAAGCTCAGTTTGGATGGCTCTGGCCCCCGGAAAGTTACGGTAGCGAATGCGTAGGCGGGCAAGCTCAACCAGGTTGTAGTCACTGCGGCCGTCACTTTTGAGTTGAGCAAGGATGCGGCGATCGCGCATTTCTTGGGGATGTCGCTGATCAGTGGTTTGACTCATGGTGTTGGGTGGGGTGGAATGGATGGCTGAGGGTCGGGGGTCAACAACGGCAAAGACTGCCATTGCCAGATCTTAATCTCGCCATTGTCCGCGCCGCTGGCTAGCCAATGACCATCGGGGCTGACGCTCAGGGCGCTCAGCCAATGGGTATGGAGGGACGGCCAACTGTCGAGCGGCTCGCCGGTTTGCCAGTTCCAGAGATAGAGGTGGTTCTGGGTGCTGGTGAGCAGGTGGGGCTGGTGGGGATGAAAGGCGATCGCCCCGACCGTACCGTCCGGGTTGTCGAGGGTGTGTAATTTTGTACCGGTCTTGGGTTCCCAGAGGTGAATCGTTGCGTCCTGGCCCACGGTCACCAGGGTTGAACCATCGGGGCTAAGGGCGAGGAATTTCACGCCCTGATCATGGGCCTGCCAGGTCTGTTGACGCTGGCCGGTGGTAATATCCCAGCGTTGGATGGTGCCTTGGGTTGTGCCGCTAATGAGCCATTGACCCTCAGGATGCAGGGCGAGCTGGGTAACGGGTAAGAAGCGGGCGAGGGTGTAGAGCGATCGCGAGTTGTGTAAGTCCCAGAGGCGAATGCCATCGAGACCGCCGCTGATGAGGATGCGCGCGTCAGGGGAAATGGCAAGGGCGAGCAGATTGTAAAAGTCGACATTGAGTGTGTGGGAAAATTCCCCGTCCGGCAAGGTCCAAAAATGAATCCGGCGATCGACGCCAGTGGTCACCAGCCAACGGCCATCGTGACTCACGGCCAAGGATTCAATGCCAGTGCCCTGAGCACGATCGTCTTGATATTGCTTGCCGGTCTGCCAGTTCCAAATCATGACTTGGCCGTCGTTTTTGCCACCGCCGCTAATGAGCAAATGGGGCAGTTGGGGATAAAATTGCAGCGCCGTGACTCGGGTCTGATGGCCCTTCTCAAGGGTTTGATGGAGCACCAAAGAGGTTTGCCCTGCCACGGGTTGGGGGGGGGCTTGGGCAATGAGGGGCGCGATCGGGGTGGCGAGGGTTAGAAGTGGCAAAGGAGTCATACGATCAAATCCCCTCCTAGGAGGGGCGGTCAAATGCAGCGCTGACCGGGGTGGGTTCAGAGTATTGGCCGACCCTGCTGCATCTGCTGTTGAGACGGCATTAGGCTATCTCAACAATGGCAGGCGAAACGCAGTTCGACTCAGCTCACTGACCACCTGCGCTACAGATTTTTCTGGGTTGAGAAGGACGACTATGCCAATTCTACTCTGCCTTCATATTTCATCCTTCTGCCTTCAATAATCATACTCAAACAAAATCTGTACCCATTCTGGTGGTCTGGGGATTGGGGTTTTGAGTCGATCGAAGAGAATCAAGGACACGATATGGACGGTGAAGAGGTAGAGGACGCTATTGAAGATGATCAAGGCGATCGCCACGAGCTCAATCCAGAGGCGATCGGGCTGAGTCAGCAGCCCAAACCGCAACACCAGCCAATTGAGCCAGATTGTAATCTGGTTAATGGTGTAGCGCCAGAGATCTTCGCTAACCAGCAAGGAAATCAGCCAGAAGTAAAACAACGAGCCCAGCGTACCCAGCAAACTGCCAGTGAGCAGGGAGAAATACCAACTGCTGCCCCGCCGCCAGAGCCAACCGAGTTGCACCCCGAGCAGGGCATAGGGCATGACGTAGAGGATGCTGCGGGTGGGTCCCATCAGCACCGAGAGCAGTAAACCGGACACCAATGTGCCCATCCAGGCGGCGCGATCGCCCCGACGAAGATACAGCAAAGCGATGGGAATCGGAAAAAAAATCCGCAAAACGGGCCCCAGCGGAAAATAATAGTTAATCCAGTAGATCAGACTCGCTGCGCTGGCCAAGAAGGCCGTCTCTACCATAACGAGGGGAATTTGATGACGTTGTTGGGGGGGCTGGAGGTGAGACGATTGATCAGGAGATGGGGTAACGGAGACGGGCTCGTCTCCCGCATCCACCCAGTTCACCTCCCCTTCACTAGAGAGCGGCGTCATAGGGTGGGCTGGGGTTGAACATGAGGTTGAGCATGGTTTTGAGCAATGCTTGCATTCAATTTTAATTTAAATTTGGGGGGAACTAAACCATAGCTATTATGCGCAATTCGAGCCACGCTTTGGCAACAACCGTAACTTATGCCGAGATCCAGGCGGCTGCAACACGTCTTGCGGGGGTTGCGCACACCACGCCGGTGTTGACCTCCCGGCTGGTCAACGCGCAAACCCAGGCCGAGGTGTTTTTCAAGGCCGAGAATCTACAACGGACGGGCTCGTTTAAGTTCCGGGGTGCCTATAATGCGATCGCCCAACTCACCCCTGAGCAACAGCAAGGAGGTGTGGTGACGTATTCTTCAGGCAATCATGCCCAAGCGATTGCCCTCGCCGGGCAACTGCTGGGGGTCAAGACCACGATCGTTATGCCCCAGGATGCCCCCGCTGTGAAGCGGGCTGCAACCGAGGGCTACGGTGCCGAAGTGTTGCTCTACGATCGCGCCGCAGGGATTCGGGAGCAGGTAGCGCAGCAAGTTTGTCATGAGCGTGGGGCCACCCTCATTCCCCCCTACAACCATGCCCAGATTATTGCCGGTCAAGGCACCGCAGCCAAGGAGCTCCACGAAGCGGTGCCAGATCTGGATCTGTTGCTCGTCTGCTGCGGAGGCGGCGGCCTGCTCTCGGGTTGTGGCCTGGCCACCACGGCGATCGCCCCCCATTGTCGGGTGATTGGCGTTGAGCCCCAGGCCGGTAATGACGCCACGCGATCGTTCTATAGTAAAACGCTCCAGACCGTACAGAACCCCGATACGATCGCCGATGGTGCTCGCACCGCTAGCCTGGGCTCCCTCACCTTTCCGTTGGTGCTGCAACATGTTAATGCCATGGCCACAGTGAGCGATCGGCAACTGCTCAAAACCCTGCTCTTCCTTTGGGAGCGCCTCAAAGTGGTCGTCGAACCCACCGGTGCCCTGGCCGCTGCCGCTCTACTAGAAGCCGTCGTCACCGCGCCGAAGCAACGAGTTGGCGTGATTCTCAGCGGTGGCAACGTCGATCTGCGTCAATTGCTGCAAACGATGCCGGATGAGACAACACAGGAGACCGTTGCCTAAGGTGGTCTGGCATCATTGACCGATTTCCCCGTTGAGAAAACGGAAGCTTTACGCTTGACGGGTCGTAAAATGAAGGAGAATGAGTCTAATTGGGTGAATTCAAATGCAACCCCTCTCTGCCAGTGACCTCAGTCTCAGCCAACTCAAGGAACGGTTTCCTTTAGAGCGCAATGACGATCCGAATTTTTTTGCTGAATGGCAGGATAATCTACCCAATCTGGCTGAGCTAGACCGGGCCTACCTTGATAAAGTCAAAGCTGATTTTCTCTCCCTTGAAGACCAGATCCTCAGCGAAGAAGTGGTGAAGTTATCCATGCTTGCGCCCTTACTCTCCGTTGCCAACTTTTTTCGGGAGCCCCTGTATCCGAAAGCCGAGGTGGGGGTCGAACTTGAGGTTACAGGTGAAAATGAGACCTTGATCCGGGGGCGTTTGGATGTGTTGGTGGTCTATCGCTCGTTTTGGTTGATGGCGATCGAAACCAAACGACGCAACCTCACCCTAGAAACTGGGTTTAGCCAAGCCTTGTTTTATCTTCTCAACAGCCCAGAACCACAACCGATTACCTATGGTTTTCTCACCAACGGTCGTCATTTTCAATTCATTAAGCGGGTTGGTCATCAATATGCAACTTCAGATGAATTTACACTTCATCGCCGGGTGAATGAACTCTATGTTGTGGTGCAAATCATGAAGCGTTTGGGGGCAATTATGATGCAAAATACAGACGAGACAGCGGCTTAATCACGATCGCATTCCTCCCGCACCCAACAGCCGGGCACATGGTCATTGACCAGCCCCACCGACTGCATAAACGCATAAAGCGTGGTCGGGCCCACAAATGACCAGCCCCGACGTTTGAGATCCTTGCTCAGACGCTGGGACTCGGGGGTTTGGGTCAGGGCTTGGAGGGCCTGGGCAGTTAAGGGCTGAGGACGGGTTGCCGGGTCAGGAACAAATTGCTCAAAGTAGGCATTGAGAGAACCAAACTCCGCCAACAGCGCAGGCACAAGACGAGCATTATTCACCACCGCCTCCACCTTGCGGCGATTGCGCACGATGCCGGGATCTTGCAGCAGTTGTTCGATCTTCGCCCTGTCGTACTGGGCGATTTGGGCAAACTCAAACTGATCAAAAGCCGCGCGAAAGTTGTCCCGCTTACGCAAAATCGTTAGCCAACTGAGACCCGCTTGAAAGGCTTCGAGACAGAGTTTTTCGAAGAGAGCGCAATCGCTCGTTAGCCGCCGTCCCCATTCTTGGTCGTGATAGGCCTGATAGTCGGGATGGTCTCCTACCCACCAGCAGCGATATTGGCCATCTGCACCCATGTGGAGTCCGTCAGGGGCTAGAGACGTCATGCAATACTCCCGCGCTTGCGCGCTTCTTTGTAAGATGTGCCCACATTGCGCAGCCCGGACTTGATCATCTGCTGCTCTAAGAGGGCAAAAAAGCGATGGCGATCGCCCCCCCGTACCACGGCCAAATTATGGGCCTCCGCTAGGGCCACCGGATAGCCATAGCCCTTATGGACTTGGGCCAGTACCATCCCCAAGGTGCGCTCAAATAATTCCGTGTCTTCCGCCACCCAGAGCGGCATTTCCACCCGCGCCACCTCGGCCCCCACATGCACATAGCAGGCGACAATGCGCAGGTGCTCCGGATAGAGATCGAGAATCTTCGCGTCACTACACCAGCGTGCCCCTCGCTCACCCGGTTTGAGGAGCGTGCCCCAGAGGGTGGTATCGCGGATCGGATCAATAACTTGGCAGGGGTAGCGTTGGCGGCCGTTGATTAGTGTTGCGTTCTGCTCATCTGGGGCAGAGGGTTCTTGGACAGATGGCTCCTGGCCGCAATGGCGCAGACAGTTGGGCTCATCAAAGACACAGGCCGGCAGCCGTAAGAAGCTGGTCGTCTCGCCGCTACGGGAGGCGCTCAGGTAGCCCACCAGGGGAATGTGGGCTTGGCGGAGCGTCTCCCAGGCGTCCAGCATCGGGGTCAGCAGGCGATCGCGGGCTTCACTGGGCAAACCCTCTAGAAACCAATAGATCAACGAACCATCCACCATGGCGACGCAGGGGGCATCATGGGGTCCCGGTGGCTCAACCCAACGCACGGCCATCTCAGCAAGCAGTTCGGCCTCAGCAACCGTGCGGCGATAGCCCAGCCATTCTTCGGGGCGAATACCCCATTGCCGCGCGGCGTAGAGATCTTCGCTTTTGTAAAAGACTTCGGGCAGACTATCGAGCAAGGGATGCAGGCTCTGGCCATAGTGGAGCATGATCCGCCCCACATTAATCAAATAGCAATAGGCAATCTCATGGTGGGAGGGGGCAATCTGGGAGCCGTCGGTGGCAAAGATGCTGTATTGGGCAGGGGGCTTGGCCACGGCGATCGCCGTCTCGATCGGGTCGAGGGGTTGGGCAGGATGAAAGAGCAGGCGATCGTGCCATTGGCGTTGCACATCCTGCCAATGGGTCTGCTCCCGTTGCACAGTCTGTACCAGATCCAAGGCTTTGATCAGGCGCTGTTGGCTGGCGACGTTTTCTTGTTTGAGATGTTGGCTGATCTGGGGCAGTTGGCCGGCCAGTTTGGTGAGATCTAACATGGTGAGGGCAGGGGCGATCGCAAGACAGCAGTTCTTCCTATTCTAGAGTTCTTCTGTGGTAGATTTGCACTATGAGAGAAAATGTAATCTACACGCAGGACAGCGTAGGGGAAGATTTCAAACCACTGGCGTGAACTTAATGCGGGGAAGCCTACTCCGCCTGGATTTCAAACCCTCCCCTACAGGATTGATTCAGAAACTGGACAACCTTAATAATGCCTGTTTTGTACAATAAAAACCCATGGTTCCTATCCTGTGAACCGCAGACACTCCATGACCCTCTCCCTCGAAAAACCTACGCCCCCCAACCCCCTACGCCAGCGCCACAATGCCACCTGGCAGGACTATGTAGCGCTCCGAGACAATCCTACCCTCGACTGGCAGAAAATCGCATTTTATCAAGGATGGTTATGGATTGATATGGGAACAGAAGGGCCGAATCACGCTGCGTTCAGCGATTTAATGACAGCAGTTTTCTTTGTTTGGGCTTTCCTCAATCCAGACAGTCCCTTGCAATCCTATGGGCGCTGTCTGATTGAATACGCCGAAACCCATGCCTGTGCGCCGGATTTGGTGCTCTACAAGGGCGACAATATCCCCCAATGGCAGCCCGGTGAGCCACGCCGGATTGAGCTGGATCGCCACCGTTTACCTGACCTGGTCGGGGAAATTTCGGACACCAGCTTGAGCCTAGATCTCGATGAACAAAAACAACTCTACGCCAGTTTAGGTATCCCAGAATATTGGGTCATCGATGTTAAGGGACAGCGACTCTTTGCCTTTGGCCTAGCGGCATCTGGACAATATGAAGCCATCAGCCAGTCTCAGGTGCTGACGGGCTTGGCGATCGCCCTCCTCGAACAAACCCTAGAGCGGCTCTCTACCGAAACCAATACGGCTGCGGCGAATTGGTTGATCCAACAATTACAGAACCGTAACGAAAGTGGTGAATCTGGATAGAGCACCAACGAAGCCCCAGACGAATCAGAATGACGAATCCCTACGACTCGACTTTTTACACACAACTCAACACCCAAACATCCCGCTCGGCAGAACTTATTTTGGGGTTGCTCTACCGCTATGTTCAACCCCAATCGGTTGTGGATGTGGGGTGCGGCCAGGGGGTGTGGCTCGCCGCCGCCGAGGCCCAAGGAACCAAGGTGCTCAAAGGCTTAGACGGGAGTTGGGTGAATCCAGACCAACTTGCGAGTGGGCAGATTGACTTTCAATCCATCAATTTTGAAGGCGTCCTGCCCCCCCTCAAGCAAACCTATGATCTGTGTATTTCGTTGGAAGTGGCAGAGCATCTCTCGGCAGCTCAAGCCCCGAGTTTCATTCAGTTTCTGTGTCAGGCTGCGAATCTGGTGTTGTTTAGTGCGGCCGTCAAACACCAAGGCGGCACCCACCATATTAATGAGCAATGGCAATCCTATTGGGTGGCGTTGTTTGCGAACACCGGTTATGACTGTTTAGATATTATTCGCCCTCAAATTTGGCAAAATCCTGACGTCGCTTGGTATTACCAACAAAATATGTTTGTATTTTTCAATCGAGCCCATCCTCCTGCCCAATTAATGGCGCTGCAAGCTCTCAGTAAACCAATTTTTGATCTGGCTCATCCATTGAGTTATGAAGCAAAAGTGAGAGCCTATCAAAAAACAGTTACTTATCATGAAAGTCTAATTGCTGCGCCGCCCTTACGGTTTTGTTTGGGCTGTTTGAAGCGCTGGTTTTTACATAAGGCTTCATTCAAATAATTATAATGAATGCTAATATTGAATCAGTTCCGCCACAGACAGACAGAAAATGCTCTCCCTCACTCAACTCATTGCCGAAGCGACAGCACTATCTGATGACCAAAAAGTGCTTCTGATTGACAAGATTGTCGAAAGTATGGCGAGTCAGATCGATCATGATATTTTGCGTCAGGGGGTGAAAACAGCCCAAGCTCGCATCGCTGAGATTGAGAAGGGGTCTGTGCAAACGATTCCAGGTGATGTTGCCTTAGCCCAGGTCAGGCAATTTCTAGAACAATGAAGTATGAATTCCATCCTGGTGCATTACAAGAATATGCGGAGGCGGTACAGTTCTTTGCTCAGCACGACCGACATCAGGATTTTATCGACACGATCGAAACGTCTATTTTTCGGATTGTTGAAGCACCAAGGCGCTGGCCGATTTTCGAAGGGAAGATCCGTCGTTATCTGACTCCAAAATTCTCCTATGCCATCTTGTACCGGGTCTATTCAGAGCGAATTGTGATTGCGGCAATTATGAGTTGCCGTCGAGACCCAGAGTACTGGAAAGACCGTTTGGATGCTTAAGGTTCTAGCCACATTAAGAGCGTAGCACCTGATCAAACGCTGCTTGCTCCTCAGGGCTGCCCACGACCAAGAGGCGATCGCCCACATGAAACACCATACTCCCCACCGGATATTGAAACACTTGCTTCTCCCGTTCTAGGGCCATAATTGAAACCCCGGTTTGACGTCGCAGATTCGCGGCGGTAATCGTTTGTCCCAAGAGGGGATTGCCTGCCTCAAGGAGATACCAATGGTGGGCCAGACCCTCAACAGAGCGCTCCAGATTGGAGATGCCCCAATATTCGGCACGTTCGGGTACAATGTCCCGGTAGCGTCGGGAGCGGTAGCGGTTGACCACCTGCTGCACCAGATAAGTGGGGTCATTGAGGTTAAGCAGGATATGCGCTCCCATTTCTAAAGCAGCCTCAAATTCCGGTTGCACCACCTCCTGAGCGCCCAGTTCGTAGAGGGTTTCAATCTCGTCATCCCGGTGGGCTCGCACCGTGACGTTGAGATCCGGCGCAAGATAGAGGGCCCGGTTGAGCGTCAGTCGGGTGGCCATGGGGTCGGGCAAGGTAATCGCCATGGCCTTAGCCTGACGCACGCGGGCTTTTTCCAGGACAAAGTCACTGGAGGCATCGCCGTAGAGATAGGGGATCTGGCGCTCCCGGAGCAGTTGCAGTACGGCTTCGTTGTTGTCAATCACCAGCATGGGATGGCCCTGGAAGTAGAGCATGCGCATCAGGGTTTGCCCCACTCGGCCAAAGCCAGCGACGATCACATGATCTTGAAGCTGGGTCTCATCAATGCCCGCCAGTTGGGGGTCCGGATCAACAAACCAGCCCCTGGTGCGGGGCGATCGCGCCAGCCAACGCAGTACCAGGGGGGTGAGCTTGAGTAACCAGGGTGTCAGTAGCAGGGTAGCGGCGGTGGTGCCCACAGTCAGGCCATAGAGGCGATCGGAAAACAGGCCCGCCCCTAGAGCGACATTGGCCAACACAAAGGAAAACTCACCAATCTGGTTAATGCCCGTACCCACGGTCACGGCCGTCTGGAGAGAATAGCCAAAGAGCCGGACGATCGCCGTCACTAAAAGCGCCTTGCCCAAGAGTGTCACCGCCACCAGCCCCAGTAGCACCCAAATATTTTGCAGCAAAAACAAGGGGTTGATCAGCAGCCCAATCGAAGCAAAAAATAAGGTGGCAAAGACATCTCGCATCGGCAGGACGCGATCGAGGGCATGGTCGGCATATTCCACATTGGCGATCATTAAGCCCGCCACAAAGGCCCCCATCTCAATGCCCAGCCCCAACACCGAGGTGAGCAGGGCAATGCCCAAACAGAGGGAAATAATACTGAGCAAAAACAGCTCCTGGGAACCCTGGCGGGCCACCATACGAACGACGGTGGGAATCAGCCAACTCCCGAGCAACAGGGCTAAGCCCAAAAAGAGCAGCAGCTTAAGCAGGGCGGCGGCGATCGCCCAACCCATGGTTTCCAGCGGCTCGGCCAGGGTGGGCAACACCGCCAGCATGATGCCCAACCCCAAGTCCTGGACAATCAGCATCGCCAGCATAATTTGCCCATGGGCCGTCTGGACTTCGTTGTGCTCGATCAGGCTCTTGAGTACCACCGCCGTAGACGAGAGCGATAGCACTGCCCCCAGAAAGGCCGCCGAGGGTAGCGTTGCCGCCCAGCCTGTGGCATAGGCCAGCCCGCCACCCAGCAAGAGGGTCAGCAGAATTTGCAGCGTACCGCCGCCGAGGGCAACCTGTTTGAGCCGCAGCAGATCCTTGAGTGAAAATTCAACTCCCAGAGCAAAGAGCAGCAGCGCCACCCCCAGCTCGGCCAGGACTTTGATGTCACTCTCCAGGGTGATCCAGCCAAAACCGGTGGGCCCGACGATCATCCCCCCCAAGAGATAGCCTAGAAGCACGGGTTGCCGCAGGCGACTGGCAAGGCAGCCGCCAAGGGTGGCGATGCCCATGACGGTTGCCATCTCGGCGATGAGTTTAAGTTCGGTTGCCATTGCTGATCCCTTGCTCAGTTCACAGTTCGCAGTTTACATCTGCTTTGGGGCTGCTGACTGGAGTGAGGGATTGGGGCGTTGGGGGGTCAACCGATCCATTTAAGTCAAGAGCAATTCTCTATAATGTGTTAAACAATCGATTGATGTATATATGAATTTTTTGTTACACAAGAAACTGGAAGCACCAATAATACCTGTTTAGGGATAAACTGATGGTCAGTAATGCAACGATTAATCTCGGTAGATTACACCTGCGAAGCACAGTAAAGAGCCGATTAGTTGAGAAGGTTTTCAGGCGCATCTCAACTTTTGCAACTTGACCGTCCGGCCCTCTTTGCCCTGTGGGAGAAGGGACTTTAAAAGCTCTTTCCCGTTGGGAGAGGTTTAGGTGAGGGAAGTTCAGCGACATATCTGGGATACACCCAGAGTTCCTCCTATGTAATGGTGGATGTTTATCAAAAATTATCTATCGGAGTTGGTCTCCTGACCTTGGACTTCTGTGGAATTTTATTTGCAGATGTATTCTATGACTGCACAGTTGTTATTGTTTTGTGCAGAATATATTTAGTCGTTTTGTGTATTGATTTCACTCGGGAATATTATCGATTACCCATGTTCAAAACCATAATCACTTCGATTACTTTGTTATTCCTGGCCGTTACATTCTGCTTTGCGAGTCCGGCACAGGCCCAATTAGTGACGATGCAAGCAGGCGCACAAGAAGTAGGTGAGCTCAACTTAGAAGTAGAAGACGAGTTAAGTAATATTGTAGGAAACAAGGTAAATGAACAACCAAACAATATCATTCTCTTTACTGAGCAGGAAGGTATTGTCTTAGACAAAAACCTGCAAGTCACTCTGCTTGTCGAGAATGCTAATGATAGTTCCTTGAACTATAATGGCATGATTACAGTGAGTAAGACAAATCACCGCCAATACGCGGGATCTATTTCGGCAGGCACGAAGGTAACGAGTTTTCTGCTGCATTTTAATCACAGTGCAGACGATCGAGTTACGGAGGTTGCATCGTTTGCATTTGACCAGCGCATTTTAGGACTAATTTATGATGGCGTAGATCTAAATAAAACTGACAATATTCTGGGTATTGAGGGTGTTACTTATGCTCAAAAAGACAATCCTCTTGATGACGATTATTCTCTATCAAGGCGTACGGTTACGAATGAAAACGCTGACTATATCATGGTTATCCCTGATCAAAATGCTGTTGTTATGTACAGTCGTGTCGGCACAAAGACTGATCAAGTTCGGGTGATTGTAGCTGCTCCTTAGGCTCAATTGATACAACATAAATCATTTAAAAAAAGGGTCGATCCCCATCAAAGTTGACCCTTTTTTATGGAATTCATCTAATACCAAGTCCGTAAATTAGGGCTACAGATCAGCAAGCGAGGGCTGAGCGGAGTCGAAGCCCGGTCGCTCAACACTAGATTCTATATGTAGTCGGATGTATTTGATTTGGTAATGAAGCACCAATGCCGTTTAAATAAACCTCGGTCGGTGCGTTACGGCGGATTGAAATTGACACCCATTGGCCAAAATACATGACCGCCTAACACACCCTACTGCCGTGACACAGCTTAAAAGGTGTATTGGAGTAGTGGAGCGAAACCCAACACCGTCAATATTTTGAGGGATTTACCCCCTAGTAATCTATTGCACCATTTTAGCTGTGTCACGGCACTACTGCTACTGCTGGACAATAGTTGCAAAGGCATAGGGCTAGCGTGGGGCAGGGAGACCCAGCCCCTCCGCAAGCGTCGCGATTAGATCAACAGCCCCGCCTTGTCTTGGCTGTACTCTTCGAGCTCAATCTTCACGGGCTTCGCATCCCAGATCTCGGCGGCATATTCGGCGATCGTGCGATCGCTCGAAAACTTACCCATCCGTGCTGAGTTGAGAATTGACATCCGCGTCCAATTGGTTTGGTCTTGATAGGCTTCACTGACCTGGTCTTGACAGTTGACATAGGCCCGGAAGTCGGCGCAGAGCAGATATTGATCGTGGTAGAGCAGAGAGTCAATTAAGGGTTGGAACAACTCCCGGTTGCCATGGGAGAAGTAGCCTGAGGCGATGCGATCGATGACCGCCATGAGTTCTTCATCTTGTTTGTAATAGGCCATCGGGTCATAGCCCTGGGCCTTGAGGGTTTGTACCTCCTCAGCGGTCAAGCCAAACAGGAAGAAGTTCTCCGGCCCGGCTTCCTGGCGAATTTCAATGTTCGCGCCATCAAGGGTGCCGATTGTCAGCGCGCCATTCATGGCAAACTTCATGTTGCCCGTCCCGGAGGCCTCCTTGCCCGCAGTGGAAATCTGCTCCGAGAGGTCGGCGGCGGGATAGATGCGTTGACCCAAGGAGACATTGAAGTTCGCCAAAAAGACCACCTTGATCCGGCCCCGCACATCCGGATCATTATTGACCACCTCAGCGACCGAGTTGACCAACTTGATCACCAGCTTGGCCATAAAGTAACCCGGTGCCGCTTTGCCACCAAAGATGAAGGTGCGCGGCACCATCTCAATATCTGGGTTTTGCTTGATGCGATTGTACTGCGCGATAATATTGAGCACATCCAGCAGTTGGCGCTTGTATTCATGAATCCGCTTCACCTGCACATCAAAGATGGAGGCCGGATTCACCTCCAGGTCATTGTGCTTGGCGATATATTCAGCGAGCGCCACCTTGTTGGCCTGCTTGATCGCCCGCCACCGTGCTTGGAACTGGGGGTCAGTGGCAAAGTTTTCCAGCTGGCGCATTTGGTCGAGGTTCTTGACCCAGCCCTCACCCACTTTTTCGGTGATCAGTTCGCTGAGCTTGGGGTTACACAGCCGAATCCAGCGCCGGGGCGTCACGCCATTGGTTTTATTGATGAATTTCTCGGGCCAGAGCTTGGCAAAATGCTTGAGTGTATCTTGCTTGAGCAGCTCGGTATGCAGGGCTGCCACGCCGTTGATCGCATGACTACCGACACAGGCCAGGTTGGCCATTCGCACGGCTTTTTCGGGCTGTTCTTCAATGATCGAGAGGGCTCCCGCCAAATCCTCTTCTTCGGGGAACCAGATGCGGATATTTTCGAGGAAACGATGGTTGATCTCGTAGATGATCTCGAGGTGGCGCGGTAGCAAGGTACCAAAGAGGCTCACGGGCCAGCGCTCTAGGGCCTCGGGCATCAGAGTATGGTTGGTGTAGGCCAGGGTCTTTTGAGTAATGCCCCAGGCTTTATCCCAGTCCATATCATGCTCGTCTACCAGCAGACGCATTAGCTCGGAGACGGTGACAGCGGGGTGGGTATCGTTGAGCTGGATGGCAAAATGCTCGGGCAGGTTGCCGAGATCGGGGTGGATGCGCAGATGTCGCCGAATGATGTCTTGGAGGGAGGCGGAGACGAAGAAATATTGCTGCTCCAGACGCAATTGTCGCCCTTGAGGGGTGTTGTCGTTGGGGTAGAGTACCTTGGAGATATTTTCCGAGGACATCTTGCTGGCCACGGCCCCGTCGTAGTCGCCGGCGTTAAAGGCATCGAAGTTGAAGTCTTGGTCTTCACCGGCTTCCGCTCGCCAGAGACGCAAGGGGTTGACGGTGTTGGTGTTGTAGCCGGGTACAGGGGTGTCGTAGGGGATGGCGGTAATGGTGCGATCGGCCACCCAAGTCACTTTGGGTTGACCCTTCTCATCGCGGGCAACTTCGGTATGACCGCCGAGCTTGACCTGGACGGTGGACTCCAGACGGGGGATCTCCCAGGGGTTGCCATAGCGCAGCCATTTGTCGGGAATTTCGGCCTGCCAGCCATCGCGAATCTGCTGGTGGAAGATGCCAAATTCGTAGCGGATGCCGTAGCCGATCGCCGGAATTTCTAGGGTTGCCAGGGAGTCGAGGAAGCAAGCGGCCAGACGCCCAAGACCGCCATTGCCGAGGCCGGGATCTTGTTCTTGCTCGACGATCGCCTCCCAATCCAAACCGGCCGCTTCGACCACTTGGCGGATTTCTTTATAGATGCCCAGGTTGACCAGATTATTTTCCAGATGCCGCCCCATTAAAAATTCGGCGGAGAGGTAGCAGACGACCTTGACGTTTTGTTCGTCATAGGTGCTCATGGTTTTCATGAAGCGATGGATCAGGCGATCGCGCACGGTATAGGCCAACGCCATATAGTAATCGTTGAGGGTGGCTAACTTGTGGTACTTACCCTGAATGTAGAAGAGGTTGTCAGCAAAGGCTCGTTTGAGCGTTTCCGGACTCATGCCGGTGCGATCGTCTTCCACGCGGATTTGAATACCCTGCTGGGAAGCGGGATTGGAAATATTGGTTTGCACGGGACTATCTGCTCCTCTGCTTGAACTGGCCACGCTATATATATGGACTCATTCTGGACTGAACTCTGGGTTGGGGGGCGAGTTCTTAATACTCTCTTTGATGTCACGGGTTTTTCGCTGTGATTGAGCCGTACAATAACGGTTTTAACGTAGGTTTCGGTTGAGCGAAACTATCGCGTTCCTCACAGTCTTGAAATCTCGTTGTTAAACCCGGTTGTCAGGGGGCCAGCCCCCCGACACCTTCCGCTGAGGGGGCAATTTCCCCCTCAGACTCCGGCAATATCGGAGCCAGTATTGGGTATTCTGCTGAGTTTTAGCGTCTTTCGCAATGTCTGCTTATCCAGAACTCACGTGTTTTAAGCGACGCGCCCACGGGTCTGGATTTAGCAACGGTTGTGCTCGTAATTTTTATGTTCTGAACAATTGCCATGGCTGCTGACTTACCCGCCCGACAATCTCTGCTCAAACGACGCTATGAGGCTTTGAAACCCCTGCAGCGATCGGTGGTGCAAGTCTATGCTTTGTTTTACGAGTCGGTCAGTCGGTCGATTGCCTATGGTGTCTGGAGGGCGGCGATTCCCTCCCGGCATCTTGAACCGCGATCGCAACCCTTCAACCCCAGCCAGTTTGGTAGCCAAGTCAAGGCTCTCGTGAAGCAAGAACTGTTGATTCAGGAGCGCAATCAGGGCACCCATTGTCCCGATCGCCTCATCGAAATTGTAGTACGGGATGCTGTCCAGACGGGCACCTTTGAGCCACTGGTTCAGGCGATTCAAGACCAGTTGCCCATCCGGAAGCGCTTTGGGGAGCGCTACTTCCAACAGGAGAGCGAATGGGTGCGCGAACTGCGCATTGCCATCTACCGAGAAGATCAAGCGGAAATTGACGTGCTCTTGGCCGCCCTAGAGCGCGTCTACTGGAAACCTAAACGGTCATTTGACACCCTTCTCCGGCAGATTTTCAACAACCCCTTTGATCTGGACTGGTTCAACCGCCTTACACCGGCGTTTCGGGAGCAAGGATTGCGATTGATCTTGGTGAATGCGGCTCGCCGTTGTATCGCGGCTGAGGATGCTTTCGAGTTCGTGGAGCAACTCTACCATAACGGCCAGGCCTCACCTGAGCTGTGCCTGCTCTATGCCGAGCAGTTATGGCTGCGCGGCCATCTGGGGGAAGTGACGGATATTCTCTCGGCTACCCAGCAGCATCCGCCCTCGGCACAACGCTCGGCCTTGCTGGGGGCGATCGCCCTGCTCACCGGAGAAACCGAGGCTGCCCTGAAACAGTATCGAACCAGCATCAAACTAGCGGGTAAGTCCAAGGCAGCTCAAGCCGAATGGTTCCAGACCCCGGCTGCGGCGCTCTATTTTTTCGTGTTGCTCAAAGTCGGCAGCCCCGAAGCCCTCAAGGACGCGGAAAAATACTGTCATACGCTCTTGTCCCAGGACAAGCATTGGCTCAAGGAGAGCGTGCCCCCCTTACTTGCCGTGATCCAAAATCAGCAGGGTCGGTTCAGCGCGAATACAGTAGAAGTGTTCTCAGATTATTCACTCATTACGGCGGGTGTTGATACCTTGATTGAGATTTACAGTCTTTACTGGCTCGATGTCAAAGATCTACAGCGATGGCTGATACCCCATTTGGTAGAGCGCTATAAAGCCGCTTCAAACGCTAACTACGGCTGGATTGCCTTGGAGCTGGCGGAATTGATGGCACGCTTAGATCCCCAGGAGGAAATTTACAGCGAACTGGCTGCAGGTCTGCGAGAAGTCGCTGGCAGTCAACCCTTGATTGACATTGTCCCGCGCCGTGAAGCCTGGGAGCTATCGCTCCATGCCCTCACTAATTTGACCAACCCTGCCCCAGCAGCCACCGATGAACCCCAGTCTGACTATCGTCTCGCTTGGCGCTTGCGGTTTCGCTCGCTCCACAATTGGCAGCTCACCCCCATTGAGCAGAAATTGAGTGTCAAAGGTGGCTGGACAAAGGGCAAAGCGATCGCCCTCAAACGCTTGTACGATGCTAGCGAGCAGCCCGACTATCTGAGCCAACAAGACCGTCAAGTTGCTAAGACCCTGGATGTTGAGTACGAACACCGGGGGTATTATGGTGCGAGTAAAGCCCACTACAGCTTCAGCCAGTCCGCTCTACTGGCGCTAGTGGGCCATCCCTTGGTGTTCTGGGAAGAGAGCCCAACCGTGCGCGTGGATGTGGTGGCGGGCGAACCGGAACTCTTGGTTAAGCGCCAGTCGGATCAGCAATTGCGGCTTGAACTCCTACCCCCGATTCCTGAAGGGGTTAAGATTTTGGTGCTCAAAGAAACCCCCACCCGTCTGAAAGTGATTCGGGTTAACGGCGATCACCACCGAATTCGTCAACTGCTAGGTGAAAGGAATCGCCTTGATGTACCCGCCCATGCCCAGGAGAAGGTGCTGGCGGCGATCGCCGCCATCTCTAGCCTCGTCACCATCCAATCCGACATTGGCGGCGGTGTGGCCGCTGAAGACGTCCCCGCTGACCCAACACCTCGGGTGCATTTGTTGCCGGCCGGGGAAGGTCTCAAAGTCTCGATTTTGGCCCATCCCTTCTCGGAAGGTGGCTCCTACTACGTACCCGGTCAGGGCGGTGAAACGGTGATTGCTGAAGTAAAGGGCAAGCGCCTGCAAACCCAGCGGGATTTAAAAGTGGAAAAGCAGCGGGCGACGGCGGTCAAAGCGGACTGTCCGGTTTTGCAAGACTATAAACCCCAAAAAGGGGAATGGCTGATTGAAGAACCGGAGGATTGTTTAGAACTGTTGGTACAGCTCCAGGCTCTGGGCGATCGCATCAAAATTGAATGGCCCGAGGGCGAAAAGTTGCGCGTCTCGCGACAACTGGGCCTGGGGGATTTCCGCTTGAATATTCGCCAGCAGCAGGATTGGTTTGCCGCAGGAGGCGAAGTGCGGGTGAGTGACGATCAGGTGATGGACTTGCAGCAGCTCATGGCCCTCTTGGACAACACATCGGGCAATTTTGTGGAACTCTCGAACGGGGAATTTCTCGCCCTGACCCAGGAATTTCGTAAACGCCTCGATACCCTCAAACGCCTCGCCGAACCCAAGGGGAAGACCCTGCGCATCAACAGTCTAGCCGCATTAGCCCTAGACGACATGGTGGAGGGAGTAGAACAGCTCAAAGTGGACAAGGCGTGGAAAAAACACCTCAAAACCATCAAAGCGGCCCAAACCCTGGAGCCAAACGTACCCACCGATCTGCAAGCTACGCTCCGGGACTACCAACTGGCGGGGTTCACTTGGTTGGCACGGCTGGCCCATTGGGGCGTGGGCGCTTGCCTCGCCGATGATATGGGCCTTGGCAAGACGCTCCAGGCGATCGCCGTGATCCTCACCCGTTGCGCAGCCGGGCCAGCGTTGGTTATTGCCCCCACTTCTGTCGGTCTTAACTGGGTCAGTGAAGTGGAACGGTTTGCCCCCAGCCTCCAGGTGAAGGTGTTTGGGGTGGGCGATCGCCAACAGATGCTCAATGCTCTTGCCCCCCGAGATTTACTGGTCTGTAGCTATGGCCTACTGCAACAGACCGAAGCCGCCCAGATGCTGGCTCAGGTCAGTTGGGAAACGATCGTTCTGGATGAGGCTCAAGCGATCAAAAATCCCGAGACCAAGCGCTCTCAAGCCGCAATGGCCCTACAAGGCAACTTCAAGCTGATCACCACGGGCACACCAATCGAAAACCATCTCGGCGAACTCTGGAACCTCTTTCGCTTCATTAACCCCGGCCTCTTGGGCTCCCTAGAGCGCTTTAACCAGACCTTTGCCTACCCGATCGAGCGGGATCAAAACGAGGCGGCGCGGGAGGCCCTGCGGCGGTTGATTCAGCCCTTTATTCTGCGGCGCATCAAAAGCCAGGTGCTCACCGAACTCCCCTCCCGCACCGAGATTACGCTCCAGGTACAACTGAGCGCCCAGGAGATGGCCTTTTATGAGGCGCTACGGCGGGATGCGATCGACAAGCTCGCAGAGAGCGATCTGCCAACCGGGGCTAAGCACCTCCAAGTCCTGGCCGAAATCATGCGCCTGCGGCGGGCCTGCTGCAACCCCCAGCTCGTCCGTCCCGAGTTGGGCTTGCCCAGTGCCAAGCTCCAGCAGTTTGGCGAAGTCCTCTCAGAGCTGCTGGAGAATAATCACAAGACGCTGGTCTTTAGTCAGTTTGTCGATCATCTGACCATCCTACGGGAGTACCTGGATCAGCAAAAGATCGCCTACCAATATCTCGACGGCAGCACCCCCGCCAAAAAACGCAAGCAGCGCGTCGATGCCTTCCAAAACGGTGAGGGGGATGTGTTTTTGATTAGCCTCAAGGCGGGGGGTACGGGTCTTAACCTGACGGCCGCAGACTTTGTCATCCACATGGACCCCTGGTGGAATCCGGCGGTGGAGGATCAGGCGAGCGATCGCGCCCATCGCATTGGCCAGCAGCGCCCGGTGACAATCTATCGGCTCGTAGCTCAGGGGACGATCGAGGATAAGATTGTGGCGCTGCATCAAACCAAGCGGGATTTAGCGGATAGCTTGTTGGATGGCTCGGATGTGAGTGGCAAGATTTCCACGGCTGAGTTGTTGTCGTTGATTCAGCAGTAGAGCCACGCTCAAGACCAAACCCGTTGCAGGGTCAGCGTCAACCCCGGTAAAACAGCCTAGCAAACGTGAGTTTCGGTTAAGCGAAGTTATCGCATTCCTCAAAGCACTGAAATCTCGATGTCAAACCCGGTTGTCAGGGGACCAGCCCCCCGACACCTCCCGCTGAAGTGGAGATTGCCACCTCAGACTCCTGCAATATCGGAGCCAGTATTGTTGACTTCGTTGAGTTTCACAGGCTTTCGGGCTATTTGCTTATCCAGAACTCAGGTTAGCAAGTCACCGCAGCAACCGTCGCTCCGCCCAACGCAAACATCGCTTCTGCTCCTGTACATGCTCCTGGCTATATTGCAACGTTGCTCGCCAATGGGCTCGCGCCGCCTCCGATTGTTCCGTCGCCTCCAGCGCCTGAGCCAACAGACAATGGGTATGGGGGCGATTGGGCTGAAGCGCCAGCGCCGCCTCTAAATCTGCTTGCGCCGATAGCCAACGCCGCTGGCGTAGCTGAATCCAGCCGCGATTGTTCAGGCAACGGGCCTCGATCGTGGTGGAGAGATCCTGCTCCAGACAGCGTTGCGTCAGCTCGTAGAGATGGGCATATTCCTCAGCAGAAACAGCTGATGCAAGCAGACGAAGTCTCACGTAGGCGGCGATCGCCTCCGGAAATCCGAGCAACGCCGCCGCCTGATACTGTGACTCCGCCTGCTCTATTTGGCCCCAACGTTCATCGAGGAGCCAAGCTAAATGGTAGCGCGGCTCGGCGTAGCCGGGGTGGAGGGTGGCAGCTACTTGGAAGTAGCGTTGGGCCAGCCGCAGTTGCTCTCGCTCAGCGGCAGCTTGGCCTTGCCCATTGAGGAACTGAGCCAGGGGCGATCGCCAGCCCACGGCAGTAAAGACGATCATGCCAAGTAAGCCGAGTAAACCGATGCGTTGCCAGGGCGATCGCGACCGTTGGAACGGTATCCATTGCCAGGGTGGGTGGGACGCTAGAGCAACGGACGGAATGTAGGGATTCTGCCAGATAATCGGCAACCAACTGGCGCAAGGATATTGATGTTCCAGGCCCTGGAGGCGCTCCCTAGCTTGCTTCGCCGCCAGGTAGAGGGGGGTACCTGCGGCAAAGGTGGTGAGGAGTGAGCGCAAAAAATGCTGGGCCACCACATCGGGAACCACATCACGCATGACGATCATCTGGGGAATCTGGGCGTCGTCTTGTAGGTTGCGTGCCAACAGCCCCAACCCGGCACAGGAGTTAAACACCGCCAGTTGCAACCCCGCATTCACCGCTTTGCGTAGCCCATACCAAATGTCATTCAGGCTCAGGGTTTCACCCGCATCATTGAGATACAACACCCCCTGCCCAGTGGCCGTCGTTTCACCATGGCCAGCGAATAAAATCATATCCCAGGGTTGCGTCCACAGGGTATCGCTGAGTTGGGCGCGATCGGGCTGGTTGAGAATGTGAACCTCGGCCTGCTGGCGGGGAAGACCTTCGAGAAGTTCCTGATCGGTGCTGGTGGCAATATTATCACTTGCGCCGAGAATCCCGAGGATGCGCAGGCGATGGCGCGATCGCTGGGGCTGGGGCTGGCTGGCTTCTAGGGCGCTGAGGTTCACCGCCGCCTGGGGATAGTCTTGCAACAGATGCCATTCAGACCAGGGCAGTTGTTGGAGGGGGCGATCGTCTGTTTGCAGCAAAATCTGGATCCGTTCGGTGGGGTTCAGCTCCCGCAGGAGGGTGTCGCGGATCGGCTGAAAGCCCGGTGCCGCCAGCCAGGCGTTAAAACTCGCCTTGAGCTGCTGCGCTGACTGCTGACAGGACTGCACACTGATGGTCTCGGTTCTAATGCTGATCGGTTTAATCGCCCGACCGTGGAAGAGGGGGCGATAGGCCTGTTGCCAATGGCGCATTACTTGCTGGGCCAGAACTGGGTTAGCCGCCAGTTTGCCCAGGACAGTGACGAGGGGAGCGGGGATATTGGGCTGGAAAATCGCCAGCTCAACAGTCAGATCTTGCTGCTCCAGCGAGCCGTAGAACTTCAAGAAGACCCGTTTATCCATGGGCGCAGGGTTAAAGGCTGCCATTGACGAATGCCATTGACGAGGGGCTGTCATCATTTAGATTCCAAACCATTGCTGCGTATCGCTTACAGCCCCTTTCCCTGTTGTTTGGGGTCGGGCAATCTTTCTCTTGTTCCATAAGGCTTCTGAAGTTAATGGACGACGCGCCCTAGATGGCAAAAGACTCAATCACCTGAGCCGCCTGGAGCATCACGCGCACATCAAAGGTATCTTCTGAGTTGGCCCGAAAAATAAATTGTAAATGATTTCCGCCCTGGGCTTGGGCTTGCATGACGGGGACACCCGACTCGTTGAGCAGTTGAAATTCCAGAGCGTCCGGGAGTTGCTGCTGTTCATTGATCGCCCATAGCTCCACTGTCACTTCCATCGTTTGCAGCGATTGGGGATTGACCATGACCACTAGGGCGATCGGCTCAATTGCATCGGCCAGGGTGAGCAATTTACAGCGCTCAATCGTGGCGGTCGAGCGCTGGTGAGCCGTCCGTGCAGCAGCCAGAGGCATGGCGTAGGGCGTCAGTTGGCGATCGAGGGGTTGCCAGACATCGGCGATCGCCCCCGTGAGCCAGTCGCTGAGGGTATGGACAGCAGGGGCATCAAGGAGATTCGGAAATTGTTCGAGCAGACGGTCTAAGGGATGGGATTGGGGCGCAGCGATCGGCTGGGTCGCCGTTGCTTCTTCTGGTAGTTGAGCGAGAAAGACCGAGAGATCTTTAAAGTCAGCCAGGGGCAAACTGCGCCAGTTTTGGGCATCGGCAGCCATATAACCCACCAGCGTCGCCCGCACCAAGGCGGCATCAAACTGCACCGCAATATAGCCTTGATGATCACCAGGGGGCAGTTCGCAGCGATCGATATCGGCAAGCACTGGGCAACCGGCCACCGTACCAAAGTCGGGGATCAGCAGTTCTGCTGCGACATCCAGCAGTTGAGATTCTGGCTGCCACCAGGGGCTCTGTTCGAGCGCCGTGGGAATGTCGAGCTGCTGCAAATAGTCATTAACGACAGCCAGGGCAAGGGTGTGGAGGTAGATGTGCTGACGTTTAGCCGCAGCGGTATACGGTGCCGCAAAGGTTTTAGCCCAATGGTGGGCTTGGGCCGTGACCGGTAAGGTGAGAGCAGGAAGGGCTGGGGGCATGGGTGAACGGGTTACAGAAAGAGGGGCAGGAGTCATTGCGTGAGATAGGCCTTAATCGTCGGGGCGATCGCCTTAAGCTGTTTGCGATAAAAGCTACACATCGTTGAAATGGGAATATCAAACTCAGTTGAGAGCTCTTGCCATTTGTAGCCTGCGAGAATCCGTAGGGCGAGAACCTGAAAGGTGATTTCTGGATGGTTGCGGAGGTGCGCCTGGTTTAAGCACGCTTGGGGATCATTACGGATGTAGTCACAGACTTGCTCAATGAGCGAGGGATTCCCCAATTGCGTGGGCCGGAGCTGGGGAGATTTGTCCACATCCTCTAGATTAAGCCACGGCTGCCGAAACCTGGCATCGCGCTCCGAGCGGAACTGGGGCACGAATTCTTTCCGGGCTTCCGGAAAAAAGCGACGCTTGAGCAGAAAATTCGCCCATTGCATGACTTCATAGTCGGGGTTGTATTGCTCAATCTTTTTGCACAGATGGGCGAAGAGGCGCTGCGTGGCATCATCATAAATCTCGTCGTACAGGTGACGGAGTTGACCCCGGAAGGGTCGGCAGAGTTGACCCGAACTTTGAATGGTACGAATAAGCTGATCCAGGGCTAGCCGTCGCTGACGAGAGCGATAAGGCGCTGCCTGGGCGCTCAGAGCAAGATGTTTTAAGTCGCGATTCAATGAGGCACTATTCATTTAGTGGGCAGTGGCAGGACGGTTGGGCGGAATTGAAGTTCGATTGCAGCGATCCAAGTCAGTTAGGGTCAATCTTGGGAACAGGAGGGCAAGGCGCTGTGATCATGATGGCTCAGAATGATGTCGCATCCTTATTAACCTGAGTTGCGATTAAGCCAAGAACACGAAAACTCATAAAACGCAATGGAATCAACAATACTGGCTCCGATATTGCCGGAGTCTGAGGGGGCAATTGCTCCCTCAGCGGGAGGTGTCGGGGGGCTGAACCCCTGACAACCGGGTTTGACAACGAGATTTCAAGGTTTTGAGGATTGCGATCGCTTCGCTTATCGAGAACTCGGGCTGAGTATTGTTCTAACCGATAGACAGAGTCGAGATTAACCTGAGTTGCGATTAAGCCAAGAACACGAAAACTCATAAAACGCAATGGAATCAACAATACTGGCTCCGATATTGCCGGAGTCTGAGGGGGCAATTTCTCCCTCAGCGGGAGGTGTCGGGGGGCTGAACCCCTGACAACCGGGTTTGACAACGAGATTTCAAGGTTTTGAGGAATGCGATCGCTTCGCTTATCCAGAACTCGGGCTGAGTATTGTTCTAACCGATAGACAGAGTCGAGCTCGGGTCTCAATATATAGTACATTTATTGACTGAATTTTCATCTTTTGGGTGGGCAACTGCATCATGAACGATCGCGCTAAAAGAGAGACGGAGTCGGTGCATTCGCCAGGGCAAACGAAACCATCACCTTGGTCCGGTAAGCCCCCAGAGCAATTGTGATGCCCGTTGCCAGCGGCGCCAGGTCGGCGAGATTTTTGAGAGGCGGACAGCGCCCCCATAGAGCATTAAGACCGAGTAAATAACATAAAACAATAGCAGCAGGGCAATGATTTCCGTTGGTCGTCTGAGCCGCTCATAGATGTCGAGTAAGGCAAAGGAGTTAGCAAAACAAGTCTTAAGCGTGAGACTGTTCAGCGTGCAATCGCCGGGTTGCAAAACCAATGCCGGCGATTGCCGCCAATCCTAAAAACATTCCCGGTTCCGGCACCGCAGTCTCTTCTGGATCGGTGGTGGTGATATTGATCTCGGCAGACGAGACCAAGGCATCATCGGCGTAGAGCATCGAGAGTATCCCCGCAGTGGGAACATAGTCTTCGTTCCGGGCGGTTCCCCAAGCAAAGGTTTCTGTGTCGAGTTGGCCCGTCCAAGCTTGGTGTAACTCATCTGCACTGTAGAAATCCAAGAGATCAACCTCAACGGTAGACCATTGACGGTAGGGCTGGTAAGTAATAGCAGTCGGTTGAATCCGCTCTAAACCTTGAATTTGCAGAAAATCGGTTCCTGTCCGATAGGCATAAAGCTCAAGGGTTAAAATCGCTGAAGTGATCTGAGTATGGGTATCAATCGCGGCAAAGTTGGCGTCTTCGCGGAAATCAAAGTCCCAAAATGTCCATTCATTCTTACCATCACCAATGGGCGGAGTTGCACTGGTGGGTTGGAAATCGGGGCTAAATAAATGTGCATGGCGGATAACAAAGTCACCGTTTTCGATGATGCTCAAGGCATCAACTTGTGTGGGGTTAAGACTCCCCGTTGCGGTATCGGTAAAGGTTGCCGCTTGGGCGATCGCACCGTTCAGCAGAGGAGCGATCGTTAGGCTACAGAGCAACGCCTGGCAGAGGCGACACGAGGCGGAGATGGAGGATCGATTCTTGAACATAAAGCACAGACTCCAGGGGACTAAAGCAAATTGAAGTTACGCAAGCACTAACGGTTCAGCGCTGTCATACCCTATATCTGCTAGCCGGAGTGCTTTTTTCGAAAACAGCTCAGATTCCTTCTAAAATTATTCTGAAAATAGATAAGCCCTTGGAGCTAACGAGATCCCCCGGCTGCGCCGACCCCCTGAGTAAGATAGTGCCGTGGCACAGCTAGGGGTTGTCATCATTTAGATTTCAAACCATTGCTAAGTCTAGCTTATAGCCCCTTTCCCTGTTGTTTGGGTCGGGCGCTCTATCGCTTTTCCCATCAGGCTTCTGGCTTTAAATGATGACGTGCCCTAAAAAGGTGCATTAAAATTTTTATGAACGCCTGTAGGGGTAATGCCCTTCTACCCCGGTCTCAGTCGCTCACCGATCAACCCGCCGTCACGCAACATACCGGGGCAACCATGGGAGGATTGCCCCTACAGGAATTTCTAATGCACAAATTAAAGTGTGCCAAGGCAATAGGGTTGTTTTATGTTCTTGAGAGAAAAAAGAAAACCTAATGGTTCTTGTGTAGGGGCAGGGTTTCCCCGCTCTGCAACCCACTCGATGACGTCGGCAGGATAATTTTAAAGGTTGCGTAGGTACGGAAACCGTTCGGGAGCATCCCACTTTGGCACATCCAGACTGCATCGCCCTCATCCCCCAGCCCCTTCTCCCAAAAAGGGAGAAGGGAAGCCGGATTCAAAGTCCCTCTCCCAGCTTGGGAGAGGGATTTAGGGTGAGGGCTTGCGTAACTGGGATGCACCCAACCGTTACCCTGAATGGGATTCACCGAATCCATCTCGCCTGCATCAGTATCAACCACTGAAACGTTATTTTCCCTTAACCTATGAAGCTTGGGGCTTTGAAGACTCCTCCACGACGATTTTAATCTTGTCAGGTTTAAAATAGGCCTTTAGATCATCGGCTTGCCCCTGATTTTCAACCACAGCATTGAAACCTGGCCAAATATATTCGTAATTGTAAGCATTGGCCGCCTCCTTCACACCACCAAAGTTTTTAAACAAAGCATCATCATAGTAGGTGGTATTGGTTACGGCCTGGTTATGGAAGGCGATTAAATCATCTTGCTTATTGGATAGAGAAGCGTAGAGTGTTGCAGCCGTTGCGTCCTTGACATAGTCAAAATTACTTCTTTTCGCAAACGGAGGCGCTTTTATCCATTGAGACAGTTTGACGATTTTATCATCTTTCCCATGGAGAATCCCCACGGGAATCCCCTTAAGATCAGCAGCCGCTTCGGAGATCCGGATGGGGTCTTCTGCAAACGGCGAGTTGAAAATCTTCAGGAAGAATATTGCAACACTCGGAATCCCCATCTCTGTACTGGGGGCAGGATCAGCGACCAGAATTTGCTTGGGTGTAAATTGTTTCTCTGCCTCGCTCAACAGCTTTTGTTGGTTAGAGGTCAATTCCTGTTTGAGATATTTGGGCCAGCTCAGCGCCAATAAGCCACCTAGAGAATGACCAAAAACATAAAAATCAAAGGGCGTATCTTTAATCTCTGGATGATTCTCGCCGAGCTTATCCCAGGCGACTTGGGTCACTTTAATGGCGCTCTTGTTCCAAGCCTCCGGACTATAGAGGAGGCTCAAAGCCACCGTGGAAAGAAGTGAAATGAGGTTCTTGCCATAGGTTTTGTCAAACCATAGGAAAACGAGACGAATGAATAAGATAATTAGGGTTAGAGAAAAAGACGCTCGCAACCGTTTTAAAACAAATCTTAAGCCGCCCCGGAGTGAGAAGGACTCCCAAGCAGACTTAATCGAGGTACTCTCTGCTTGGACAAGACGTTTGGGGTCGAGATCATTCGAATATCGGCTCTTCTGAAAGTCAGGAAAAATAACATAATATCCAGACCGAGCTAGATCAGCTAAATGCTGCTGATAGAACTTGGGTAGGCAAAGGGCAAAACCATGAAGATAGGTAATGACCTTGAGTTTACCCTCCGGTGACCTTTTGGGCTGATCAGGAACCAACGCTTGGACGAAATCGCCATTGATATGCTGGCCAGCTTGATAGACGGTGTAACCCGCTTGGGAAACGGGTGGATTCCATTGGAAATTCTGGGCAAAGTCAGGATCATCAATGGGGAGAGGCTGGTCTTTTGACTGCAAGCGTTGCTCTGTGAGCAGAAAACTGATCGCCAAAATAAACTCGGACACACTTCCGGATAAGGGGCCCAATGCCATCAAGGGTGGCGTATTGCCGATAAAAGCTAGTAGAGTACCGACAAATAAAATGGACCAACTCATCCGAACCCAAACACCGATGCCAATCAGTAGCATAAAGACATTCATGGCAATGGTGACAATGGGCAAGCTGGGATTGACCGGGACATAGTGCAAGATGCCAGCAAAATATTTTGGCTCTAATTGCAGGCCAAGATAGTTATTATAAATATCAAACCCGGCTAAAGCGATCGCCCCGATCCAGGAGAGAACACGAACGAACTTATTGGCCCACCGTGCACCGGCTCCACGAGCAATCTCAACGCCGACGACCAGGAAAAAGGGAATAACCAGATAATGCAAGAGATAGCGCAGCTTATTCAATGTTTCAAGGGTCGGGCCTGCACCAATAAAGATCCCTGAGCCAATCACAAAGTTGTCGTAGCTCAGCGCAATCAATAAAATGGGCAGAACTGCGATCGCCAGACGATTTTCTGACTTTTTCCACAGCCGAACTGCCCAGGCAATCGTGAGCCATTCAAATGTAGCCAGGAATAAATGAGCTAAGGAATAGAGCAGCAGCAGTATTTTTTTGAGCAGAGCAATGATTTTGGGGCGCATAAAAGACTCTCTCTCGATGAATCGTTTGATTTTAAGTGGCTGAGAATATTTCAAGAAGCAGTCATCTCTTTAAGATGCCTTAGCCTCTAGCGTTGCGCTCGGTGCTCTGACAGCTTTATCGTAGACCAACCAAGTGAAGATGGCGACCCCTGCTTCGGTGCCGAGTAAGTCATGGCAAATATGATAGAGCGCATTCATGATGATCATCGGATGTTCGGGTGTTGACTTCTCAACAACGCCATCGAGTAAAAAGATAAAGGCTAAGTTGACCCCGACAGAGAATACTGGCACCAAAAAGATTCGCCAATCTTTGTCCAGCAATTTATAACCACGGTAGGTGAGAACCGTAAACACCAAAGTCAGCAAGATATAGATCGGCACTTTGTAGTTTGAGTTGTCGGCTTCATAGCCCAACTTATATAAGACGGCTGCACCTAGCAAACCCAAGGCCAAAACTAAATTTACAACACGGGTCACAACCGTGCTCTTCTCGACTAGGCCATCTGCCCATAGGGCAAAGGAGGAAATCAAGAAAAAGTAGAACATAAAGTTCAGCATTGTAAAGTCATTGCGGTAGTACCAGCATTGGGTAACATGCCAGCCCATTTCGGAGGCAATTGAGACCATGACAAAAGACAAGCCCAGTTGTGAGGCGAAAATACTTTTCCTGCCTGTGCCTAAATTCTTTAAACCTTCGTAAAAGATCCGCATTGCCAGGGGGATTAAGGCAAAGGTAATCGCATGGGTGGTCACCAAGGCGTATTTCCAGCCGCCAGTTACACAGATCCCGGGGTCGTCATTGACAATTCCAGGAAGGGTCGACAAAATATAGCCAAAGCCACCTAAGCCGATCAGGAAGCAAAGGGCAACAAAGGCAAGTTCGCTGTCAAATATTTTGAGTTTTGCTGCTGTCATTTCACTTGTGCGATAGGTGAATACAAATATCTGCTTGAATTAACCCTGATTCTACTTGAATTTATTGGGTCACTAAAATCTTTAAATTTCAAGTAAATCGATAGTCAAGAATTGACTAAGAGCCTTTCCAGAAAAAGCCCCAACAAACTTAGAGATGGATTTGGATATTTTGCCTGAATCACGGTTTGTCTTGGCTCAATATTCTATGAAATGGACGTCTTATCTGCCTAGGATTATTGTTTTTTTAGAATTATTCTTACGACTTCCATGATTTTGTATACTGACGTCGAGTGATAGTGAAACCCAACAGGCTAGCCATTAATCCTGCTGTCGTTGGTTTTCCTAGATCTGATTAACAGTTTAGATACTTCTTAATACAGGGCTGGTTTGGGTGCATCCCAATTGTGAAACTCAGCTCTCATCCCCCAGACCCTTCTCCTTTTTTGAGAGAAGGGGAGCCAGATTCAATGTCCCTCTCCCTACTTGGAAGAGGGATTTAGTGAGAGGGCGGTCTAAGTGGGATGCACCCGTTTTTTTCACCTTTAGAGTATGAGACGCCCAGTCTACAATAGTCAAAATTCATAAGGAATATGTCTTTGGATACATTCCATTGAATTTATGAGAGCTGATTCAGAAGTTTTTATCCTGCTATTACTCAATAGTCAAATCGATACAGAAAGCAAATTGAACGGACGGAAATTCGCTACCATTTGCCTGATACCTTGTAATTCCTTCCTGAAGAACCACATCACCCTTTCCACAAGTATCGATCAGATCAGTTCCATTCTGAACTGTCTGATTTTCGCAATGAAACTCCACACCCTTAGAATCACCAATAGCGAGCGAATTGATATTACCACTTTTTCCTGGAATAAGACCCTTAATTATAGCGGAGTGAACAGTGCCACCAGGAACATACTTATCAGAGCCTATGATAAAACTGCCATTTGTGATTGGAGCTCATTCAGTTAATGCCAGTGCCGGAGCTGACATCACGGTGAAGAAAATCGAGGCAACGATCGCCAACAGCGAACTCAGGCGAAGAATTTTTTTCAGAGCTTTCATTTGGATTTCTCCTAATGTGTTTGAGTTACAAAACAGCCAAAGTGTTTAGACAAGTCAACAGGTCTTGCCTCTACATCGACTACGGCAAAAATATCATGCATATGCGTGCGCAGGTAATAGCAATTAACAAAAATTTACTAGGTGATAATTTGGCAAAATTGAGGTTAACGGATGCCTCTTGTTGGGTTACAGAAAAGACGTGATTTACTACACAAACAATCTCGATCTTGATCACTGTAACGTTTGAAGTTATTTTATATGTTAACAAAAAAACATCAGATGCTTGGCAGCGGCAATCACTTCTATCATCACTGTTTCAGGCGATCGGCAGACAAGTGATTGGATTAGTCAATATCGAGCGTTAGAAAGTCGAAACACTGAAATGTCGTCGTTTGAAACTCCGTATAAATCACTAGAAAAATACCGCTATATCAACTTGTTTTCGGAATACCATGAGCCTTAGCATCCGTAGAATTCTCTACAAAAAACCCGTACAATAAACTAAATCCTTAGCCGTGAGAATAATGGTGTTGAAAGCTCAGTATAAACACTCAAAAAATGCCATTACAATGGTGCATTGAAGAGATGACCTGCCCTGGAGAGCGAAGGGCTCCCGCCCTGCTTGCTACAATAAAGGACTGTTTGCTCTCCCCTTGCTGCCATGACCGCCCCCCGCACCTATCACATCACCACCTTCGGCTGCCAAATGAACAAAGCTGATTCTGAGCGTATGGGCGGCATCCTCGATCGCCTGGGACTGAGCTGGTCAGACGATCCTAACCAAGCCGATGTGATTCTCTACAACACCTGCACGATTCGCGACAACGCCGAGCAAAAGGTCTATTCCTACCTGGGGCGGCAGGCTAAACGCAAACATCGACAGCCGGATCTCACCTTGATTGTGGCTGGGTGTGTTGCCCAGCAAGAGGGAGAACAGCTCCTGCGCCGGGTTCCTGAACTGGACTTGGTCATGGGCCCACAACATGCCAACCGCCTCGATGACTTGCTCGAACAGGTTTTTGCCGGCAATCAGGTTGTGGCCACCGAGCCGATTGAAATCATGGAAGATATCACCAAGCCCCGGCGCGAGAGCCGGATCACGGCTTGGGTGAATGTGATCTATGGTTGCAATGAACGTTGCACCTATTGCGTTGTGCCCGGTGTGCGTGGTGTTGAGCAGTCCCGCACGCCAGAAGCGATTCGCCAGGAAATGATTGTATTGGGCGAGCAGGGCTATAAAGAAGTGACGCTGCTGGGGCAAAATATCGATGCCTACGGTCGAGATCTGCCGGGTAGCACTGCCTCAGGTCGCAGTTTGCACAATCTGACGGATCTGCTCTACTTCGTCCATGATGTGCCCGGTATTGAACGGATTCGTTTTGCCACGAGTCACCCCCGCCACTTCACCCAGCGCCTGATTCAGGCCTGCCATGAACTGCCCAAGGTCTGTGAGCATTTTCATATCCCGTTCCAGTCTGGTGATAATGATGTGCTTAAGGCCATGGCGCGGGGTTATACCCACCAGAAATACCGCCGCATTATTGACACCATCCGTGACTGTATGCCTGATGCAGCAATTAGTGCGGATGCGATCGTGGGGTTTCCGGGCGAGACGGAGGAACAATTCCAAAACACCCTGAAACTGGTCGCAGAGATTGGTTTTGACCAACTCAACACGGCGGCCTATTCCCCCCGACCGGGCACACCCGCCGCGCTATGGGAGAATCAACTCTCGGAAGCGGTGAAGCGCGATCGCCTCCAGCGCCTCAACCGTCTGGTGGAAGTCAAGGCGGCCGAGCGATCGCAGCGCTACGCGGGCCGGATTGAAACAGTACTCGTCGAAGACCAAAACCCCAAAGACCCTACCCAGGTGATGGGTCGGACGCAGGGCAATCGGTTGGTGTTCTTTGCTGGCGATCTCGCCGAGCTGCGGGGGCAGATTGTCCCAGTCAAGATTAGCCAGGTGCGGGCGTTTAGCCTGACGGGGGAGCGGTTAGAGCTGGCGGTGGTTTAAGTTGCCTGTTGTAGGGGCGTGGTTGCCGCGCCCAACCCATCTATGGGCAAAAGCACTGACGGACAGTGGTTTGCAGGAGCGATGAGACTAATGCAGGTCAGTAAAACCTAGCCCCTACTGCTTGCTGATTAGGGAATTTCCCCCCTCAAGAATTTGAGGCAACTGGGGTTGGCGTCGTTTTGTTGGGTCCGCTATCGATCGGCACACTGTCAAACAGGGTGAAATGGGAATCAGTGGAAAATTCAGGCAAAATCTCCTGAACAAAGGCTTCAGCGGCTTTGGAGCGATAGCGGTTGGGGTTGATGATCACCGCCAGGCTGCGTTTGACCAAGACACCATCGATCGCCGCCCGGTGGAGGACCTTCATTTTCAGTTCTTTTTCGATCGCCGAGGTCGAGATAAAGGCCACGCCCAAGCCTGATTGCACGGCATTTTTGATCGCCTCGATCGTATTGAGCTCCATCTCGATCTTCAGCCGTTTAGGGTCGATATCAGCGCGGGTGAGCACCTGATCAATCACCTTGCGAATCGTAGACTGAGCATCCAGGGTGATGAAATGGAGTTTGTAGAGGTCTTCCCGGGAAATGGTTTCAGCTTTAGCCAGGGCATGGCCAGCAGGCAGCACTAGGGCTAGCTCATCTTCGGCGTAGGGCTTGATATGGAGCGTTTCTTGGAGTTCAGCGGGGACTTCACCGCCAATGATCGCCAGATCCACTTGACCATTGGCCACACTCCAGGAGGTGCGGCGGGTGGAATGCACTTGGAGTTGCACGGAAACATCAGGGTAGCGCTGGCGAAAGTGGCCAATCATCCGAGGCAGGAGGTAGGTTCCGGTAGTTTGGGAGGCACCGACAATCAAGGTGCCTCCCTGTAAGTTTTGGAGGTCTTCGATCGCCCGACAGGTTTCTTGGCAAAGACTGAGGATCTTCTCCCCATAGCTGAGGAGCAAGTGGCCCGCTTCCGTCATCTGGGCTCGCCGTCCACCCCGATCAAAGAGAGGAACTGACATTTGGCGCTCTAAATTTTGGACTTGTAAGCTAACCGCAGGCTGGGAGACGTAGAGACTATCCGCCGCACGCTTAAAGCTGCCTTCAGAGGCGATCGCTTTGAGAATGCGCAGTTGATCCAGCGTAAAGGGAATTTCCGGCATGGGCTTCAACCAACAGAGGGGGCGATAGAAAAATGAACAACTCGCCAGAGCATGATTGTGTCTGTTTATAGGGGTAAAGCCAGCCACAAACAGGAGAGCGCCCTAGAACTGACAGTATCACACCCTGGCGGCCACTCCCTTTACAATGATTAGCATTACTTAACTTAACGTGTGATGAACAGTGATTGGTTAACGCCGAGCCATGGTGTGATGTTGGCGCTACTAGTGGGGTTTGCGATCGCCCACAGCGGCCTCGCAGCCCTGCGATCCTGGGGCGAAGCCCGGATCGGGGCCCGGCCCTATCGGGTGTTGTTTGCCCTGGTCAGCGTCCCTGCGGCTACGGTGCTGGTTATTTACTTCTTTAACCACCGCTACGACGGCGCACAACTCTGGAACCTGCAGGGTATGCCAGGACTTCGCGCTGTGATTTGGGGTTTGAGTGCCCTTTCGTTTGTTTTTCTCTACCCTTCAACCTTTAATCTGCTGGAGGTGGCGGCGATCGCCAAACCCCAGCTCCATCTGCACGAAACCGGAATCATCCGCATCACCCGTCATCCTCAGATGGTGGGGCAAATCATCTGGTGTGTGGCCCATGCTCTCTGGTTGGGAACCAGCTTTATGATAGTGACTTGCTTGGGCTTAATTGCCCACCATTGCTTCGCCGTCTGGCATGGCGATCGCCGTCTAGCTGCCCGCTATGGTGAAGCCTTTGCGTCCGCGCGCGATCGTACCTCGATCGTGCCCTTTAAAGCGATCTGGGAGGGTCGCCAAACCCTGGCTTGGCAAGAGTTTTTGCGGCCTGCCTACGTCGGTGTCAGCCTCTTTGTCCTGCTGTTTTGGTGGGCCCATCCCTGGCTCATTGGTATGACAGCACAAGTAAGGTGGTGATGGGTAGATACAAAAAACCCGCAATTCAACGAGGAACTGCGAGTTAGCAACAACACTCAAGTGTTAAGTGTACCAATGATTTTGGTTTCGATCCGCCCCTTTAGAGAGGATGGAACAACAAATCAGGGAAAAAGCGGTTGAACTCAATCAGAATTCCAGCCGTAACGGTGAGGAGCGCCATGATCAAGACCGGCGCAGTGGACAGAAACTTAGCCATGAAGATTTTCTCCCAGAACTTTAAAAATGTGTATACGATAGCGTTTTGTCCCAATGTTGAGTCAAACTCTAGAATCGGCAGTTGAGCCGCTGCTCAAAACCAGAATTCAAAACCAAGTCGCAAAACGGGCTAGGGTTAGTCCGGACTATCGGGGTGAAATGGGGACATCGCTGTCTTTGGCGGCGAGCCTGCCTGAGTTGAATTCGCCCACAGCCAGCACGGGCCAAGCAAAACCACTCACCATCATCCTGATGGCCAGAGGCACATCAATAACAATCTCCTTCATCTCAGGGTTCTTCTCCTTCCGGATGGTGATTAGATAGGAGCGACCCACCCAACCGATCCAGCCAGCAACATACAAGAACATCAAGCCTGGAATCATGAAGTCTCCCGCGTGGGACCACCGACCATCCACCACCAGGTGAGGATAGCCTTCAGGGCCACAGAGGGCATCGGCGTAGCGTTCGGCACGCTTTTGACCCGATTTTGGATCCGCCGTGGTGTTGACGAAGGACTTGGACTTTTGGAGATAGGCAGGGGATTCGCTGCAAGGCACCAAGCCATAGTCATCCGCAGTAGCAACCGGTGCGAAGTTGAGCCAGAGCACCGCCGCCAGAATCAAAGCCAACAACTTCCGCATAGAAATGTTACCTTTTATTACGACACAATATGTTCTCTAAGGTACAAAAGATTGGAATTATCGATTGTACGGTCGATGCAATCTTACTGCGTAAGCTCAAGTTCAGTAAAGATTTCGTAACAGAAAGTAAAAGCGATCTGCCTTTCGAGGAATACTCTATTGATTTTTGTTGAAATTATCAATTTTGGCTTGACAAGATCAGTGTAAATGGAATACGGAAGAATCCTGGATTCTTGGAGCCTACACCTTTGAACCCTGAACAGTCGCAAACTCATGCAGGGCTCCCGAAACCCAGCCTCGACAGAAGCTCGAGGATCTTCGCTGGGACAATGAAACCACCCTGCCTACCAAGGGGGGCCGGCAAACGCCTCGATCGCCACATTGCCAAACGCCTCCAGCCAACGCGGCGTCATCAACAATGTTAGGTCTTGCCACTGCCATGGCACACCTTAACTTGTGCATTAAAAATCCCTGTAGGGGCAATTCCCCCGTGGTTGCCCGGGTGTGTTGCGTGACGGAGGGTTGATCGGTGGGCGACGGACGTAAACTGCTAGGATAGCGGTTATTCGCCTGCGCTCACTCCAGCCTCACCCCCTTCCCGACGCTCAGAGCCCGCTCGCCCCAGATGGATTTCAACCTTATCCTGCTCCTGACCGTCGTTTGTTCTTGCCTGTCCTTTGTTGTGCGTACTCTGTTTTCGCCGGGGAATCGCGGCTGGGCGATCGTGGCGACCACCATCCTAGCCGTAACGATCGCTTTGATCTATTTCGCGCCCCATTGGGCAACGCCCGTGGGGGGTGGCTTGTGGGTGCTGTTTTTGCTATTGCCGCTGCTAGGATTTGCCCAGGTCAGTCGGCTGATGATCCAAGAGCGCTATCGGGCAGCCCGCCGTCTGGTCACGGGTCTGCGCTGGTTACACCCCACCGATGGCTGGTTTGAGCAACCGCAGATTTTACGGGCCCTGGAAATGGGGCAGCGGGGTCAGATGAGCCAAGCCCTGCAGCGCTTGCAACCCTATGAAACGACGGGCCATTCCATGGGGCGCAACGCCACCGCCCTCTTGCTCTTGATGGAAGCCCGCTGGCCAGAGTTGCTGCGCTGGCTGGCGATGCATGTCCCTGAGCCAGTTCTCCGCAAGGATCCCCAACTCTTGATGTATTACCTCCGGGCCCTGGGCGAGGTGGGGGATCTTAATGGTTTGGTGCGGGGTCTTGATCGGTATACGCCTGATCTCAAACGCAGCAGTAGCCAAGCCCCGCTTCAACTCTCTCGTCTTTTTGCTCTGGCCTTCTGTGGTCAGGTGGCGGCCGTGGACGGGCTCTGCCAACTGTCCCTGACGAATTACTCGCCCCGGCTGAAACGATTTTGGCATTTGACGGCGAGTTGGGTTGCCCAGCCCAACTCGGAGAGCCAGGAACATCTTCGGGTTCTACAGGAGCAAGAGCGCGATCGCAGTTTGCAGCGAGCGATCGTCTGGCGGCTCGACCATCCGCCCGGCAATCCGCAGATCATTCTCTCGCCGCGAACGAAACTGCTTCTCGAGCAACTGCAAACCCATATTCACCAGGAAGCCCGTTATGGCCGCCCCCTACGGCTCAAGCCCAGTCGCGCTGACATCACCTATGGCTTACTCCTGCTCAATGGCATATTTTTTGCCCTTGAGATCCACTATGGTGGCAGCCAGAGCCAAGCGGCGCTGGAACAGCTTGGGGCACTGATTCCTGAGGCGGTGCGTCAGGGAGAATGGTGGCGCTTGCTGGCGGCTAATTTTTTGCATTATGGCTGGACCCATTTGCTCACCAACTTGTTGGGGCTCTATCTGTTGGGTCCCTTTGTGGAGGCCCATTTGGGGCGCTGGCGCTATTTGCTCACCTATCTGGCTACCGGCATTGGTACGATGGGCGTCTTTACCATCATTGCCTTGGCCGACAACAGCCCGGTGCCTAAACAATTGGTGGGTGCATCGGCTGCGATTATGGGGCTGCTGGGCGTGATCATGGTGATTTTGTGGCAGGGCTGGCGACAGAGCCAGAGTCAGATCGCTGCCGAACACCTACGCACCTTTGGCATGATTATTGGCTTACAGTTCATTTTTGATCTCTGGATTCCAGAAATTAGTGCCCTGGCCCATGGTTTGGGTTTGCTCTGGGGTCTAGTCTGGGGCATGGTGTGGCTGGGGCCGAGTCGTCGGCCGGTGCAGTAAGGTTCAGTTTGCAGTTAATGGGTCAGCAAAAATTCCAGGAGCAATGCAGGGTGGGCAATGCTCACCGGACAAGGATTACAGGCTCAAATAAACAGTCCGCTTGGATTGACCGACTGTCGTATTCGTCCAGAGTTTAAGGTTCAAAGGTGGGATATTGAGGTTGAGGCGAATTTCGGAGTCGTGATGGGACGAGTGAGACATCATTTCCTGGGTTGTGGTGGGCATTGCCCACCCTACGATCACAGTGGCAGGCCAACCGTAGCGCAGGCGTTCCGCCTGCTCTGGAGCATTATTGTTGGAGAGCGCTCTAAAGTCAGAATCGGTCTCATCCCACTCCTGCTCAGTGGTTTAATGGTGGGGGCGATCGCCCCTATCCCCTTTATTTCCCCTACCCTTGCCCAAACCGGTCGCCCCCGCACCCCAGAAGACGTCGAGGATGCCTTTGACCCGGAAGAAGACTTTGAAGACCCCTTTCGCTTTACGGAGCTGGAGCCGCTGCTCCCCGATAGTTGGCCAGAACAGCCCCTGACGGAGGCCCAGCAACGGACGCTTGAACAGGAGATTGTTGAGCTTGACGCCCAAGCCAATGCCGCTTGGTTGGCGGAAGACCCGGATGGGGCGTTTGGTCTCTGGTATCGAACCCTGCGTCTGCACCAAGCCTTGGACTACCTTTCAGAAGTCAGAGCCCTGGGGCGCATCGGTGAGTTTGCCTGGGAGAATGAGCGCACTGCTGATGTGCAGACGATCACCCGGCGGCTGGAATTCATTCAAGCGGATACGGCTCCCCCCACTGACGAAGACGACGAACCCCGAACCATCGCCAAACCGATGCGATCGCCCGAGCTTACGGCTGCCCTGGCCAAGGCCATGGCCCAGGTGCGGCGCTACCCCAATGCAGTGCAGCTCTACGAAGAACTGCTGACAGCAGCCGATACTAGGGGCGATGGGGCTGCTCAGGAGCGACTCCTGTTGATCTTGGCTGAGCTACACCGCAATTGGTTCCGGTTTGAGGCGGCGATCGCCGCCACCCAACGCCTCCTCACGCTCGCCCAAGCCCAGTTTGATGCGGCCATGGTGCAGACCCATTTGGCAAACCTGGCCTATCTCTATGAAGAAACCGAGCAATGGCAGGCGGCGATCGACCATCAAGAAGCCCTGTTTAGCGCCTATCAACAAAAGACCGAACGCTTGAAACTCGCGCCCTTACGGCTGGCTATCGGTCGCAACCATGACCGCCTCGGCGAGCGAGAAACCGCCAGTACTGCCTTTCAAGCGGCCTTTGATCTGGCCTGGGCCCAGCAGCAATATGCCACCGCCAGCGATGCTCTCACTGAGCTCGCTGAACTCTATGTGCGCAATGGGCAACCAGAAACGGCGATCACGATCTATCAAGAACAACTCAAGGCAGCTGACTATGCCAGCGACCTCTACCGCAAGCTCACCACCTGGGATCGCTTGGGGCAGCTTTACGGGGGACTACAACGTTACAGCGAGGCGATCGCTGCCTTTGAGGCTGGCCGCCAGATTGCGATCACCCTAGGCCACCGGGAAGCCTACTTTGAAGAGCGCATCCAGGCGGTTCGCACCGCCCGCTTTGAGTGATGCCTCACCCTGTTTCCCCGGCTCTCAACCCCCCCATTCGCCAGGTTACCGTCTACCCCGAGGGGGCGCTGGTGCGACGGCGGGCCAAATTGTCTCTGACGGGCCAGGAGCGATCGCTCATCATCGCCCCGCTGCCGGAGCAGATCGATATGAATTCGCTCCAAGTTGCGGGACGGGGCATCGAGGTCTTAATTTTGGGCGTCCGCTGGGAAACCCGCAGCCAGCCTGCGCCTGCTCAAGACCCCCCCTTGGCCAATACCCTACGCGAACAGGAGTCGCACCAGCAGCAGCTCCAGGCTCGGCGAGAATCGCTGCAACTGCAGCGCCGCTTTGTCCAACAGCTCAGCGAGCAGGCGGTGGAGCCCTTTGCCCAAAACCTGGCCCAGCAGCAGGTGAGCCTAACCAAAACCCAGCAGTTCCTTACGTTTATCGAGAGCCAATTACTCAGCATTAGCGCGGCGATCGCCGCCCTTGACCACCAGGAACAGCAGCTCACCACCCAAATCACCCAGCTGCGCCAGCAACTCCAGGCCATCTATGCCGCCCAGCCCCGGCCCCAAACCCAGGTGGTGATTGAGATTAACCCCCTCAGTGCCGGCGATTGGGGTCTGGAGCTGACCTATTTTGTCCCCGCTGCCACCTGGCAACCCCTCTACGATCTGCGCTGGGATCGCGGCAGTGAGCAGCTCAACCTCAGCGCTCTGGCCCAGGTGAGGCAGGCCACCGGGGAAGACTGGTCAGGGGTTCAGCTCATCCTCTCGACCGCTCCGCCGCCGCTCAACGGTTCACTTCCCTCCAGCCCCGAACCCTGGTACATTGACCTGCCCCCCAACCCGTTTGTGCATCTGCGCTACAGCCGTGAACGCTATCAGGCCGCCAGCGAAGAAACCGCCAGTCTAGCCGAGTTGCCCGCCGATGCTACGGAACTGGAAGCCTTTCCGGCTGTGGATTCCGAGCCTCGGGTTTACGAGATCTCTGGAGAGAGCACGATTCTGAGTGAGCCGCTCGCCCCGGAAGCGTCTCCAACCCAGCCAACCACGCCCCAATTGGTGACGTTGAGCAATCATGATCTCCCCGTGACCTGGCGACCGATCGCCCAGCCCCGGCGGCAAACTCAACCTGAACTGGAAGTGATTGTGCAGAATCCGGCAACGGATAGCTGTCTGTTGCCCGGTGTGGGCAACCTATTTCGGGATGGGGCCTATGTGGGTCAGGTCAGTTTACCGTCGCTGGGGCCCGAGACCCAGCTCCCGTTGCGCTTTGGCTCGGATCCCAGTTTGCAGGTGCAGCGGCGCTTGCGCGATCGCAGCCTCGACACCAACCTGCGCGGCAATCGCCATCGCCTCAGTTGCACCTATGAGCTGCACCTCCAAAACCGGGCCGAGCAGGAGAGCCCCTTGTGTGTGATCGAGCAATTGCCTCTCAGTCGCAGCGACAAGATCAAGGTACAACTCCAGCGCACTAAGCCCAAGGCGGAACCGGATGAGCAGGGGAATTTGATTTGGGAGTTGGTTTTGGACGGGCGATCGCAACAAATTATCAGTTATCAATTCACCGTTGAATATCCCGCTGACCTACCCGTCAATGGCTTGAACCTTTGATATATACTGTGTTCAATTCATCTGCCGAACCTGCTTGAGGCCAGTTCCCCAAATAAAAAAAGTATGCCTGCACGATCCTCTTTTCAGGATGATGCCCAAGAAGCTGAAATGATTCGCCTGTTCCAGCTTTATCGAGATGATCGAGAAGGCCGTTCGGGTGTCGATGCCTATTTACAACTGCAAGATCAGTTAATCCCATTTGAACTCAAAACAACATCAAAAAAATCGGTTACGACCGTTCGAGACTTTGGCCCTGCGCACTTGAAGAAGTGGGAAGGAAAACATTGGTTGTTTGCTTTTTATGGTCAAAAGCAGATTATCTACAAGTACGGGAGTCCAGCGATGATGCAACCCTGGATTCAAAGCAAGGCTGACTATATTCGACCCGATCTTCAGCTTGCTGAAATTGCTGCCAAAAAGCTAGAATTATCTGACCTTTTTCGAATCTGTGGGGAGAAAACGATCTACTCTTATGATGATGCCTATCGTTTACAGAAAAAGCAGTACAGTCGTCAGCACTATCTCAACTTACAGGATCAACTTAATGGTTATAGTGCAGAACGGATGCTAGAGATTCTGCATGAACGTGCCCAGTACATCATGCAACGTGGCAGTACATTAAATAATCCGCATATTCCAGCCTCATATTTTGCGAGTTGGACACCGATTACAACTGAGTATAGCGAGACCTTGCGTCAGTTAGTGCAAGAATACCTAGATAGTGTAGACGATTAAATCATCATCGCTCTGATGGCTTTAGCTACCTGATAAGCAACAGGCGGACAAACTGAATTCCCAATCTGTCCAAGAATTTGGTATACCGCTCCGCTAAATTGCCAACGTTCGGGAAATCCTTGAATCACAGCACAATCCTGAACAGAGAGGCGAAAATGTTCATTTTTGGCGGGAAAAGCCGCAGCAGATTGGCGATCGCGTTGAACTCCATTGGGCCAAATCTGCAAATTTGACCAAGTTTTTTGGCTTGCAGCACTGTTAAGCACTGACGTTGTATTACGCTTCCCCGTAAAACCACTTCTTAATGTAGGTGCAATGGTATCGTAGCCAAGATTGGGTAAACCGAGTGCTTGTCTGACTCCCATAGTTGCTAAGCACGCTGGTAGCTCAGAATCAAGATTCAGTGAAAGTTGTTGGGGTTCAGTGGGAGGCAACCAATGATGGGTAGGCGTTGGGGTTTGAAACTTCCGAGCCATTTGAGCTGAGCGAAATCCCACGAACAGTACACGGCGACGAACTTGAGGAATACCAAAATCGGCGGCTTGAAGTTCAAATTGCTTAATAGTATAACAGGGTAGTTTTTTAAGGATGTGAGTCTGAACAAAATTTGCAAATTTTTTGCTCAGGAGACCCGGAACATTTTCTGCCACAAAGACTTGAGGTTCAATGGTATTAATGGCTCGGATAAACTCACCCCATAAATTGCGTTCGTCCTGTTCTCCTATTTGCCCCCCCGCCACAGAAAACGGCTGACAGGGTGGCCCGCCATGCATGAGGTCAATTTTTCCTCGATACGGTTGCCAATCCACTTGCGCAACATCACCTTGCTCTGGGCCACTAAAGATCTGCCATTCAGGGTGATTAGTTCTTAGGGTTTCACCGCAAATGGGGATCAATTCATACGCACCTTGATGCCGGAAACCCGCCCGCTCAAAGCCCAAGTCTAGACCACCCCCCCCCGTAAAAAGACTTAGGGTTCTCAAGGGGATTTGGGGGAGCTGGGGCATCAAATCAAGGGGATCAAGCCGGGGTGTATTAATCGGATGGAGAGCAACGAGTTTACCTTGTTGGGCAAGCTGCTTGGCTTGGTAGGCGGCTTGAGAAATCTGGCGATAGCGGTTTCGTTCTTCAGGGCTGAGATCGTAGCGTTTGCGCTCCCAATTCTTGTAGACATTATTTTTATGAAGATTGGCTTTACGCTGTTGTTTCACCATGGGCTGGCTGGAAGCAATATAGTAATGACTATTTTATCAATCATGCGGAGGCGGTGTAAACTCACACCCATGTCGAACATGCTTAAACACCAAGGATAGATTTGATTGAGCGCATTCCTCGGCGTAGCCTCCTGGAGGGATAGGGGAACTAACATCTCAACCCTCAATCTTGATCCTCAATGATTAACCACACTTGCTGACCCTGCCAAGGCATCGCCCGATCGCCGCATTTTCCCAAAATCTGCTGAATGATCTCAATTTCCTCCGGACTCAATTGAGTCGCTAGACGCGTAATATAAGACGGTTTTGGCGTCTGATTCGGTGTCAGCCAACGCTTGAGCAAACTCGCCGTACAGACTAAATCTGTCTCGGTCTGTTCCACTTCAGCCGTCACCACACAGCCCTGTTCTTCAAAGCAATCAACTAAATCATCCGGTTGCCAATTAAGCAGCGGATCTTGCTCATCAAGATATAATGCTTCTTCCGCTGCTTGCCAGCGCTGATGGAGTTGAAGATCAAGATCATCTGCCGTAAACCAATGGGAGAGGCGTTGACCGAATCGGGGGATATTTTCCACTAAAACCAGGCGACTTTTCGGATTTAAAACGCTCACGATATTCTGCACTGCGATCGCCTTATCCCGTTCCCCCATCAACACATTCCGACCGATCGCCCAGTCAAAATGAACATTCGGAAATTGTTGCTGAAGGTAGCGGGCTAAATCTTGGAGTTCTGCGGTGAAGATCTGGGGCTGTTCGAGGGGGTTAAGGTAGGCAAACTGCTCCGACAAGCTAGCAAAATCATGGGCGTTCGCCCGCACATAAACGCCCCCTTCCGGCACTTGACGCAGGGCTTCACTGGTGAGTAAACCTCTCCCCCCATTGAGGTCGAGAACCAGATGATGGCGCTGTAAGTTGGCCGTTTTAAAGAGGCGCGATCGTAGCTTTTGCAATTGCTCAGAAGTGGTGCCAAACGTCTGCTCTAACCAGCGATCGCGCCCCCGCTGCTCGGGAGAAGCACTCAAGGGCATCACCGGCGTTTCCGGTGTTTCCAAGGCCCATTGCAGCTCACGCCGCTGCAGAATCTCCGCCTGACGTTGCCCCTCATAACCCTGAGCAGAGGGCTGATAAAAAACCTGTCCCTGCAAGCGATCGGGTAAATATTGCTGCGCCACCCAATGGTTTTGGTAGGTATGGGGATATTTGTAACCTGCACCATCGCCAAATGCCTTGTCCCGGTTGGCATCCCGCAGATGAAGCGGCACCGTTGCTTGTTCTTGCTCCACCGCTTTGAGTGCATCAAAGAGGCTCATGGCACTGTTGGATTTAGGAGCTGTGGCCAGATACAACGTCGCTTGGGTGAGGGGATAGCGCCCTTCCGGCATTCCCACCCGATCGAAGGCAGCCGCACAGGCATTGACCACCCCCACTGCCCCTGGCTCGGCCAGGCCAATATCTTCACTGGCCAGAATCAAGAGCCGCCGCAGAATAAACCGGGGCGATTCACCCGCATACAACATCCGGGCCAGCCAATAGAGGGCCGCATCCGGATCAGAACCCCGCACACTTTTGATAAAGGCGCTGATGGTATCGAAATGAGCATCCCCGTCTTTGTCGTAGAGAATGGCCCGTTGCTGAATGGAGTCTTCAGCAATGCGGAGGGTGAGGGCGATCGCCCCATCGGCCTGCGGAGGCGTAGTTTCAACCGCGAGTTCCAGGGCATTCAAAATGGCGCGGGCATCGCCATTAGCCACCTTCACCCAATGATCCAAGGCATCGGCGGCCAGTTCAATAGTGCGATCGCCATAGCCCCGTTCGGGGTCGCGCAAGGCGTGGTCAACAATTTGCCGCAAATTGTCCGTCGTGAGGGACTGGAGCCGGAAGAGACGCGAGCGGCTCACCAAGGCCGGATTCACTTCAAAATAGGGATTTTCGGTGGTGGCACCAATCAGAATCACCGTGCCTTTTTCAACCCAAGGGAGGAGGGCATCTTGTTGGGCTTTATTGAAGCGATGCACCTCATCAATAAACAGCACGGTACGACGTTTTTGGGCCTGGGCGATCGCCGCCCGAATGTCTTTTACGCCCCCCAATACGGCATTAATGGTTATGAATTGGGCTTGGGTGGTGTTGGCAATAATTTGGGCGAGGGTGGTTTTCCCAGTTCCGGGGGGCCCGAAAAAGATCAGTGAAGTGAGTTGATCCGCCAAAATGGCGCGACGGAGCAATCGCCCCGGGCCGAGAATGTCTGCTTGTCCGACAAATTCATCTAGGGAGCGCGGCCGCATGCGGGCGGCAAGGGGGTTATTCATTCTGCGATCGCCGTTTAAACACCAATAAGGTAATATCATCCATCACCTTACAATCGCCGATAAAGCTTTGAAGATTCACCAATACTGCATTCAACACTGCCTGAGCATCCGCTTGCCAATGGGACTGTAACACCCGGCAGAGGCGCTCAAGACCGTAAAACTCGCCAGCGGCATTTTGCGCCTCCGGAATACCATCGGTATAGAGCACCACCCCATCCCCCGGCCCGATTTCAACCGTTGTCTGGGTGATAAAGTCCTGGATATCGTCAAGAAGAGCCACCGTTATGCCCAGATCCAATGTGTCGAGCCGTTGCAAGCTGCCATCTGCCCGCACCAGGAGCACCTCTTCATGTTGCCCCGTGATGCGCAACTGGCCCTGGGCATAGTTGAGGATCGCCAGGGTCAAGTTGCGATCGACCCCCATCCGCTGCACGTTCTCGTAGAGGGTGGCATTGACCGTATTTAGGAAGCGCACCGGGTCGGTTTCGCGCAGTTTGGTGAGGGTGCGCACGGTGGTTTGGGTCATCAGCATCACCAGACCACTCTCAAGGCCATGGCCGGTGACATCACCGATGGCCAGCGTGACGCGATCCCCTTCTACTAGCACGTCGTAATAGTCTCCCCCGACTTCATCGGCGGGTTGCATGGCCCCGGCAATATCGAGATCCGGGATGGCCGTCAGCTCGGTGCTACGGGGCAACATCATCTCCTGGACCCGTTGGGCCACATCCAGTTCTGCACCCATGCGCAGGTTTTCCGCTTTGAGGCGCTGGTTGAGTTGGGTAATCTCGCTGTTGGCGGCGGCGAGTTGCTCGGTGCGTTGGGCGACTTTGCCTTCTAGGGTTTGGTAGAATCGGGCATTCTCCAGAGAAATAGTCGCTTGGCTAGAGAGGAGTTGGACGACTTCGCAGCGATCGCGGCTAAAGGCGGCGGTGGCCAAGTTATTCTCCAAATACACAACCCCTTTGAGCTGGCCCTGGTTAAGGAGTGGGACACAGAGTACCGACTTGACCTGTCGGGTTTGTAAATCCGCTTGATTCGTGAACTGCCCCTCCTGGCAAGCATCATTGAGAACCACCGTTTCCTGGGTATGGGCTACGTAGTTGACGATCGCCGGACAGATTAAGGAGACGTTGCGATTGGGCTCGGTAAAATCCAAGGGTAGCGACTGGAGCACCTCAATTTCCCCATGGGCTGCCACGCCGGCCTCAATCCGTAATTCGCCTGCCGTTTCTAGCAGCAAAAAGCCCGCTTGAGCTCCCGTGCTCTCCAGTAAAACGTTAATCAGCTGCGTTAATAGTTGGCTGAGAACCAGTTCACTGGCAAGGGACTGGGAGGCCTTCATCAAGGCCGCCACATCGAGATTGCTACCGGAATGGGAAGAGGTGGAATGGGTGGAGTCTCGGGGGCTGAGCGTATTGTCTGTTGTTGTTCTCACGGTTGTGGAACGTAACAGTTGGGGATAAGCCGTTTCTAGCTGCTGGACTTTTGCTGTTGCTCCCCAATAGGAATAGCAATAATAGGCATCAGTCAAGTAAGTGCGGGCAACCTTTTCTCGCTGCCAATCGAGATAGAATTTGGCCGCAAGTTCATTGGCAAGTGCTTCTTCTTGAATAAAACCATTGGCTTTAGCTCCGGCAATGGCTTGATCGTATAGCTCCACTGCCTCCAACTTATGGTCTAAGACTCGATGTTTCTCTGCCTCGACAAGGTGATATTTGTGCAAGAAGTTTTCGGGACAACTCTCTGACCATTTTTTGACCTGTGCTTGATTGACATTGATTTGTTCCCAAGCAGTATTCTGTTCTTCTGGAGAGAATTCCAAAACGAGATTGAGCAGAATTAAAGAACCATAATAATAATAACAACTAGAGGTTGTTGAACCTGCAATGGCACTCAAAACAGGTTGTGCCTTCTGGAGATAATCAAAACCCTCTTGAAAGCGATCCATTACGCAGGCAGAATGCATTCTCAGGACATAATAGAGGCAAACTCCGAGCCAAGATTGAGAAACCTCGCCATTTTGAATAATCTGTTCTGCTCTAGAGAGTGACTTATCTTGATTTTGTTGCTCGAATTGCTCTTTGGATAACAGTTTTATGAAGATTTCAGAACCAGCCAAGGTGATCGAAAGCAAGTCATCTTTGAACTTTTGAGCATATAACGAATATTCATGAATGCTCGCTAGCATATTGGATAAAGAATCTCCTTCAAAGAAGCGACTAAAGATATTGCCATAGAGATTATAAGCTGCAAATAATGTTTCGCCAGACTCAAAACCGTCCAAAAAACTTTGATAGTGCAGAGCTGCTGCACCAGTAATAGGTTTTGACCAGACTTGAATCCAGTTCGCGAAGTTTAAACCGACCTTGCTGCGCTGTGATCGGCTATTGAGTTTATAACTCAGCTCAAGTGCTAACTCACCAAACTCTGCTCCCCTTACATATCTTTCCTTGAGTACACAGAGTAAGATTCCATAGTTAGAATAGGGTTTAATTGACTCTGGAATATTGCCATGTTTAATTGATAAATTTACAGCTTTCAAGGAAGTTAATATGTAAAGGTTGATATTGCCGATAATATAGCTTGGTGTTTCGACAATCGCCATCAACTGAATTGCTGCCTCAATGTTCGGATCGATTTTTGTGGGTAAGTTGAGTAGTGAAGCAACTGAACGATCTTTTAGCTCACAATCGACAGCATTAAATTCTTGATTAGCGAGTTCTGCAATGTCATCTCGCTGGGTATCAATATCAATTCCAAGTTCTCGGAGCCCCATTAGACCAGATGAAATTGCTTCAATATATCGGCCTTGTAAGATATATTGATTGATTTGAAAAATATAAAATTTAGATCGCTCGATCGGCGAACTGATCTGTTGAAAAGCGATGCTAATGGTTTCTGATAACTCTTCGTATTGAACATTACTAAGCTGCGCAGCACAGAGATTATAATATAGCTCAACCATAAGCTCGTAATAGTCCAGCCAGGCTGATGCTCCGAGAAGTTCAATCCCTGTTTTTATATAGTCAATTGTCGCTGCATAGGCAGTGGATTCCATTGACCTTTGACCTGCTGCTAAATTAAGTTGAGCAAGTTTTTTCTGCTCGGCTTCTTCCTCAATTAGTGAGCGACCGAGGTTAAGATGGTTAACAATATCAAAGATAGATTGCTGTTGCTCTTCTGCTGAGAGATGGCCGAGTAAAAGTTGACCAATATGATTATGTGTTTTGGCTTTTTTCTGATCTGGAATTAAAGAATAGGCTGCCTGTTGAACGCGATCGTGCAAGAAACGATAATTGACAGTCACTGCCTCAGTTGGACTCGATTCTATTTCACCCTGAAAGATCTTGTAGGTTTCACTAATGGGTAAAACCAGCTCTTCTTGTAGTGCAGTCCAGATATTTATCGCCACTTCATCAGCCGTGGCTTCACAGATCACCGCCAATATTTCTAAGTTAAACTGATTGCCCAAGCAAGCAGCTAGCTTCAATACGTCTTGGGTTGCAGTGGGTAGCTTTTGCAGTCGTCCCGTCATAAAGGCCACGACATCATCCGTGAGGGACGCCTCTCGCACCGCTGCTAAATCCCATTCCCAGATCCCCTGGCTTGGGTTAAACTGAACGAACCTATCCTCGTATAATCCCCTGAGAAAACGGGTCATAAAAAAAGGATTTCCCTGAGTATTTTGATAGACTAACCTCGTTAAATTAATTGCTGCTTCGAGCGTACAGCCCAGGGTTTCAGAAACAAATTGGTTGATATTACCGATAGATAGAGGCGACAACGTAATGGTTGAAATTGTTACTTGCTGCTTTTCTAACTCTGTTAAAGAGAGTATCAATGGGTGGGTTGGAGCAACTTCGTTATCTCGATAGACTCCGAGCAGGAGTAAGTAGCCTGTTTGCGTATCTTCCATTAGCACTTGCATCAAGTTCAACGATGCCGCGTCTACCCATTGTAAATCATCGACAAAGAGGGTTAATGGGTGCTCTGGGGTGGTAAAGATAGCAATGAATTTCTCAAAGAGTAGGTTGAATCGGTTCTGGGCTGCACTACCCGAGAGTTCAGGGACAGGTGGCTGTGTGCCAATGATGCGCTCTAGCTCAGGAATAACATCAATGAGAACTTGACCGTTTTCGCCGAGGGCGGTGAGGATCTTGTCCCGCCAACAAGCCAGTTCAGCATCGGATTCGCCGAGAAGTTGCTCCATGAGATCTCGGAAGGCTTGCACAAAGGCACTAAAAGGAATATTGCGATTGAATTGATCAAATTTTCCTTTGATAAAGTAGCCCGAGTGGCGGACGATGGGTTTATGAACTTCGTTGACGACAGCGGTTTTACCGATGCCGGAAAAACCTGCCACTAGCATCATTTCGCGTTTTCCGGCAGCAACACGCTCAAAGGCATCCAGCAAGGTCTGTACTTCTTTTTTTCGTCCGTAGAGCTTTTCGGGAATATTGAAGCGATCGCTCTGGTCCCGCTGGCCTAAGTTGAAGGACTCAATCCTTTTGTGGTCTTGCCATTGCTGCTGACATTGTTCTAGATCGTATTTGAGCCCCAATGCACTTTGATAGCGGTCTTCCGCATTCTTGGCCATTAATTTTTGGATAATTAAGACCAGCACATCTGGAATGGCTAACTGGGTGTTAAAGATGTCCCAGGACGGTGTTTTGGCAATATGAGAGTGAACCAACTCAAGGTGATCTTGGCTGGCAAAGGGGAGTTGTCCGGTCAACAGTTCATAAAACGTGACCCCCAGGGAGTAAAAATCGCTGCGATAGTCAATCCCCCGATTCATGCGACCCGTTTGCTCGGGAGAAATATAGGCCAATGTGCCTTCTAGGCGTTTGGGGGGTTGCAGCGTTTGGGTTTCTTTGGGGAGCAAGGTCGAGATCGAAAAATCCGCAAGCTGGATGTGGCCGGTTTCGGGCTGAATGAGAATATTGGCGGGTTTGATGTCTTTATGAATAATGCGCTGCTGGCTCAAGCTGTGAAGCGCTTGGGCAAGTTGAATGGCGATCGCCAAAAAGGCGTCTATTTGACCCATTCGCTCTTGCCAATAGTCTTGTAAGGAAACTGCGCCTTGATCAGGCATCACCAGCGCATAACTGTTTTCATGGCGCTCTAAGGCAAGGGGCTTGAGAATCAATGGTGCGTCAAGATTCTTGGTAATTGCGTACTGATTTCGAAATTGAACCAGGTGGTCGAGGGGCGGTTGAGGATTCCGCAGCACCTTAATTATGACCGGACGGTCATCACGCAAACGCCGGGCACGATAGACTAAGGTCCGGGTTCCGGTATGGACGGTTTCGCTCGCTTGGTAGCCAGTTAGATTGAGTAGCATCACCAGAACTGTAATATTTCCAAGTCAGCCGGGAAACTTAATTGCCTGGAGTCATTTTTGTGATCGGAAAGTACCAGGCTTGATTGTGCTCTGATACCAAATCCGGATTGTATACTCCAAAATAGAGGTGCAGGATACTAGCGAAGACTGAGCCTGCGCTACAGTGAGCTTGCCGAACGGTTGAAGTTTCAACCCTTATCCTCGTTTTACTTAGGGTCTACTTGGTGGATTTGGTAGGAATCCAGATTCTGGATTTTTTGAGGTTCCCAGGAAACAGCTATACTTTCCGCTCATTATAGGGGGGAGTCGGGATAAAACGTATCTAGTTTCTCTAAAAGCTGCTGAGTATAAAAAGGAGCGATGATTTCACTTAAGTGGTTGGTAATTGAAGGTGAACTTTGCACCTTATTTAGGTAAGATTACCGAAAATAGTAACAGTAATACTTAGGTGATGGAGCTGTAATCGTGAGTAACCGTCCCTGAAATCAGAGAAAGAAACAGCGGGCAGAAGCATCAGGGAGAGGAGAAGAATGAAGTCAAGAAGGAGCAGGCGCTCCAGAGCGAAACGAGAGAACAGCCTGAGTGAGCCAATCAAGAACGCCACGCGAGCCTGGAGAGAAGCAGAAACCGTCAATATGCCGAGAGTGTTCTAAATTTTGTGTAAATCCCGGTTCTGGGAAGGGAAAATCAGGAGTTACAGCCGGATCAAACACGACTTTCCGAACACTCCCTAACCTGAGTTCTGGATAAGGGAAAGCTCAAAAGCTTTGAGGAGAAAGGATTTCAGTAAAACCCGTGGTTCTGCTCTATGTCAACAATGTTGATTTGTTGAGAAAAAGCTCTCAAAATTTCACCGATTGCGCTGCTTGGAGTCTAAATCCTGGAGAAGAAAAGGAGGAGCCTTCTAAGCTGAAAGTATCCAAAACATGAGTCTGATCAGGATTTTGTGTAAGCGGTCTAAAATCCCAATAATCCAGGAGACCGCACCATGACAAGAAAGAAGAAAGAGACCAATAGAACTGACGAACTACTAGACGAACTACTGTCCGAATGCCAAAGCCCAGAAGAAATCTTGGGAGAATCCGGCCTGCTCAAACAGCTCACCAAACGATTGGTAGAAAGAGCCCTAGCCGGAGAACTGACCCACCATTTACACCAAGAAACCGAAGAAAAGAATAGCCGCAACGGACATAGCCCCAAGACGGTGCAATCTCAACAGGGAGAAATGGAACTCTCGATTCCCCGAGACCGAGCCAGCACATTTGAGCCCATCATCATCCCCAAGCATCAAAGGAGAATAGCCGGACTCGATGAAAAAATCCTGGCGCTATACGCCCGTGGCAACAGTACACGAGACATCGCAGCCCAGCTTGAAGAGCTATACGGTGTCAAGGTTTCAGCCTCCCTGATTAGCGAAGTGACTGACAGCGTCAATGAAGAGGTCAAAGTCTGGCAGAATCGACCCTTAGACCCGATGTATCCCATCCTTTATCTGGATGCCCTTTACGTCAACATCAGAGTGGGAGGACGGGTGAGCAAACGCGCGGTCTATGTGGTGTTGGGCATTAACCGAGACGGCAACAAGGAATTGCTCGGTCTCTGGATTGGTGAGGTCGAAGCGGAAGGGGCTAAGTTCTGGCTCAAGGTGCTCACCGACTTAAAGAATCGTGGACTCCAGGATATCTTGATTGCCTGCTGTGATGGACTCAAGGGCTTTCCCCAGGGTCTATCCCCAGACCCAGGTACAACTGTGTATTGTCCATCTGATTCGCAACTCTCTGCGCTATGTGCCCTGGAACGATGGCAAGGCGGTTGCTGCTGACCTCAAACCGATTTACCGGGCTGCCACATTGGAGGAGGCGGAGGTGGCTCTCGAAGCGTTTGCCGACAAGTGGGATGAGACCTATCCTGCCATTAGCCAAATCTGGCTGCGCCATTGGGAGCATATTATTCCTATTTTCGATTACCCTATGGATATTCGACGGGTTATCTACACCACTAATGCGGTTGAGTCTCTCAATCGCTCTCTCTGTAAGGTGATTAAGACTAAGGCGGTCTTTCCTGATGAGGCTTCTGTCTTTAAGCTTATGTCTCTCGCTCTCCGCAATATTTCTAAGCGGTGGACTCGTCCGATTAAGAATTGGCGGGCTGCTACTTCTCATTTTTCTATTCTTTTTCCAGAACGCTTCCCTCTTTGACTCTACTCTCGCTTACACAAAATTCTGAACGCTCTCGTGCCCATCATACAACTATTCGCTAGCAGTCTTCACTGGTTCCTGGTGGACAGCTAAAACGTAGCTTTCCATCTTCACTTGATATGGGTTTCAATCTATAAATCACACCATCTGTTATCCCTGAACAAACAAATTCTCTGTATGCAATATTCTCACCAGAATATTCATAAACAATGTCGATTGAGTAGGATTCCAAAGAAGACTTATCTTTCTCATTTGTGGGGTCTTCGGGATATGGGGTAATAAGGAAAAGTTATCAACTATCCCCACTCTCTTTAAATTCTGCCATTTTTTTTTGCATTTCATATTGGTGCTGATGAATTCGATTAACTTGATCTTATGAGAGATCTTCTTCTCTCTTAACTTGCTCAACACTGCTGGCTATGACTCGCTCGTAAATATATTTTTCATGTCGTCGGGTAAATCTCCTTCCCCTTTCCACAAATCCTAGATCTTCTGAGAAGTGCTTTTTGAATTTCTCGCAATGAAATTGACGCTTGGGGATGTTGAGATATATGATTTGTCCAGATATCGACAAGTCTCGTACCACTTTGGTTCGTTTTTGGTGTATCTTGCCCGTCTTACTTCCACAATGATGACAAACTGTTTCTTCTTCCAAACAATCTAGGATCAAAAATGTTTCTGTGCTTTCTTTGACTACATTTCTGATTCTTATTTTGGGGAGATTGATGAGATCATCAAGGGAAAAGTTCATGTTTCTTGCTGTATGCATCCGTATCTTAATATACAATTATCCCCCCAAACTCAGAAGACCCGTTGGCATCGTATTCGGACTTAGTACTGAAAACAGTCGGATCAACTGATGTATCTCGATTGGGATCATATTTCTCCTCGTCAATGACGTAGAGCAACCGTCCTTCATCGTCATAGATCCATTCGTTGATTAGGTCAACTGGGCCTCCGGGCAGGGTAATATCCTTACGCAGGGTAAACGCACACATAATGATATAATGGAATACAGACAAAAGGGCAAAAAAGAAGGGGGGTAGAAAAGTAAGACCGATACTAGCTCCTCAAGAATGGAATCCAAAAAACAAAGCGAGAAATTCGCACAGGCAATCGAAGAGAACTTTGGCGAAATAGAAGACCCTAGAGTCAAACACCTGTGTAAACCAATAGTCCGGACAGTTTTGCATCAAGGGTTAATCGAGCAGGAGTACTAAAGAATAAATGAGTCAATGATAAACTGAAACGCGTGTTGGCGTGGAGTAGCAAGAAAGCCATCCACCGGATAACGTGCAAGATATAGTAAAT
>JBCDEB010000020.1:0-63990 GCA_039180005.1 Cyanobacteria bacterium P01_G01_bin.54 | reverse complement strand
GTTTTAACGGGTTTTCGCTATGAGCCAGGAACTTGAGTTCCTGGCGGTTGGGGTTGAAACACGCTCGTTGTTTAGGTTTCGGGCTTAAGTTCACGTCGATAGGGGAAACCCCGCCCCTACAGGAGAACCATCAGGTCTGATTTTTTCTCTCCAGAACATAAAACAGCCCTACCCGCTGAGGGGGAGAGGGCTCCCGACGGGCTTCGGCAATACCGGAGCCAGTATTGTTGATTCGGTTCAGTTTCAGTGTTTTGCGCGATGTCTGCTTATCCAAAACTCACATTATTTAGTTGTGCGCTCCTTGGACTCCTGGCAATGAGCGGTTGCCAAAAGCAAGATGTGTCTGCGGATGCCCCGGTCGTTGCCGAGCCGCTAGCGCCGATCCCCTTGCTCGTCGACGCTCGCTCCTTTGACGGCATAGGCGAGTTCCTAGAACTGCCGAACCAGGACGACTTGAATGTTGAAACGGGTGACTTTAGTCTGAGTTTCTGGATTAAAACAGATGTTCGTTCTGGTATTCAAGTCATCGTCGATAAGCGAGTGGAAACCTCTGGGCCGGTCAAGGGTTATGTTGTGGCCAATTACAACGGCCAACTCTTACTACAGTTGGCAGATGGTCTGGGCAAAGAATGGACTAATTACATCAGCTCAGTGGCGATCGCCGATAACCAGTGGCATCACGTGGTCATCACAGTCGATCGCCAAGCTGAAGCGGGGATTCGTTGGTATCTAGATGGGCGCGAAGCCGGAGAGCCCGCTAACCCTAAGGGTCGCCCGCAATCATTGAGCAATTCCCAACCCTTGACGATTGGGCGACGCTCTGATCACCCGAGTTGGCCGGGCTACTTTCAGGGACAACTTGCCCAGATATACCTATTTCAAACCGTTTTAACCCCTGAGCAAGTCCAACAGCGCATGAGCCAACTCCAAGGGAGTTGAAGATTCGAACGAGAGTGGGCGATCGGGTGCCAGCAACCTTCGCCTTTCTGTCCGGTTGTGCCAGTTTGATCAATTGTCCCCAAAAGTCGGCTGGGTTAGGCGGGGAGCAGCAGGACGTTTTGCAGGGACGAAAAGAGAATTGGCGATCGCCCAACCCCCTTAAAATAGGCGATTGACCCTGCTACCCACCCCGAAACATACTCCTGTTGAGCCCGCCAACCGAGCGCTCAGTCCAGCGGACAATCGAGATGCTGCACCGTCCGTCGAGACGATCCGGATTTTCTTCGAGAAGATGAAATTGTCAAGGGAAACGACTTCCCCACAATGCCATCTACGCCATTGCCTTCCATCATGTACGCAACCCCTCAGCAATACCGTCTGCCCCGTCGCCAGCCCACCGCCACCGCCAAAGCGATCTACACCCCCCGAAATTTAAACCAACGTCCCACAGTACCGCAGCCCGTTCGCTACCGCCAGAATATTGTTGTGGACGCAGGCAATGCTGCCATCCGTCCGCCCATGCCGATTGTTGAACAATAATAAACGTGAGTTTCGCTTAAGCGAAGCGATCGCATTCCTCAAAACACGATAATCTCATTGCCAAACCCGGTTGTCAGGGGACCAGCCCCCCGACACCTCCCGCTGAGGGGGAGATTGCCCCCTCAGACTCCGGCAATATCGGAGCCAGTATTATCGACTCTGCTGAGTTTCAGTGTCTTTCGCGATGTTTGTTTACCCAGAACTCAGGTTACAGAACTTATACCAATCAGTCACGACAAACTCTCACCCCCAAGGATTAAAACATCCCCTTCCCTAGACGCTTTGCGGCTTCCCGTAGAGTAGGGGGTCGGCGCAGCCGGAGAGATTTCGCTAGCTTCGCTCCCTCCCATACAATTACTAGATGGATTGCGCCCTAGCGATCGACCGAGCCCATAATCACATCAATACTGCCCAGAATCGCCATAATATCCGCCACCTTCACTCCTTTGAGCAACTGGGGCAGAATTTGCAGATTATTGAAATCCGGCGGACGTACTTTAAAACGCCAAGGAAAGAGATTATTGTTGCCAACAATAAAGACACCTAGCTCACCTTTACCGCTCTCTAGGCGGACATAATGCTCTCCTTCAGGAATCTTAAACGTCGGCGGGACTTTCTTGGCCACATATTGATAGTCAAACCCATTCCACTCAGATTTACGCCCTTCGGCCATCCGTTTGGCCTCTAGGTTTTCGTAGGGACCGCCAGGAATTTGCTCGCAGGCCTGACGAATGATCTTCACCGATTCGCGCATCTCCCGAATCCTTACCAAATAGCGGGCCAGGCAGTCACCCCCGGTTTCCCATTGCACGTCCCAGTCGAAATCGTCATAGCATTCGTAATGATCCACCTTGCGTAGATCCCATTTAACGCCGGAGCCCCGCAGCATGGGGCCGGAAAGGCTCCAGTTAATGGCCTCATCGCGGCCGATCGTGCCGACCCCTTCAACGCGACGGCGGAAGATGGGGTTATTGGTGATCAGTTTTTCGTATTCATCGACTTTCGGCAGAAAATAGTCGCAGAAGTCAAGGCATTTGTCGAGCCAGCCGTAGGGCAAGTCCACGGAAACGCCGCCGACCCGGAAGTAGTTGTTGTTGATCAACCGAGCCCCAGTTGCGGCTTCCCAGAGGTCGTAGATCAGTTCCCGTTCTCGGAAGATGTAGAAGAAGGGGGTCTGTGCGCCCACGTCTGCTAAAAAGGGACCTAGCCAGAGGAGATGATTGGCAATCCGGTTGAGCTCCAGCATGATCACCCGGATATATTGGCCCCGCTTGGGCACTTTGATATCGGCGAGCTGCTCCGGAGCGTTGACCGTGATCGCCTCATTAAACATTCCCGCCGCGTAGTCCCAGCGACTGACATAGGGCACAAACATAACTGTGGTACGGTTTTCAGCGATTTTTTCCATGCCCCGGTGTAGGTAGCCAATCACCGGTTCACAGTCGATCACATCTTCCCCGTCGAGGGTGACGATCAACCGCAGGACGCCATGCATGGAGGGGTGGTGGGGGCCCATGTTGAGCACCATGGGCTCGGTTCTGGTTTCGATCTGTGCCATAGAGCGGCGTTATTTATGTAGACGAAGGTGGATGGTGCGGTTTTGATAGCCGCGAGCAGGTCTCTTTGCTGTGGTTCATTATAGGAGGTGAGGGATGCCAGGCGGCGTCAATTCGGCGATCTCGCTTCTTCGATCGTTTGAACTTCTAGAACATTTCTGCGAATGACGTTGCGGAGGGCGATCGCACCTACGGTACTGTCCGCAGTATCAGTTCTCTCATCAACCCAGAGTGCCAGGGCTAACCAAAGGGCTAACCACGCGTTGTGAATTCTAAAATCATGACAAGTTCTGGACAATACTGACGGATTGACCTACTCCCCCGTTTAGAAAACGGGGGCTTTACGCTTCACGGGTCGTAAATTCTCATTTTGAAGGTGGAGAAATACCAAATACTTTACGAAGCTGATTGTAAAAGTCTGTGGCAATCACAACTGATCCATCTGCTACTCGTTGAACAAGCACAACGGATTCATCTGCGACCCGCTGAACAAGCACAACGGTGCCATCTTTAGCTCTCTGGAGCAGAAAACCGGTTCCGTCTGCAGCTCTCTGAACGAGCACAACTGTTCCGTCTGCAGCGCTTTGAGCAATATCAGTTGATCCTTGCGTCAAAATATTTTGGAGAAGCGCAAGCTGTTTGTGTAACGGGGCTGCTTGCGTTAGATCGGTGGCGACAACAACGACTAAGGCTTGTTGGGTAGACTGATAAATAACAACCTCTGCTGACTCCCCAAGCGTGCCACTCCATAAACGCTCAACCGGATCGGCAGTGCCCCCTAGCGCTGACAACCCAGAGAGGGACAACTTGAGCCCCTCCAATACATCACTCATCAGCTCCGATACTGTCATGGTGCGGTTTGAGTCAGAAAGCGCTAGGGAACTCGCAATAACTGTATTGGAGTCACTTGATGCGGCTGGAGCCAGCGCCGCTGATGTAGTAACCTGAGCCGTTTCGGCCGCACTGTCACTACTCTGTTCGACAAGCGTAAGAGAAAGGGCCTCAGCGATCGCGTCAGGGTTGGAGGACAGCTCAAGTGCTTCAGCCCCGCTAGAATCAGCGATCGCCTCAGACACCTCAACCCTCTCTAGCTTAGTCGGCCGCGCTGCAATGAACAGTGCGGGTTGCTCAGTAGGTCGCTCCGGCAGTTCATCGAGTTGAAACGCTGGGGTTTCCTCAATTGACTCGATAAAAGGCAGTCTGGCTTCTTCAATGGAAACGGAGTCCTCTAGAACAGCCGATGGCTCGGCGGCTAGCCCATCTGATGGCTGAAACGAGTCCGGTGGTGTTGGTGAGACCGCCTTATCCCCCGTGTCGTTCGACTGAATATGGTTGGTGATCTCGCTAAAGAGCTCCTTTCTCTGCCCGACCAGGGATGCAGGATCAATTTTGTCTGAGTCGTTTAAGCTCGCGCTAGCACCCTCCACGTGGATGATGATATCGTCATGGTCTGCATCTAGCGCATCCTCAAAGCCAAAAATTTGGGGATCGCCCCACTCGACCATAACGGTATTGCCACCATTTGCATCGGGAATCGAAAAGAGTGGTTGATAACTCCAACTCAATCTTCCTCCGTTTAAAACCTTCGTATGAGCCTGCTCAATCGTTCTATTACGGATGATTACAAACGCAAACTTATCTTGAGCCTCCATCTCATCGATCGTTATCGTATGAGGTTTACCTGAAAGCGGCTTGTAATTGACAAACGCAGCGTTATGGTCTTCATACTCCGAAATTATAATTTCGCCAAAGTGCAAGGGATCTTTCCCGCTTGCACGTTCGAGTGCTTCATACGTAAAGTCTTTGATTGTTAGGTTGTCCATCCCTTCGACAGAGAAGATTGCCACCTCGCTCTCAAAAACACCCTTATCATGCAAAAACTCAATTTCAACTTCTCCGGTGTTATCGACAGTAAACACACCTTCATCTAGTGCTACAACACCTACGGAAGGCGTCAAGATTGGCTCTAGAATCTGGGTATTTCGATGAGGACGAGGGGGCAGAATAGATTTGGCAGTCAGGTGCAAATGCAATTGCTTGAGTGTGGAAATCAGTTTCCCAAAAATTCTCAAGAACATAACTGGACGTTACCCTACTTCGTATAAATTGATTAATTAAGCAAGCTGCGTTTTAAAACGGCTCACTTGAGACCGCAAGAAGCTAAGTCATTGGTCTGAATCGGCTAAACCCATTGTGGTGTAAGCGTTACTGTTCCCTCAGTATTTGAGATATGGCAATGGTGCTAAGACGTTCTCTGTAACCTAGCGCCAACTTTACGCAAACCTAATATTTCTTAATAAATACCGCGACTCTCGGGCAGAAACGTAGCGATGCCCAATTCAAGAACTCCTATGGAAGACGTGCCCCTATAGTCAAAATGCACCGTAAGGATTAGTATAAAATGAATTTCTGTTCCGCTGCCATAAGATCTGTTTAACAACAAGTGATAATTGCTTTTTTTGACTTATATGCATCATATGTGTATAAACTGATACGGAATCCTGAAATGGGGAATGGTAGGTAAAGGAGTTTAGGGCAGTTCTGGCGGATCCTCATCTGAGGGACGGAAAATTTTATGGAAGCGAGCTTCGATTTCAGAAACCATAAGAGCTGAGATGAAGAACAGTGCTTGACTACTAGTTTTAAGAATTGAAATACTCTTATCTTCAACAAAGGTCAGCCAGTCATCAATGAGGGTAATGGTGTTCCCACTGAATTTGATGAGGGAATCAACCCCCCAATGAATAATTAAAGATGTTTCTTCTTCAAGATCAGCAAGCCAAATGGCTGTCTCTGAGACAAGGGCAACTATATCCTCTTGAAGCTGGACTAGACAGTTTATTGTCCCATCCACATCCACAAACAAAATCGTCTTACACTGAACAAGCAATACCATACCATCTTGAATCAGCATCACAAGATCTGTCTCAGCAACTGCAAAGATGACCAGTCCTTGACGCATTAAGGGCAGCAGAAGATTGGGTTTAAGGAGCTGTTCTAATTCTACCCGCTTAAGGTTGGGGAAACGTGGTTCGGGGATTGCAGACTCGAAACCCTGAAGCGTTTTATTGTGAAGAGTCTGGCTCGAAGCAGATGGAATGTGATGTTGGGCAGGGTCATCGTTTGTACTGGACTGCACTTCGAGGATCAGTTTGCTGCCCATCGCACCCACGAGCGGCGACTGGCCATGATTGTGTTCAGACGATGTTAATGCTTGAGCGGTAGAAGGGTCAGTGAGCAGCTCATTTGGGGATTGCGTTTGGGATACTGTCACAGCAATCTCGACCGCCTCAGAAGTAATGGGCTTGGCGTCGGGGTCAAGGGCAGGGCTTGGCTCAATGGACTTGAAAGAATCGCCAAGGTCAAGCTTGGGAGCTGATACAAGTTCCAAAATCGGCTCAGGAGGCTCAGGCAAATCAATCGTTACATTTTCCAGGGGAGCGGTTGCCTCGACGGTTGTCGTTGACTCGGGGGTTGACTTAGGAATTGAGTCTGAACTGTCGGTCTGTTCACTCTCATGGGTGAGATCGGCGATCGCCTCTGATAATGCCGCTTGGAGAAGGGTGTTGGGGCGATCGTTAATATCTTTAATATCGGTGAGCGTAACGTCGTCTACGCCATCGATAACAATAACAATATCCAAAAAGTCTCCAGGGACATCGCCCACAGGACTATCTTCAATGCTGATGATCTCAATGCCATCATCCCAAGGTAGATCCCAGCGCACAAAATGGATGTTGTCGAAGGCATTAGCCGTCTCGATCGAAAAGAAAGCGGTATCACCAATTTCTAAGGCTTGGGCGATCGTGCTCTTCGGGACAATCACCATGCCAAATTTATCGCCTGGGTGCATCGGCACACGGGTGATAGTCCGGTACTCAGAAGAGTGGTTTAAGGTGTCATCAAATGTGGGCTCTTCAAGAGCGTCAGAAATGACGATATGACCAAGCAATGCGTCCGAGCCGCTATGGGCTCGTTGGAGTGCCTCCCTGGCAAAGTCGTCAGCGCAGAGGTCTAAACCCCTGACGCTAAAGATGCCAATTTCGCCCTCGTGATGGGGCTGGCCGTCGTAGATAAATTCAATCTCAATACTGCCGGACTAGCCAACGGTGAAAAGACCAGATGGGTCACTGGCTTCCACCGTGATACTTGGGATGATGTCGGTTCGGAAGTCCAAGGGCGAATGAAACAGGGAATTGTCATCCCCCAACTCTTCTGAAGAGGGTAGGTCATCGGAGAGGGGCAGATCGTCAAGGGATAGAGGCAAGATTCCACCCGGCGTCAGAATGGGTTCTAAAACAAATGTGCGTAGACGCAAGCGTTTTTCAGATGCCGGAGGCTTCTGGAAACGGGCAGTGAGTTGCCAAAACATGTGCAGAAAGACCTTGAATAGGGTAGAGCAAGAGGTGAACCAAGCAGATTTATACAAAGGGACTGGATGTAAAAAGACAGCGATGAGATGGGTTGCGAGGTTTCAATGTACGGAGGCTATATTTTGTGGAATTTGCTACAAAATTGCACAAAGACAGTGTTTTGGTTTTAAGGGCGGTGGGTCAAGATAATTATTTGTATGGATGATTTACGTTACATAAAATAATACGCTGAAAAAAGTAAATTGTCGTTCCCAAATTTGGCGGAACTATTTCGCAATTTTGCGGAGACAATGATTACACAAAACCCTCAAGATTTCAATCGCAATCTTGAGGGTTTAAGGCAACTTGAACAGTTGTGTATTGTTGAGTTCAAGGTGATGTGTTCAACAAAACTTTCTTGGCATTTTTGGGTGGTCTTTGAACAGTTGTGTATTGCTAGGATGAGTGATGTGTGCTACCGATTAGATTGATACTAAGGCAAAATGCCGTGCAGGGGATTGCTAGCCTCACGCTCCCGCTTCCGACCCAAGCACCAAAGCAACCAACAACTTGCTATTACTCCCAAACTGATCCAGATAGTCGATAGCCAATCAAATTGCAGCCAACTATGCAGACCCCATGAAGCACCAGCCCAGGTGATCGGTAACCAGGAGAATACAGGGAAGGTACAGAGGACAAGTACTTTCTGTAGTGGGGCTGGCATATTAGGTGTATTCTCCGCAGCAGCATTCAACGTAACGCTAGCATTACCAAAAAGCACACCGAGAATTGCCGCGACTAAAACGGGAGCGATCGCTTCTCCACCTGAGTCTGCTCCAACACCGAGGAGTGCTGCTAGCATTGTTGTAGCTGCTGCAATGATGAAGAGAGAACTATCTGTTTGATTGGCTAGCATCATCCATGCCATGCCTATTGCCCCAACACTAGCAATGGCGCTGGTGATTAAGGCAACTAAGCTGATATTCATACCAAGCCAGCCTCCAAGGCCAACAATGATAATGGGCCCGAACACTGCGACGATCAATGTCCTAATCAGTGTTGTGGAATTAGATTCCGTGTGCTCTGAGTTGGTGGCAACAACTGGTACTGCCCAAGTGAGGGTAAGGAGCATAATGCCTGTGAGGGCGATTGACTCTGTATCCAGTCCTAAAATACCTTCTGGAACTCCTGAGGCTAACCATTGCCCCAATGTACCCTTGGCAAGTTTCATTGAATGTAATGCACTTCCTACACCCGCGATCGCTGCCCCGGTTAAAGTAATCCAACCGATCTCCCCAGAGTTGAGTACAGCATTGGAAAGTCTAACGCCTTCCCAGAAAGGAGCATTACTTGGGTTGTGGTGTAAACGCCAGATTTGTTTTCCCAATATCCAAATGCCGAATGTGCCCAATTTACGAAAAATTTGAGGCTTAAACGATTCCCCAGATGATTGCTCGGATTTGTATCCAAGGGTTAGCCAGAAGAAGATGATACTGAAGATAAAAAGCGCTGCTAAAGTGTGAACAGTGAGTGACAGAAAAAAGGAGTTTTCAGAAAATATTTGCCAGGATGAAAATCGAGCAACTGCTCCCAAGGAGGCTAAGCTTGCTACACCTAAAATAAGCCAGTAAGACCACCAACTGGTAGCAAACTCAAATTTAACAGGCTTGAGAAGGTTAATCCAATCTTGCTTAGTGGGAAGGCGGTTTTTGCTGCACGTTGCAAGTCGATAGAGTAACTTGATTTGAAGATCAGTCTTTAAACCTCTCATTAACTTTGACCAATATAGATCTTTGTCTGGTTCTTGTAAAAGATGATCAATGAAATCACGCTTGCTTGGATAACTTGAAAGTTCTTCGGAAATATCATCCTCACTAACAAGATTCACCCTTATCTCACGTATATTCTCTGGACTAAGTTGCTCAAAAGGGTTGATCTGAATAGAACAGATTGGTATGATTAATCGAGGATCTGCGTAAACCTTTAATAAGCGTCTACTATCTTGACTTGCGATCTCCCAAAAAATATCCTCATGAGTCTCAGCAGAACAAAGTAGCTGAACGATTCTCCCTGTTATGATCAAAAGATCACTTCCTTTACTTGTAAAAGGTAGCCATATCCAGTTATTGCTATTCAAGCTATTTCTATTAGGCGGTATGTTTTCACAAACAAGATTCTTTTCGATATCACTGTGTTTCAATAATGTAGCTAAGCGACAAGCTGCTCTTATGGCGACATTAGTATTTTTGTTCCACAAGAGTTTTACAAGGGCATTGGCTGAGCTTGGAGTGCAAATACGGTACAGAGAGTCAATGCTTTGTAAATGTCCATTATTTGCAGTTTCAAATAATGGATCAACTGCGACATCTCCCATGTCAATTAGCTCTGATATAATTGGCTCATTTGTCTGATAAAAATGTTTTGCCAGTAGACTGGCCGCCTTTGGTAAATGCGTCTTTGAGAGTGCCTTTGCTGCAGCACAGCGAGTCTCAAAATCAGAGTTATTACTTAACTGATCATTCAAGAATACGAAAATATATTTGCTTCTTGATCTTGATTGAGAATCTGCTGCTACCATACCAAACGCTTTCGCGACATCATCATTAGATACAGCTTGTATCAACTTTCCTTTCATATTCTCAAGAATCTCTGTTACCAATATCTGATCAACCTCTGAAGCTTCTGCTAAGCATTCAAAAGCCAATAACTCATCTCGTACATAGACTTCTCGGATTAACTCAGTACTATTACCCAACAGTCCACAGCATAGTTTGATTACTTCTCGCCAAAGATCTGCATCTCGATCAAAATATTCAATTAATTCCCATTCATTATTCTGCAATGCTTCTGCTGCAAAAAACTCCTGTAATGTGAGGTGAGCAAACTGATACTCCTCTTTATTGCTAACTGGTAAAAGTAAACCACTTCGTTCAACAATCTCCTCTAAAATTGGTTCAGAATCTTTGACCTCTAGACCCAGCTTTGGCATCAGATCTCGAATTTCGAAAAGTACATCTGCTTCAGAGATGCTTCGATGATCAAGAATTGCTCCGTTAGAATCATCTTGTATCTTCAAGGCTAACTTCCTGAGAGTTTGACGTTTTTTTCTCTCTCGATATTTATTGTGAATATCTCGCTTTCGATCACGCTCATCAAGCAATATTTTTGTTGATTTTTCATAGAACTCTGCACGAGAGTGTGGTAACTCGAATATATCTTTAGTGTAGAGGTAGGCGATGATTGTTAGTAGCAAGGGATTACTAGCTAAAATCTTTATGTTGGGACGTTCATAGAGTGCTTGCATTAGTTGACTTACTGACTTTCTCTTTGGAATTCTAGGTTGCCAAGACTGGAGAAAACTTCGGATTTGGTAATCTGTAAACCCTGAAATATCTAAAACATTATGATCGAGTTCATTGTTAAACTCATCATCATAAACTGCTTTCCGACAGGTTATAAGGGCTCGACATTCGGGATTGTTTCTCAGAATACCCCTTATTACCCGAGCTGCCTCAAACCGAATATCACTTGGTATTTCATCAAAACCATCCAATAGTAGCATTAGCTTTCCCTTCTTTAATCCATTTCTTACGAAACTATCTGGATTTGGAAATCCATTTTCTTTTAGGCTCTCAACTAGCTTGCCTACAAGTCCATCCTCGTCCAAGTCTTTAGATTTTAAAGTATTTAATTCTAAACGCACAGGTACTGGATTGTCAGGCAAAATCAATTGTCCTACACCATACTTGAAAGCAATATTCTTGAGTAAGACAGATTTCCCCGAGCCTGGATCTCCTTTCACCATCATCCGTCGGTATTGAGTCTTCTTTAGTATTTCATAGATATCTAGCTCGTTGTCTTGATCACTAAGCTGCTCCTGATCACTCAGGGATTCTTGATCTTCACTAAGCTTCAATGATGGTAGATTTACCTCCGACATCGATAGTGGCTGATCAACATTAAATGGTGTTTCAAGTCCTCCAAGATTTTTTCGTAATCTTTCCCGATATCCCTTCAATGCCAAACTTTGAAACCATGAGATATGAGCAAAAAAATAGTAAATTCGATCGCCGACATTCTTGAAAAAATCACTCAGTTTACTTTGAATTGCCCTATTTAGGGATAGGGCCAGAGTTGCTGATACCCATCCCAAAAAAGGTAATATCTTGTATAGTTTGCTTAGGATCTCGTTTTTGTTTTGGAGGTTGCTCTCTGATTCCTCTTCCTTGTTGCTGATACGCAAGCGCTCCTCAATAAACTTTTCTTCATAAGTGTCTAGGATGTTTTTCCGTTCCCAACCAAAATCGTTGTCTTTGAACTCTAAATATATTGAGGTTGGGTACATTGAATCTCCGGCATTGGCATGATTTGATGCTCTTTTTTCTATCTGCTCAATGAGTTCATTTTCTGAAGATATCTGAGAACTCTGAGCTAAGCTGAATGGCTCAAAAGTCAGGACGATCGCTACCATTAATGCCACTACAAACAACCAGACTTTGCTGTTGTTCCAGAAAGTTCGTATCCGTTGACGCATTATTAAAAGTCTCATACTGATGTGTTGTACAATGCAGATCGTTGCGCTAGATGTTGTGTGGGGTACGATCGCGCTGACCTAATTTTAACTCTTCACCGTTCTAACCCAGTCTTTCTGGAATGCCCAGCCAAACTACAAAGAACGCACAAGCGTGATTTTCACACAATTGTGATTGTTACTTTGATTCTCCTGATACGATAGGCTCATTTAGTTGTTTCTTTGGGCAACAATGAACCTTTTGCCAGAACGGGCCTATTGGCTGGCCTGGTCACGAATGAATGGCGTGGGGCCATTGCTGATTCAGCGCCTCCACCAACGGTTTGAGCAGCTCTCCGCCGCTTGGTCGGCTCCCTTGGCCCAGTTACAAACTGTTTCCGGCGTTGGTCCCAAGCTCACAGCGGCGATCGCCGCCCAACGCCCCCAGCTCAACCCTGAACAACTCCTCGACCAGCTCGATCGAAAAGGGATTCAATTCTGGACACCTCTGGATGCCGACTATCCCCGCCTCCTGCGAGAGATTCCCAGCCTGCCGCCTGTGCTCTACTATCGGGGGCAGGTTGACCCGGATGAACTCTCGGGTCGGACTCCCACTGTTGGTATCGTCGGCACTCGTAACGCTACGGACTACGGGCGACGCTGGACCCGCACGATTAGTGATGCGCTCGCACAGCATGGTTTTACGGTTATTTCTGGCCTGGCCTTGGGCATCGATGCGATCGCCCACGCGGCCTGCCTCAACACCGGCGGACGTACAATCGCTGTGCTCGGTACCGGGATCGATGTGGTCTATCCCCGTCAGAACCAGAAACTCTACGATCAGATCAAAGCGCAGGGTTTATTACTGAGCGACTACCCGCCGGATACCCAACCCACCAGTCATAACTTCCCACCCCGCAATCGCATTATTGCGGGCTTAAGTCGCGCCATCCTGGTCATGGAAGCCTCAGAGCGATCGGGGGCCTTGATCACCGCCCGCTACGCCAATGAGTTTAACCGTGACCTCTATGCGCTGCCCGGCTCTCTAGACAATCCCCAGGCGATCGGCTGCCTGAACTTGGCTAACCAAGGCGCACAGATGATCCTGGGGCCCAGCCAGCTCCTCCAATCCCTCGGTGAAATTCCTCACCTCGACCCCGTACCCAACGCCCCACCTCCCGATCTACCGGAGTCGCTCTTACAGGTTTGGCAGGCGATCGGTCGGGACGCTACCGCCTTTGAGCGGATTATTCAAGCCACCGGCCAATCGGCCCCTGAAGTGATGAGTGCCTTAACCCAACTGGAGTTGGCGGGTTTGGTAACCCAACTACCAGGACAGCAATATCGTCAGGGGGCAGGGGCATAGATGCAATTGACAATGCACAGCTATGGAAATGAATACAAGCGGAAAATTCAATAAAACCTTTGTCCTAAAATGAAGAGTCATCCCCCTTTGGATTAAAATCACACTGGATCGATGACGCCAATCATTGCGCTGGCAGGTTAGATGCTGGCAACAAACATTGGTTGTTATCATGCCTGCGATCGCTTCTATGCCTGATTCCTCTGCACCGCTGCCCAAAGCCGTTGTCCTCCTCTCTGGTGGGCTGGATTCTGCGACCGTTGCCGCCCAAGCCCAAGCCGATGGCTATGCAGTGATTGCCCTCTCCTGTCGCTACGGCCAACGACATGCAAAGGAGCTGCAAGCCGCCCAGAAGATTGCCCACCAGTTGGGCCTGGCCGCCCATTACATCGTGGATGTGAATTTGGCCCAGTGGGGCGGCTCGTCCCTCACCGATCAGGCCCAGACACTGCCCCAAAGCGGGGTTGTGCCAGACGCCATTCCCAATACTTATGTGCCTGGGCGCAACACGGTCTTTATTGCCCTGGCCCTCTCCTTGGCCGAGGCGCAGGGTGCAGTAGCCATTTATCTGGGCATTAACGCCATTGACTATTCCGGCTATCCCGACTGTCGCCCCGAATATTTGGCCGCCTACCAAACCCTGGCCGCCCTCTCTTCCAAGGTCGGGGTGGAAGGTCACGCCATTCAACTGATGGCCCCCCTTGTTGAGGATACTAAAGTGGATATCGTGCGGCGAGCGGTGCGCTTGGGGGTGCCGATCGCCCAAACCTGGTCCTGTTATGCGGGTCAGGCTGCTCCTTGTGGTCGCTGTGATTCTTGCCGCATCCGTGATCGGGCCTTAATTGCGGCTGGCTATCCGGAATTAGCGACTGCGGTAGGAAAAGAAAATTATTCATGATTGCCCATGACCCACCTGCGGCTCCAGCCCCGGCTTGCTTCTGCTATGTCCAAAGTGCTCTTGGTTGAAGATGACCCGACCAATCGTTTGATCTTCAAACGCATTCTGACCAAGCTTGGTCAGTTGGAGGTGCATTGCACCGATGATGTCGAAGAAGTGCTGCAATCGGCCCATTCGGGACAGATCGATCTGATTTTGATGGATGTGGGCTTGCCCAACAGTTACCACCAGGGTCAGCCGACCAATGGTTTGCAGCTCACTCAAATCCTCAAGGCCGATCCCCAAACCTCTCATCTACCGGTGGTGCTAGTGACGGCGTTTACCATGCCCGGCGATCGCGAGAAGTTCCTCAAAACCAGTGGTGCCGATGGCTATATCGGCAAGCCGATCGTGGATCAGCAGGCCTTTGTCGATGAGGTGGTCACGTTTATTCAATCCTCGACAGAATAAACCCCAACTCTTTTGCAATTCCCCGTGTCATGACGTTCCATTTGCGGCTGTGTCACCTACAGTATTGTGAACGCCGAACGACTGGAGGCGGAGCCTCTAGAATGGCATTACCTGGCTGGAGCCAGGTAACGAGTAAACCAACACTCTGAACTCTGAACCTTGAGCTCTGAATTCCGCCTTGCGGCACTAAGGCATCAGAAACTCCTGCATCTGGGGCAAGCCAAAGAATTGAGTTGTATCTTGGAGCAGACGCTCCCCCCATAAATTGAGCTTCAAAAAGTCCAGGTCGGCATAGTTGGGGTCAATGCGTAGGGCACGCTGCGCAATTTCAATCGCCTCCGGGAGCTGACCCTGACGGTAGCGGGCGATCGCGATCGCTAGCAAGGGCTCGGCGGCCTGGGCATCCACCTGGAGGGCGCTTTCCCATTGGCGCACCGCAGCATCAAGCTGGCCCTGCTCATATTGCACCAAGCCAATATTATTAATTGCTGGCCAAAACTCGGCTTCGAGGTCAATGGCTTGCTGATAAGCGGCGATCGCCTCGCTATAGTTGCGCAATTGATAGTCGGTATTGCCCAGATCAAACCAAGCCTCAGCGGAGTCTTCTTCCTGCGCCAACCCCTCCACAAAAACTTGGCGGGCTTCGAGGTACTGCTCATTCTGAAAGTAGGCCGAGCCCAGCATAAACAGTAAACTCGGACGCTCCTCCACAAAATCAGGCGGCACCAAACTCAGGGCCCGCTCCAGTACGGCAATGCCCTCTGTGACCTCCTCTTGTTGGACGTAGAGGCTACCGAGCAAAAACCAAGTCCGAAAGTCCTGGGGAGCAAGCTGGGTTGCCAGCTTAATCCGTGGCAGGGCCAGATCATATTGCTCAAAGCGCAGCAGACGGACGGTCTCCTGTAGAAGCACCTGGCCCTGCACTTCCAATGCGGCGTTATCGAGTTCTAGGGTGTAGGGTAGGAGGGCTTGGCTAGCGGCAGGCAAAGCCAGACCCTGCCAGACTCCAGCCCAAGCTGTCGCGATCGCCAGCCCCCTCAGCAGCCAATGGGGTCGGCCAGGGCGATGTTGCCAGCGATGGCGCTGAAATACAGCGGGTTGGGATGTAATGGGTTGGGGTGCAGTTCGTTGGGGCACAATATTACTCGTGTTGTCCAAAAATAGAGTTGTTGGCGTTGTCCTGATATTAATTTAGAGCGTGTCGTCAGTTAGTACCAGACGTCTGACGAGACAAGGGATAGAGCACCCGACCCAAACAACCGGAAAAGGGACTGTAAGCCAGTCACAGCAAGCGCTCGAAATCCAACTGACGACAGCCTCTCATTTAGGGTCTAATTGAGAGCGTGTCATTGGGCTATTTTTTCCTGGGAGTCCCCTCCAAGTGTCTGGAATAATTGAGGGACACACCCTAAACTAGGGGCTGTCATCCTATTGACCTGGATGTCTAGAATTCTCTACCCTAAACGGGCGAGAGGAACGCGTAACATACAGATATCCGCTCACGATCACAAACCGATGGCTTTGCCTCATTTTCTCAATCCCCGCAACCCCATCCTCTGGCTGACCGGTCTGGTGACGGGGGGCATCGTGGTCATTGGCGCGACCACTTACAATGCCTTTTTTGGCCCAGCAGCCACAATCCTCGAAGACTATACCGTGCCGGTTGAAGTTGAGTCCCTCCAGGTGCGCGTCGATGCCAGCGGCACCGTGGTGCCGATGCGGAGTGTTAACATTAGCCCCAATACAGCGGGTCAACTGCAACAGTTGCTGGTCGAGCAGGGCATGCCCGTCGAGGAGGGTCAGCGTCTGGCCATCATGAAAAATGACGATGTATTTACCCAAGTCGGCCAGGCTGAAGCCCGCTATCGGCAAGCTGTAGCCGATCTTCAAGTCACCGAGCAGCGGGTCAACCTAGAGGTGCTTCAGGCTCAGGCTCGCTCAGATGCTGCTCAAGCCCGTTTTGCCGAGGCTCAAGCTCGCCTGCCCACCGAAATTATCCAAGCGGCTGCCGACTTTGAGGCTGCCCAGGAACGCTATGCCAGAGCCAAAGCTCGGTTTGAGCGGTATCAAGCGCCGACCGAAGAATTGGCGATCTCGCAAAATGATTTTGATGATGTTGCGTTGGAGTTTCGCAATGCGACAGCGGCTGTGCAAGATGCAGAGTCCGCGCTCGTGAGGGAACAGCGGACTCGAAATCCTGAGTTGGCCGAACTGGCTGCCAATGCCCGTGAAGCCGACGCAGAGTTGATTGAACGGCAACGCACGGCCCAAGCCGAATTGGACAGTCGTCAAGCTGCTGTTGCTTTAGCGCTCGCCCAAGGGCGAGAAGCGCAGGTCAATCTGCAAGATACCGTCATCACTGCTCCCTTTGATGGCATCATCACCCAAAAATATGCAACCCAAGGGGCCTTTGTCACCCCGACGACCTCGGGCTCTAACGATGCCGCCGCCTCCGCCACCTCGATTGTCGCCCTCGCGGATGGGGTCTGGGAAGTCCTAGCCAAAATCCCGGAAATTGATGTTATCCATGTGCAACCCGGCCAGTTTGTCGAGATTACCGCCGATGCCTACCCGGAGCAGACCTTTCGCGGTCGGGTGCGTTTGCTCGCTCCCGAGGCGATCGTAGAAGAAAACGTCACCTCGTTTGAGGTGAGGATCATTCTCGATCCAGAAGCCCTCAAACGCATTCAACTGCTGCCCGGGATGAACGTGGATGTGGAGTTTTTGGGGCGTAATCTGGGTCGGAGCCTGGTCGTGCCGACGGTGGCGATCGTTACTCAAGCGGGGGAAAAGGGCGTCATGGTGCCTGATGCGGGCAATCGTCCGGAGTTTCGCCCGGTCAAACTCGGGGTCACGGTGGAGGATAGAACCCAGATTCTCGAAGGGCTGCAACCGAGCGATCGCGTTTTCATCGATCTGCCGGAGCAATATCGGGAGCGGGGGTCGGCCGGGCAGACGTAGGGTTTTGAAACTAACGCAATTTAACCCTGCACTGCATATCTAGACTCTAGATCCCCTCTGCCCCCCTTAGATGCTAATCCTGTAGGGGTTTTAAATCACTCCCTTGATTTTGCTAGGATTCAGCGGCTAAACCCTAAAACATGCGTTCGCAAAACCCTTGCTGTAAGGAGGGTCTGCAAAACCCCTACAAGGTTAGCCTGAGCTGAAGGTTAAGAAATTAATCCGGTAATTGCAGAACGCACTAAACCCTTGGCAGGCGGGACGCCCGCGCTACAGAATTCCTGGTTGATTTGTTTAAGTTCCATGTAAGGGGGGTGGCGTAGCCGGGGGGATCTCGCAAGCTACGTTAACCGCTGTCAGCTCGTCAGTCTTGTTACCCCCCAGCCAACACCGCCAGAACCCGCTCTAATACCAGCGCCATATGGGTCCAATGGGTTCCCCCCTGACAGAAAACCGTATAGGGCTCCCGCAAGGGACCATCTGCCGAGAGTTCAGCGGTGCTGCCATCAACGAAGGTGCCCCCAGCCATCACCAGCGGGCTAGCATAACCCGGCATCGCAGCCGGCACAGGGTCAACATAGGACTCGATCGGGGAGGTCTGCTGCACGGCACGACAGAAGGCAATTAGCTTCTCAGGAGTTCCTAACTGGAGCGCCTGGATCGTATCGCTGCGGGGGGCCAGAGGCAGGGGGTTGACGGCATAGCCGAGGCGATCGCCCACCCAAGCCAACAGATGGGCACATTTGAGCGCCTCACCCACCATCTGGGGCGCAAGGAAGAGCCCCTGAAAGAGCAAGCGGTTCAGGTTCAAGCTAGAACCCCCTGCCGTGCCAATGCCCGGTGCGGTGAGCCGAAAGGCGGCAGCTGCGACCCACTCAGCGCGACCGGCAACATAGCCCCCCGTGGGGGCGATCGCCCCCCCTGGATTTTTGATCAGCGACCCCGCAATCAAGTCCGCACCAACGTCCGGAGGCTCTTGTCCTAGTACAAATTCGCCATAGCAGTTATCGACAAAGCAGACTATATCCGGGTTCTGGGCTTTCACGATCGCCACTAGTTGCCCGATCTCAGCCAAGCTGAGGCTAGGTCGCCAACTGTAGCCACAGGAGCGTTGAATCAAAACCAGACGTGTCTGAGGGCGAACGGCTACTTTTAAGCCCTGCCAATCCACTCGGCCATCAGCGGTGAGCTCAAGTTGACGATAGGCGATGCCAAATTCTGCCAGGGAGCCCTGACCCGACCCCCGAGTGCCAATCACTTCTTCAAGCGTATCGTAGGGCGTACCGGTGATCGCCAGCAGCTCATCACCGGGTCGCAACACACCATAGAGGGCAGCGGCGATCGCATGGGTTCCCGAGACCAACTGCGCCCGAACGATCGCCGCCTCGGCCCCCATCACTTGGGCAAAAACGCGATCGAGAATGTCTCGACCCAGATCGTCATGGCCATAGCCGTTGACCCCAGCAAAATGGTGAGTGCCCACCTTATGGGTTTGGAAGGCGATTAGGACTTTATTAAGATTTTCCTTGACCTGCGTGTCGATTGCCGAAAAAATCGGTAGGAGCGCCTTGTGCCCCTCTGTCAGCAGTTGTTGGCTGTTCATAACCCCCAGAATTTTCACCCTACACATCGCTTTTAGCGTATCAGCCCTTGAATAGCAGATGGTTTAGCATAAGGTGTGCTTTGTAACGTTCCATAAACAAAAAATTTTGCATGACACTTGTTTCATCCCCAGAACGCTCTTTAAATTGGCTCAATATCAGCTACTTGGCATTCATCCATATCGGGGCCTGCCTCGTGCTACTGCCCGGCACTTTTAGCTGGAGCGCGATCGCCATCACGCTCCTACTGCATTGGATTACGGGCGGCTTGGGCATCACGCTCGGCTGGCACCGCCTGGTGAGCCATCGCAGCTTTAAAACACCGAAATGGCTGGAATACTTTTTTGTCCTTTGCGGCGCTTTGGCCTGCCAAGGCGGCGTAATCGACTGGGTTGGGCTCCACCGCATTCATCATAAATATTCCGATACCGCACCTGACCCTCATGATTCCAGTCTTGGCTTCTTCTGGAGCCACTTCGGTTGGATGTTCTTTCTCGCCGAGCGTGGTGATGATGTCCCCCGCATTACCAAGGACATTAAAGACGATCCAGTTTATCGCTTCTTAAATGATTATTTCGTCTGGATTCAAGTGGGACTGGGTTTGGGTTTATTTGCAATCGGCGGCTGGTCGTACATTGCCTGGTGCATTTTCTTCCGACTGGTGTTGGTCTTCCACTGCACCTGGTTTGTCAATAGCGCAACGCATAAATTTGGCTACCGCACCTTTAACTCCAACGACAAGTCTCGCAATTGCTGGTGGGTCGCGTTGCTGACCTATGGCGAGGGCTGGCACAATAATCACCATGCTTATCAATTTTCAGCACGCCATGGCCTCAAATGGTGGGAAATTGACCTCACCTGGCAGACGATTCGGTTGCTGAAACTCCTGGGGCTGGCCAAGAATATCAGAGTGGTTCCGGCTGATGCGTACCAGGCCTAGTGCTCTGTCCAGAGTAAAAGGAGGAGTTGTCGCGAGATTGAATGAAATCATGTTGGCGAAGCCTTCTCGTTTGCCTTTGGCATTCCCGAAGGGTAGAGTAAACCAGCATCAGCAGTGGTTGTGTTGGGTTTCGCTGGGTTCAACACCAACCTACAATTTAGAGTTGACGTGGCACTAGGTAGAGCCATACGACTACATTAAAGCTGCCGAGACCTCCTTAGTTGATTACGATTAAGGAGGTTTTTACTATATGGGGTTGATTCAACAACGAAAATCTGTCTAATCTATTGCTGAACTTCAAATTAAGTTTGTTGAAATAAATTAAGTAATGCCAGCAAAGGGAACTATCTGAGCTGTATTAGCTGAGCGCTTTTCGGCTTTTTAGGGTACTTCTATTGCCATCTTATCCCAAATCCTGATTGTATAGAGACAGAAAGAAAGCGAAGACTGAGCTTGTCGAACGTCTGAGCGACCAGGCTTCGACAAGCAAGCTCAGCCCTCATCTTCGCTTATTTTGTCTGTATTTTCCGGATTTGGTATTAGTTGCCCAAAAAATTGTATTAAACCAGAAGCTATAGCATTGATGCAACCATAAAAAGATTCTCGATCTTTTTTTTCTGCGGTTGATTCGGTATAGTAATACTCTGGACGGTTTCTACCATGGAAGCTAGAACTCCCATTCTGCCGTTGGCATTGAGCTTCAGCAAAAGGTCTGAAACCTGCATTCTACCGTTGACGATTTAAAACTGTCCGGACTCTTGTGTAAAAGACTGCGTAAAACTCAATACTCTAATGCTGTTCCAGAAACGTGGAAGAGTAGTTTAGTGCGCCAAAGGGAATAAAAGATGTCACCAGAACGAGTGGGTTACTTACAGGATATTTTACAACGCTTGGGGTTGAATGTTACAAATAATACTGCAAGTAATACCACGCTCAATGAGCAAAATAGGAAAATCATCCAAGAGTTGGCTGATGTTAAATTTGCGTTAGATCGAGCGGCAATTGTTGCAATCACTGATCCTAAAGGCAGAATTACCCACATCAATGATAAATTCTGTGAACTTTCCCAATACTCTCGATCAGAACTCATCGGTCAAGATCATCGTATTATCAACTCCGGCTATCATCCTCGTCAGTTTTTTCGAACACTTTGGGGAACGTTGGCGTCGGGAGCAGTCTGGAAAGGAGAAATAAAAAATAAGTCTAAAGATGGTAATTATTATTGGGTCGACACAACAATTATCCCCTTTTTAGATGAGAGCAACCGACCATATCAGTATTTAGCCATTCGCTTTGATATCACACAACGCAAGCAAGCAGAAGAAGCGCTACAAAAAGCATTAGCAGAACTCAAGCAAATGCAGATGCAACTGGTTCATAGCGAAAAAATGTCGAGTATTGGCCAATTAGTGGCAGGGGTTGCACATGAAATCAATAATCCTATTAATTTTATTCATGGTAATCTTACCCATGCCGCTCGCTACGTTCATGAATTGCTCCATCTCCTAGCGATGTATCAGCAAAACTATCCCAACCCTGCTCCAATCATTCAGGAAGAAATTGAAGCAATTGAGTTGGATTTCCTGCAAGAAGACTTGCAAAAACTCTTCAATTCAATGAAAAGTGGCAGCGATCGCATCCGCCAAATTATCCTGTCTCTGCGAAGCTTTTCTCGCGTTGACGAGGCTGAGCACAAAGCGGCAGATATTCATGAAGGGATTGAAAGTACCCTGCTCCTGCTGCAAAATCAAATTAAGGAGAGAGCCGATCATACCGCGATCGAGATTGCTAAAGACTACGGTAAGATCCCTCTCTTGGACTGTTATCCCGGACAGCTCAACCAAGTTTTTATGAGCCTTTTGGTCAATGCAATCGATGCCATCGATCATCGCCGCCTGCAACAGTCAGAACATATCGGAAAAATCACTATTCAGACTAAGCTTCTCGATACAAACTGTGTCGAAATCATCATTTCGGATAATGGCTGTGGTATGAGTAAAGAGACGTCATCTCACTTATTTGAGCCATTTTACACGACCAAGCCCATCGGCCAAGGAATGGGTTTAGGTCTGTCTATCAGCTACCAAATTATTGTCGAAAAACATGGCGGATCGGTGTCCTGTGAATCGGTTCTCGATAGTGGTACAAAATTTACGATCGTGCTCCCTATTAATTAAGCTCAAAAATCAGCTTATCGCCCGTCATGCTAAGATATTTCATGACACTACATCTAAACCTTTAGCATGATCAAGAATGATCACGAAGAGCTGCTAAAGTGGCGAGAGATACAACAAAAGCGTATTGCCTACAAGAAAGCGCTTATTCCTCTTGCAGAGGTGCTTGCTGCACTAAATTCTCGCTCAGCGATATACGAAGTCTTATGGGACATTCAGCATCAGCCCTCACTCTGGATTGAGGGATTGTTCTCAGTCGCAAGTCATGGGCGAGTAGACTGGAGAAAAGTTCCAGGGTCAACTCGTCAAAACTGGCATACTGCTCAAGATCGCATTGAGCGAGTGACTGATTGTTTAGTAAGTTACGCCCACAATCTAGAAAGTGACATTGTTATCGCATGGCTAGAGAATAAACCGGCCCTCCGCGTAAAGGTTGGTGATGGTCGTGCTTGCCTCACTGAGATCTTAGAAGTGGACTGGGAAACATGGATATATGATCCAGAGGATAACTGGTTGATCGAAAGTTACCATGAAGGTGAGGTGTGCAGCGGCAGATCAGCATTTACCGTACCATCAGAGCGCTAACCCAGACGATTGCCTCGAACTCAGTCTCACCTTTGCCCTGCCTCATAGAATGCAAACCGGGTAGAATGCAAACCTGAACGACAACGTCCCTGCACCATGCCCCTGATTAAACTCCAAACCTCCGTGGCCGCCCCTGAGCCTAGCACCGTTGAAACTCTGCTCAAGACCCTCTCGATCAAGGTATCTGAGCACTTCGGCAAATCCGAAGCCTACGTTATGACTGCCTTTGAGCCCAACGTAACGATGACCTTTGGTGGCACAACTGAGCCCGTCTGCTACCTGGAGATCAAAAATATTGGCACGATGAAGCCTGAGCAAACCAAAGCCATGAGTCAAGATTTCTGTCAGGTGGTGGAGGACAGCTTGGGCGTACCGCAAAGCCGCATTTATATTGAGTTTGCCGATGCCCAGCGCCACCTCTGGGGCTGGAATAGCCGCACCTTTGGCTAAGCAGCATTCCCACCGTGCAAAACCGCCCCTTAAACCCTGAATGTTCTAGCTTCAGCCCTGTCTTGACGAGACTGGTTTTGGTAGAATACCATCGGTTCCCATGCCCCTTACCCGGTACAGAGTTTGAGTCAATCCATTGGTGTTCAAGAGATCGATACGCTCGCTCAAGAATTGGCCGCGATCCAGCAAACGAGTTCTAAGCGTATTGCCCTACTCGGATCTCGCCATATTCCCCTCACCCATCAAAAGCTGATCGAAACCATGAGCTATGCCCTGGTTTTGGGGGGTAATCGCTTAATGACCTCCGGAGCAACGGGAACGAACTTGGCGGCAATTCGGGGAGCGATGCGAGCTGACCCCAATCTGCTGACAGTGATTTTGCCCCAAAGCCTCTCACGCCAACCCCGCGAGTCACGGGACGTCCTGGAGCAAGTGATGCATTTGGTCGAACATCCCAACCACGATACGTTATCTCTGGGTGAAGCGAGTTCCCTCTGCAATCGGGAAATTATCTCCCGCTGTCAACAGCTTATCTGTTTTGCCTTCCATGATAGTGATACGCTGCTGAACACCTGTGAAGAAGCGGAAGACCAACGCAAGGTCGTGACGCTGTTTTTCCTGGATTAAGGCAATCGCTGCCTGTTGCAGCAGAACGTTTTTTGGTCTAAGTTGTTAGCCGTCCAATCCTCCTTCTCGTATTTGTCATGGCATCTTCCTCTTCCTTTGATGTAGTCAGCGATTTCGATCGCCAGGAAATGGTCAACGCAGTGGATCAAGTCCAGCGTGAGCTCAAAAATCGCTACGATCTTAAGAACACCCAGAGTACCGTCGAATTCAGTGATAATCTCATTACCATCACGGCTAACAATGAGATGACGCTAGATACCCTAGGTGGCATTCTGCGCGAGAAAGCTGCCAAACGGAAGCTCTCCCAGAAAATCTTTGATTATGGGGCGATCGAATCGGTGAGTGGGGGGCGGGTCAAGCAGGAGATTACCCTCAAGCGTGGCATCGAGAAAGAACTGGGTAAAACCATCACCAAGCTGGTGAAAGACCAAAAACTCAAGGTGCAAGCGGCTATCCAAGGGGATGCAGTGCGGATCTCGGGCAAGTCGAAGGATGATTTGCAGACGATCATGCAGCTGCTACGCGAGCAAGATTACCCGGTGGCGCTGCAGTTTAATAATTATCGTTAATTGGGGTGTCTATTCTAGAATGCCAACCGTGCAATCTCTGATCAATCGTTGCGATGATTTGAACTTGGATGTAGGCAGCTCAGCTTGGCGCTAACCGATGCATGTGGAGAACCCTGAAGCTTAGAATTTAGAGATCACTGTTTCAGCTAATTCTGAAGAGCCAATCCCTGAACTACTAGGGACGTCTGAAATTACGCCAGAGATGATTGAGAATTTCATGAAAGAAACAACTTTCAAGTGTTTTGGCAGGCGTCGCAATTCATCGATTTTTGTTCTGTAAAGTGAAGTGCAACAAGATCTAATTTTTTCAACCCTGATTGAGCAACTGGGTCATGAGGCGTATTGGACATGGGAGGGGGTAATTGGTTGCATACAATCCGGATTGGGTATCACTCCAACGTTGACTGCATGCGCCGAACGAGCGATCGCACGATCGGCCGCGGCAAAAAGCGAATAGAAAATGCCAGAACTTGGTTGCGCAGCCCTGGCACCACCACCACTTGACCTCGCATTAACCCGGCATAACCCGCCTGGGCCACCGTCTGGGCATCCATCAGCTTCCGCGCCTTGACCAGCCTCGACGCTTCCATCTGCGCCGCCTGCTGAAACCCCGACGCTGTCGGCCCCGGACAGAGCACCGTCAGGCTCACACCCGTTCCCTGCAGCTCATTGGCCAGCGCCTCAGAAAACGAGAGCACATAGGCCTTCGTCGCGTAATACACCGCCATTAGCGGCCCTGGCTGAAAGGCAGCAGTCGACGCTACATTTAAGATCCTGCCCTGGCCTTGGGCGATCATCTCTGGTAGCAACAGGCGCGTCAGATGCGTCAGAGCCATCGCATTCACCTGAATCATTGCCAACTCCTGGGCGGTTTCTCGTTGCCAGAAATAACCAAAGCCACCGAATCCGGCATTGTTGACCAATATATCGATGGTGATTTGTGCTTCTTTGAGTTGCCCAGCGATCGCATTGGCTGCTCCTAAGCGCGCCAAATTCTGAGGCAGCACCTTTACTGGAACGCGATACTGCTGGGTGAGCTGACCCGCCACCTGATTGAGCTTGGGCACATCCCGCGCAATCAACACCAATTGATAACCATTTTGGGCAAAGCAGGTAGCCAGAGCCCGGCCAATGCCACTGGAGGCCCCGGTAATCAGAGCGGTGGGGAACTTTTGTGTCATAACCCTTCCAATCAAGCTGACCGCATTTTACACGGCTCTTCTTCTTTTCACTGTGAAACCCATCGCTGTAGGATGGTCAAGGCTGGTCAGGGCTAAACCAAGGTGGCCCACACCCCGAACCTATCCTGGTCAGCGCTGCGTTGGATCTCCTCCCTAGAGGTAGGGTTGATGCATTAAAACGGAGAAAATTCGAGATGGTTTGTCGAGGTGCGGTTTCCGTGCCCAACCCATTAGTGGGACAATCCAGACAATAAGCCGTGGGTTGCAGACTGTATCAAACTGACGCAGGGCTCCCGAAACCCAGCCCCTACCGTTAAATTAAACGGTTTGACCTTTTCGCTTACCAAGAATTTCTAGTGGGTCATCTCCAACACTCTCTGCTTCGTCTGCTCTAGCGGACTCAGACACTCTAACTGTTTAATAAAACGATTTAACGATCGCCCCTAAACCCTGAATAGCAAGACTTTACTCCCAAGAGAACTGTTATCAATCTCGTCGATGAAAGAACTACTTTATCTTGAAATCCCCACACCCGAGACCGATCGCGTTGTCGCTTGGTTACAAACGGGCTGGATGGCTCCTAAAGGGGAACAAATCCCCACGTCTAACGGTATTCAGCTGAAGTTTGACCAGCAGGAGAGTTCCTTGGCGATCTTGACTTGGTCGCTACAACGAACGACTTACCTCAAGGCGTTTCGCTGGGGCGAGGCGGCAGTTTTCCAGGAATGGCTAATTGTGCAAGATCTAGAGCAACAGGTACGATCGCAGTTTCCCCATCAATACCCGACTCTGCCCCCCTTAGATGGGGAAAATAGCTCGATCTTTAATGCCCTCGCACCCTATTATCCCAAGACCGCCCAGTTCTTCCAAAAATTCCCCAATGGCGCAGCCGACCTGCAACGGGCCTATTGGTGGGAGCAGCGTTGGCGCGAGAGTGTGCGCAACCCTCAAACCCCCAAGCAAGTGTTGTTTAGTAGCGATGCCACATGCGAGCCTGAATATGACTTGATCTACCTCGGTGGAGCCTTGGGCGTGATCCATGCGGCGGTGATGGCTCAGCGGGGCTATCGGGTGCTGTTGATCGAACGGTTGCCCTTTGGACGGATGAATCGGGAATGGAACATTTCCCGCAGTGAGTTCCAGAGCTTGATTGACTTGGGTTTATTTAGCCAAAGTGAGTTTGAAGCGCTGATTGCGCGGGAATATAAGGATGGCTTTAATAAGTTTTTTGATGACAATTTGCCCGATCATTTAAAAGCTAAAGTCCTCCATACACCGACGGTTTTAAATATTGCGATCGATTCAGAGCAATTGCTCCAACGCTGTGGCGAAAAACTGCGAGCGGCTGGTGGAACCATTTGGGATCAAACGGAATTTACTCGGGTTGAGATCACACCTAAGGGGGCGATCGTTACAACACGGCATCGCACCACGGATGCCGCCAAAATAGTAACCGGGCGGCTGGTAATGGATGCAATGGGCACCGCCTCACCGATCGCCTGGCAACTCAATGGTGGTCGGACGTTTGACAGTGTTTGCCCCACCGTGGGTGCAGTCTTGAGTGGGATTTCTCAAGATGTCTGGAATCCAGATTATGGTGATGTACTCAACTCCCATGGTGATATTTCTCGGGGGCGGCAGTTAATTTGGGAACTATTTCCGGTGGCGGGGGATGACTTAACGGTTTACCTTTTTCATTACCATCAAGTCCATCCCGATAATCCCGGTTCTCTACTCGAAATGTACGAGGACTTCTTTACGATTTTGCCGGAATATCGTCGCTGTGACCTAGAACAGTTGCAATGGAAAAAGCCGACGTTTGGGTATATTCCAGGGCATTTTTCGGTAGGCAGTGGCGATCGCACCGTGGCGTTTGACCGAGTGTTGGCGATCGGCGACGCAGCATCTCTGCAATCCCCGCTGGTGTTTACGGGCTTTGGCTCCCTGGTGCGCAACCTGAGTCGCCTGACGGCATTGCTGGATACCGCCTTGCAGCACGATCTGCTCACCGCCCCAGACCTCAACCAAATTCGAGCCTATCAGAGCAACACCGCTGTAACCTGGCTCTTCTCCAAGGGCATGATGGTGCCCACGGGTCAAACCCTGCCGCCCCAACGCATCAATGCGATGCTCAACACCTTCTTTGGCTTGCTGGCCAATGAGCCGCCGGAAGTCGCCGATACCTTCATTAAAGACAAGTTCAATTGGTGGACGTTTAACCGTCTGGCGCTCAAGGCCGCCTGGATGAACCCGCTACTGGTGGTCTGGATTTGGCAGCAGGCGGGCGCAAAGGATTTTCTGCGCTGGGTGTTGAGTTACTTGCTCTTTGCCTTGGAGTCGGTGATTGGCTGGGCGCTCAATGGCTGGTTCCCGAAGTGGTTGCGGCGATCGCGCTCCTGGCTTGAATCTCAATATCCCCGACTCTGGTTGCGCTTTTTGAGCTGGAGTTATCGCTACCGGGTGAGCGTCGGCGTCTCACCTCGCAAAGCAACACAACAGCAAGCTGAGGCCCTCTCTCAGCAAGGGGAGCGGGAGTTTGTGGCTTGAGAGAGGCGATTAAAAAAGTTCAGATTATAAATAGTACTAAATCTGCTAAGTAAACCCCAAATAAAACCGGGATGAGGGCTGAGACTTCGACTCCGCTCAGTCCGGGGCTTGTCGTTCGCGTAGCGTCCCCAGCGGGGAGAGACCGGTCGCTCAGACGTTCGACAAGCTCAGTCTTCACTCTCTTTCTGACTCTATATAGTCAGGATTTAGTATCAGTACTTTGAGGGAGACGTTAATCCACATTTACCTGTCGCCCCACCAAAAAATAAGTCTTCATCGGTGCTTTCCCCTTCACCTCCACGGTGCCCCGCTCCTCAAACACAAATTGCTCCCGCAACAGCTCATAGGTCTCGGCCGTCACCTGAATGCGCCCCGCCACACCCTGACTCTCCATCCGCGCCGCCAAATTCACCGTATCGCCCCAGAGGTCATAGGTGAATTTTTTAATGCCAATCACCCCAGCCACCACCGACCCCGAATGGATGCCAATGCGAATATTGAGGGATTCGTCGAATTGCATATCAAGCTGATTGACAGTCGCCAGAATATCCAGGGCAAAGGCGGCGATCGCCTGGGCATGGTGGGGATGGGGTTCGGGGAGACCCCCCACGACCATATAGGCATCGCCAATGGTTTTAATTTTTTCGAGGTTGTACTGTTCACTTAGCTGATCAAAAACCGAGAAGATCTTGTTGAGGAGCGTGACCAATGCCTGCGGCGGTAGGCGTTCCGAGAGCTGAGTAAACATGACCAGATCGGCAAAGAGCACCGTCACATTGTCGTAGGAATCGGCGATATTGCGCACCCCCGACTTGAGGCGATAGGCGATCGATTGGGGCAGAGTATTGAGTAACAATTGCTCCGATCGCGCCTGCTCAATTTCGAGATCCTTGAGGCTTTGACGCAGGGACTTTTCGGCGGTTTCGAGCTGCAGAACCTTTTCTTCCAGGCCGGCGTAGAGTTCTTGGAGGCGCTGGGTCATTTGGTTAAACGCTTGGGCCAAAATGCCCACTTCGTCTTGGGTCATCACCGGAGCCATTTGCTCTAGATCACCCTGAGCGACCTGAATCGCGGCATCCTTAATCGCGACGATTGGCCGCACAACCTGGGTACTCAGCCAATAGACCCCCCCGGTGACGCATAGCACTGAGACAGTGCCGATGCCAAAAATGCCCCAGGCCAGATAACGCGCCGGGCGAAAGGCTTCAGTTTGGTTGGTTTCAACCAATAGCGCCACCTCCAGGGTTTCTAGCCAGAGGAAATAACCAATCACAGGATCGCCAGCATAGTTGGGATAGAGTTTGCCGTCGGTTTGGCCGGCCAGCGCTGAGTCGATGCCCAGGGAATGAAGCCCCCGGGGATATTCAGTTTGGCCGAGGCGATCGCTGGAGACCAGAGAGTTGTAGCGATCGACGAGGTAACTTGCCGCACTATCGCCGAGGCTGACACTTTCGCGCACAATGCGCTCGAGTTGATCCAAGCTCAGGTTGACCGCCATCACAGCAACAACCTGGTCTTGTGGATTCACGATCGGCGTGGCGACGGTGATCGTTGGGCGGTTATTAATCGGCGAAGGATAGACGGGTTGAACGTAGGTCTGCTGCAATCCCTCCTGGAAGTAGGTGTCTTTGAGGCGATAGTCCCCCTCTTGGTCTTTGTTGGTGGAGAAGACGACCCGGCCGCCGACTTTGTCCAAGATATAGACCTCGCCTAACTCGGGCCGGCTAGCCAGGGCGGAGGTGAGCGATCGCGCCACCCGTTCATAGGCCCGTTCAGTGGCGATGCTCTGCAATAGCCCAGAATTGAGACCCGAACTCTCAGGATGGTTGGACTCGTTGGTGGGTTGGGCCCTGTCGTTCTGGATGAGCGCATCGATTTCTTCGCGTAGCGTACTCAGTTGGGCAATGGCGATGGTCGCTTCCTTTTGATTTTCCACCCAAAGATTAAGGGCTTGTTCTTTGAGTTGGGCTGAGACGCGGAGGCGATCGAAGACCAGACGCTTAATCACTACCCTGGCACCGAGAAAGGTTAGGCAACCCACCGTGGAAACGGTCGCCAACGACAGGAGCGAAAAATAACTAATCAGTCGAGTGCGTAAACTTTTGGCCAACAACTTCATGGCGATTCAGCAAAAGAGAAGAGGGGGCATTCTATGCTATCTAGACTTGAACTCCACCACATCTCGTTCCGGGAACGCACCCGTCTATTTTCCCTCAATGCTTTGGTCATACATTGATGTGATGCCCTAATCTGGAAAAATTGCCCCTTGTTGGTGTAGTTTACGGCGCAGACGGCGAGTCAAGCCGGGATTGTCTGCAAAGCGGCTACCCTGCAATTGTACTCCTTCCCACAGACTGTCCTGTAGCTGGGCTCCCTGGCATTGACTCCCTTGCAAATTCACCTCGAGAAAGCGACATTGGCTGAGGTTGGCCCCCTGCAAGTTCGTCTGAGAGAGGTTCGCCCCCAACATGACATAAGCGCCCTGGAGGTCGGCATTTTGCAGATTCGCTCCCTGGAGATTGGTTTGATTGAGAAATGCGCCCTGGAATTCGCTGTTGGTGCCATTGATGTTTGCCAATTGGGCCAGGGTGAGATCTGCCCCATTCAAGCGCACTTGCACCAATTCGGCTGCGCCCCATTGAGAGCGGCAGAGCTGGGCATTGCTGAAATCGGCCCCGAAGCATTCGACCTGGGAGAGATCTTGATCTTGAAGTTGGGCATTTTGCAGGTCGCAATGTTGCCAACGCAGGCGCACCAACTGAGCGGCTACCCACTGACTATTCTGGAGACTCGCACCACTAAAATCACAGTCTTGGGCGATCGCCCCTGTCCAGTCACTCTGGCTCAAGTCTGCTTGGGCAAAGGTTACCGCTTGGAGCTGGGCATTGAGCCAATGCGCTTGGGGCAACTGGCTGCGCTGCAAGTTGACCTGGGTGAGCACGGCTTGCTCAGCGTTGAGCCCCGTGCCTTGGGCATTGGCAAAATGGCAATCGCTCAATTGCGCTTGGCTCAGGAGGGTTTGGTCAAGAATAATTCCCGACCCGTCAATCTCATGCAGAATGCTATTGCTTAGCGCTGCTTGAGAGAGATCTGCCTGGCGCAGTTGGGCTCCCACAAGCTGGGTGCTGCTGAGATCTGCTAGGCGCAGACTCGCTTGACGCAAATCTACTTGATCAAGCAGTGCATCAGAAAGACAGGCTTGATCCAGATTCGCTCGCTTGAGATCCACCTGATGTAGATCAAAGCCTTCGAGATCCCAGCCCACCAGCTCCGCATCGGCCAGACTCGGAATGGTATAGGGATTCTCTGCCCGCCAATGGTTCCAGGCCTCAACCCCTTGCTGGAGCATCTTCAGGTGAGCTGACTTGGCCATGCAGCATTCAGGGTTCAGAGTTCAGGGTTCAGAGTGCTGGTTCGAGCGGCATGCTCTGAAGGCTTGAGCCCAGCGCTTCTTCCTACCGTCCTATCTTATGGAACTTAAGCACATAAACCGATAATTCTGTAGCGCAGGCGTTTCGCCTGCCAAGGGTCTAGTGCATCCACCGATGACCGGATTAATGTCTTGACCTTCAGGATTAAGACTCATCCACCACTTCGGCCTCAATGGTGCGCATTGTGGAAGAGAATGACGACCCGGTTTCCGTAGCAGTGGTATCCACAACATCCACGCTAACGGCATCCACATCAATGGTTCCGGGCGGCGTCACCCGTTGGATCCGGCGCGATCGCACCTCTAGGGGCTCGCCACAGGTGGCACAGGTCAGCGTACTCTCGTTGAGGGTGGTAATCTCAGCCTCGCAAACGGGACAATTACCACTGATGATGTTGCGCCGGGCCCAGATGCCAAAAATAATCACCGCCAAAACGGGTGAGAGGGCAATGAGCGCGATCAGGATAAACACGCCATTGACGACCCATCCCAAACCCACCGCACTCAAACCCACGGCGATCGCCACCAAAGAGAGCAGGCAGCCGAGATTGGTCAGGCTACTTTGGGTTGAAAAACGGGAGAAGTTGGAGTTCACGAGCGGCGCCTCCGGCGGTCACAGGGCAGTATCATCTAAGACAATCGTATCGTTTTGTCGGCAGAACGCGCAGGGGGCGATGGTTAACCGTTGGGCACTGGGTTGGGTGCTCGGGTGTAAAGCCGATGCAAAACAACGTGGGGATATTCAGCAATTCTTTGGTCTTCGACATGGCTCACCACTTTGAAGAGGGTGATGGTTTCGGCCTCGGCGTTATAGCGCATCTGGCCGCTAATGCTAAAGCGCTCATCTCCCGTGAGCACCACCACCTCCAGGGTTTTGTCGGCTTCGGTATAAGTGGCACGAACACGTAGGCCCGTGGGCGGCGGTCCCACCACCACAGCTCCGTTACCGTTGGCAAAGAGGTAAAAGGCGACGCCCTGCGAGAGACGCCCGTTGGGCACCAGCGAATCTGCCGTTGCCCAGACTCCCACTAAATTTTCGGGAATGACGGCTTTGGGGGTTGACCAGATCCCCACCCGGTTCTCGGGGACAATAACGGGTTGGCTTTGCGTCCAGCCAGCCATGGGTTGGCTTGCGTCCAGCCAGCCCAGCCAGCAAACCGTTGTTCCTACGAGATACAAAATTCTGGAGATGAGCGTTTTCATGGTTCAGGTATGGCGTGGCTCAGCGGGATTGAAGGCTTAACTCCCCAACACAAATAAACTCACCAATGTGCCACTGTTCCAAAGGCTGTGCAAGGCAATACAGGCCAATAGATTGCGCGATCGCCCGTAGACAAACCCCAGGATGCAGCCCAGGATTGCGAGGGGAACAAGTTCAGCTAGGCTCAGGTGGGCGATCGCAAACACCAGACTGGTGATGCCGATCGCCCCCCAGGTGGGAAGGTAGCGAGTGAGGGAGGGCAGCAAAAATCCCCGAAACATGATCTCTTCAAAAAGGGGAGCGGCGATCGCCGCCGTACTCCAAAAAATGGTCAAGGCGACCGGGTCTTGGGCCTCCAGCGCCAGCAGAATAATTGGATTGCCGCCGCCCTGACCCTGCCAGAGGGCTTGGTTGAGCAGCGAAGCCAGGAGCACCAGCGGAATTGCCACCCAATAGCCACCCAGGCTCCAGAGGAGCCAGCGACTGCCCAGCGATATCCGAAACCAACCCTTGCCCAAGGGCTGAAACGGTCGCAGACTATAAAACAGAATCGTTAAACCACCGACGGTCATCAGGATATAACTCACTAAGATGTAGATCGCCTTGCCCCGCAGCAGCAAAGCCGTCGGCTCGATACCCAGAAGTTGCAGGGTGATCGGTAGGAGGGTTGCTAAAACGATCTGACTGAAGAAAAAGAAACCCCCTGCCACGACCAATCCCGTCGTTTCCCAATCCCAAGGGGTTTCCCAGCTCGGTAATGGTGCGCCCAACAGGGAGTCTTGGCGCTTGATGGCCCATTGAATCAACAAAAAGAGTAAAATCCCGACCCCGAGTAGACCTCCCAACGCAGGCAAGATGCTGATCAGACCCAGCTTAAGGAGCGCCGTTTCGGCGTTTCGCTGCTGAAGTTGCTCAACTTTGGCTAAATCTCCCGGTGCCTTGGCTAGGGTGAAAAGCTGGGTCAAGGCTTGGGCTTGAAACCAGCCCGAGAGATCCGCCTCCAGGGTTTCAACCAGCTCGAGCAGGGGAGCATTGGGAAGCTGATCTTGCCAGAGCTGGCTTAAAAGCTGAGCGGTGGGAGCAATCGTTTCCGTTCTCGGAATCCGCTGCCAGGCAAAGATCGCGGGTTCGGTGTTGCCCGCGATCGCCTGCAAGAGGCCAATTTTTAGTTGCAGCCGCTGGTGAAATTGGCGTTCTTTCTCGATCGTTCGTTGGAGCTGCTCAGCAACCGCAGGATTATCCAGGAGTAGAACCGTTGTGAGCTGCTGCTCCAGCCGTTCGATGCTAGCCTGGGTTTCGTTGTCAGCCGCCTGATATTGTCGCTGGGCGGTGGCATCGGGGTCATCACCGACGATCTGATCGATCGCCAGATTTAACGCTTCTGGAGGCTGCCATTGACTCGCGGCCAACACCAGATCGGTTTGATAGAGCTCAATGCGGCGCTGAACTTGGGGTTCTTGTAAACTCCCGAGCAGCGAGAACACCAGGCGTAAGGTGACAACCAATGTCACCAAAATCAAAGCCAATCGTTTGAGCGTCATTCCACTCCTCCTCACCTGCCAGACCCCTAATCATACCAACGAGTCATGACGGGTTATCACCCCCAACGATGAAAACCCACTTACCAAGGGGGTCGGCGTAGCCGGGGGGATCTCGCTAGCTTCATTTACTTGGTGCAAAAGTATTAACATTGTCTATTTTCAAAGTAACTCTCTACTGACTGAGGCGTTGCGGTGATTTCCAAGCGGTGATTTCCAGACTGAGGGTGATCTTCTGTACTGACCCGAGTAAACAAATTTGGCGCTGCCGCATAAAAAAGCCCCTCTGCGTCTGAGGGTACAATGAGGCCCCTCCCTCAGGTGGGCTGAATGACCTCTCGAAGACCCCCTAATCTGGATCGATACGGAATCGATGGATGACGCCACTTTAAACCGGGAGCTCAAGCAGCTTGCCCTCGATGCTCAAGGGCAGCCCGCTGGTTCGCGAGAGCGACGGCGATCGCTCGATCGCCTGCTCCGGCTGCTGCAAGCCTCGGGCAAATTGATGCGCCCGAGCCGGGGCTACGTTCCCCAGCTCTATGAAGAGATCTATGCTGAAGCCTGTCAACGTCTGTTTAGCCATATCTGCCAAAAAATTGAGCAATATCGCCCGGATCATGAGGTGATGCAATGGGTAAACTTTCTACTCAAACGTCGTTTTTTTCCCGAAGCCTGTCAGGAGTTTCTGGCCCATTATCGTCCTGAACATGAGAACCCTTCACGCCAGCCCTGGCTAGAGTTGAGTGAGTTGGAGGCCTATCCTCATCTGGTGCTCAAGCCCCTGCCCTCGCTGGGCAAGCAACTACGTGACTATATCGAAACCGATCCAGAACGTTGTCTGACCCAGTGTCACATCCAAGACCATCCCCACGTCACCTTTCAAGTGTTGGCGCTACGGGTGCTCGCGGGTTACAAATGGCGTGAACTCGAAGCAGAATTTGGCATTACTGTCCCGACCTTAAACGGGTTCTATCGCAAACATCTCAAACGGTTCACACCACGCATCAAAGCGTATCTCGAAGCCTAAGCTTCACTTGAAATTGTATTGTTTTTGGAATTGATTAAGGAGTTGACTATGCCCTCGCCTTCCTCTGCTTTACCAGCGCTGCAATTAGGAATTGCCGCCCAATATCAGGCGATCGCCCGCCAGTTCGCCGCGCATCATCATACCGAGATCAAGCGTCAACAGGTCTATCTCAATACCCTGGCGGTGGCGGTGGTCAATGGTTATCTAGTGGATTTGGCGATCGCCACCGACCTAGAACAGAGTCCCGCTTGGCAGCTCACGGCGCGATCGTTTGGAGATGTTGCCCAGTTGTGCTTGCCCGATTGGGGGCTGCTGGCCTGTCGGCCAGTCTTACACGATCAGGCGCATTGCGATCTCCCTCCGGGTGAGCAGCGGGGCTGCATTGCTGTGCAGTTTGATCGTCATTTTCGCTATGCGACGCTGGTTGGCTTTCGACCCACGATTGCCACAGAACAGGCACAAGCGTTGGCGATTCCCCTGCAGGCGTTCCAGGATTTTGACACCTTACTGGAGCAACTTCCAGAAATGCGACCGCTCCAAGCCCTCGCTCAAGCAGCAGAGCCCAGCTTAGAACCTGCCTTAGCATCAACCGCAGATGTTATGGCCAACCGCTCCCAGCTCAATCGGCTGAGCGATTGGCTAGATGGAATCCTGCCGGAGTTTTGGCAGTGCTTAGACGCCTTGTTTACTCCCCAAGCACCCCCCCTGATTGCCGTACGCTCGCGCACCAGTGGTGTTAAATGGGGCAAGCGTCTTACCCTAGACCCGGCAGCACCCGACCCCATTACGCTGGTGGTGGGGGTGCGACCCACATTGACGACCGAACTCGATGTTGCCGTGGAACTCTGGCCCATGAACCAACAGTATCGCTTGCCCGATAACCTCCAGTTACAACTCCTCGATGGGGCCTCGGGCACAGCAATCATGCAAGCCCAGGCCCGAGGCAGCGATCGTCTGCAATTTACCTTTAGTGGTGAGCCAGGAGATGAATTCGATGTTAAGGTGACCCTCAGGGACACGACATTGATTGAGCCCTTTGTCATCTAAGGCCGGTGATTCATGACCCTTAGAAGCCGGATGGGACAACCCGCTATAATTTTCTGCCCAAACGAAATGAGCGAGGGGCTGTAAACCAGTCGCAACAATGCCTTGGGAGCTAACGGATGACAGTCCCTAATTACCCAATCACCAAATGCCAACATGGCTGCCCTCACTTGTGCGCTTCCCGATAAACAAATTTTTCTGAAGTTCTACGGTACGTTAGCTGATACTCCCTTGACCGTGGAGTTACAGATTTTCCGTCAGGGCGATCGCAACCAGCTCATTGACAACCGAGTGCAGACCCTGGTCGCCAACCCAGACTTAGCTCAGCAAGCCCAAACCCATTGGCAACAGGCCTATCGTCCACTGTTTCCAGGGCGCAGGTTGCGGCCCAAAAGTATTTCTTTGGGCCAAATTTCGCTCCAATCCTGTCGCCAGTCTGCCCAGACCCTGGTGACGCAGATGAATAACTGGCTCTCAGCGCCAGACTGGCAACCCATTCGGGAAGCTCTGCTGCGGGCCCTTGACCCCGCAGACCACATCCACCTGGTGATCCAGAGCAGCGATCGCCCCCTCCAACAATTGCCCTGGTGTCAATGGCAGCTTTTGCAGAACTATCCTCAAGTCGTTCTTACCCAGAGCACGCTGGATGCCCAGCCCCCCCAACCCCGAGCCCCACATGCCAGGATGCGCATCTTGGGGATTCTGGGTGCGAGTGCCAATATTGGTACCGAGCTCGATCGTCAGCTCCTTGAAGCGCTACCGCCAGAGCAGGTGGAGGTCAAAATTCTCGATCAGCCCAATCGGGCTGCGCTGACCGATCAACTTTGGGAGCAGCCTTGGGACATGATCCTGTTTGCGGGCCATGGCGACACCACTGAGGACGGTCAGGGACTGCTCTACCTCAATGACAGTGAAGAGACGCTCAGCCTTAATGACATCTGGTATGGCCTGCGTAAAGCCGTTCAGGCGGGGTTGCAATTGGCGATTTTTAACTCCTGTGCCAGTTTGGGTCTGCTGGCCCGCAACCTGCAGGATGATGCCCGTATTCCCCAAATGATTGTGATGCGGGATGTGGTTCCTGATCTCGTCGCCCAGACTTTTTTGCGCCATCTACTCACGGCTTTTGCTGCAGGGGTACCCCTCTACCAAGCGGCGACCCATGCTCGCGAGCGGTTGCAGGGCTTGGAAGCCGACTACCCCTGTGCCAGTTGGCTACCCATCATCTGGCAAAACCCCTATGCTACCTCATTGCAGCTTACCCCTGAACCGAGAACGCGCTCTTCTCAGCCGGTCGGCTTAGCTGCTCGGTCATTGCCCTTCCGGTGGCGACGCCGTGTCTTGGTTCTGCTCGGGGCAATGGTTGCAGGGGTTATGGGTACAGGGATTATCGCTGTTTGGGGCCTGCGCTCGCCCATAGCCCAATGGCTCAACCAAAAAGGGAATGCTGCCTACGCCAATCAAGAACCCCGCGTGGCAGAGCGCTATTTTCGCCGGGCCGCTTTTCTAGATCAAAGTTATCCCCACCCCCGCTACGGCTTAGCCTGGCTCTACGATGAGGTTTGGGGTGAGTCCGAGCAGGCCCTGCCATGGTATGAGGACGCTGCCCTGCTGGGTTTCCCCGAGGCGATCGCCCAATATATCCGCTTGCAGCTTCTGGCCAGCGACGCCCTGGCCCCAGCCGACGCCTCGAAATTCCTCAAGCTGACCCAACATTGCCTAGAGAAGACCTCCTATGACGGTACGCAAGCCAGTTGTCTCAAAAATCGCGGTTGGATTCGCGTGCTCCAGCAGCGCTGGCCCAAAGCAGAAACCGATTTGCGGGAGGCGATCGAACTTCAGCCCGAAAGCCCCCATAGTCATTGCCTAATGGCTCAAGTCCTGGAAGCCCAAGAGCAACCCCAGGCGGCCCTGAAGTATTGGCGCAAGACTCTGGAATACGCCCAAGACCATATCCCTGAGCAAGATGCCTGTCTGTACCTTGCCGAGCAACGGTTGGGTTCATGACTCATGCGTCTTGCCGACTGCTCCTAGAGGCTCTGCATAATGCAGGCGGCAGAGCTGCCAAGGTGCATGTCATGGCAAGCCATGAAACACATCATCAAATTCCCTATACAGGGCGGGCGAGACGCCCGCGCTACGGTTTTTCTAATCTCAACTTCCGTAGCGCAGGCATCCTGCCTGCCACTAACCAGTCTTTTCTTGGCATTATCTGATTCGTTAATCCTTCGCCAGGACAAACACACTGCCCTCATTGCCCCGGTTGATCCGCAGGGTCTCGTCTAGATAGGTCAGATCCACCCAGCCCTGACGATCGCGCTCCGAGAGATCCAAGTCGATCGCCATCAGTTTTTTCTCCCCGGCTTCCAGTTCCTGGATCATGGCAGCGGGTGATTGGTAATCCAAGAGACGCTGGAGGCTGATGAGCGATCGTTTAAAGTTTACGCCCAGACGACGGTCTGACAGAACGTCAAAGCCCGCAGAAACACAAACGAGTCCCTCTAGGAAGGGAATCCCCTCCACCTCAGCAAAGTTGTAAACCGACTGGCTGGTGGTGCGAATGCATTGGTAGACCGTCCCCAATTGCAGTAGCGGATAGCGATCGATGCCCAGCAGTTCGCGGCTCGTGGTGTAGAGTAGTCGCCAGTCGCCTTCAAGCAGGTCAGCACGGCGGCTGGGCTCAGGGGTGGGGTTCTGGTCTTCGAGTGTGGCGATCGCCGCCAAGATTGCCACACGACTGAGTTCCTGGGTCAACAGACCCCGGTTCTGGCCCGCAAGCGCCTGCAAGAGTTCGGCTTTCTTACTCATAATGAATTCGACTTAAGATAGAAATTCAGCACCTAGCAAGGGTCATAACGTTGCCGAGACTGAATAGAAATGGAGAAGATAGATTGAATAAAGTGGCGATCGCGGCGTATAATATGCGATTCTAAAGTCCTGTATTTGTGCAAACCTCACAACTCTCCAGTATACCGATGAAAAACCCCTCACTTCGCCAAGAACCTCGTTACGAACCCGCGACCGTGATCCCCCTCAAGCGTGGCGAATCGCTGCTGGAATGGCTAGAGCATAACAATCGGTTGGTTCATCGAGCTCAACTCGACGAAGAAGATGAAGAGAGCGAAGAAGAATTCGCAGCGCTCATGGGCGTCGATGACAAAGACTTTGATGAGGATGACGACGACGATGATGATGATGATTTAGAGGACTAGGGGCTTTCATCAGTCAGATCCCAATGCATTGCTGTGACTGGTTTACAGCCCCTCGCTCATTTTGTTTTTGGGGCAAGTGTGTTGCCGCTTGTCCCATTAGATTTCTACGGTTTTAGTGATGACACAACCCAATGGGTCAGCAACACCTATTGGTTTTAAGTCCCTCGGGTTGTACCCTCTTGGTTGTACACTGGGAGCCAAGTTGCCTGTTTCAACGGCCTGCGCCTGTAAACTGTAAAATCGCTCATCGCAACATCTCAAAATTGTGGAAGCCAAATTTTTCTCTGCCGCCGCGTTGCGGAATCCGTCCGGAAAGTTACTGCTGATTTTGCTGGCATTACTTTTAGGAGGACTGGGCATTAGCTTTGATTATTGGCATCGTCTCAGCTTAGAACAGCTCAATCTAGAACAATTGAATTGGAGTATCCCTCTGACCGTCGTCTTAGTTGTAGGGACTTTAATTACCATTGGGTGTGGCTTTGGCACAATTCCCCTACTCCGTCGCCTCAAAGCGAGCCAAGTGATTCAACAGGACGGCCCCCAATCTCATCTTAAGAAAGCGGGAACGCCCACAATGGGGGGGATTTTCTTTGTGCCGGTCGCGGTGCTTCTCGCTTGGCTGTGGACTGGCTTTGCAACCGAGGCAGTGGCGGTGGGTCTGCTCACCCTGTTTTATGGCTTGATTGGCTGGATCGACGATTGGGAAATTCTCCGGCAGAAGTCTAACAAAGGTTTGACGCCACGCATGAAGCTCATTTTGCAGGTTCTTGGGGCGATCGCCTTTTGTGCTTGGCTCTTCTGGAGTCAGCCGAACCAAATCACAACCGTTGCCCTCCCGTTTGGTTGGCAGCTCCCGCTGGGATTAATCTTTTGGCCCCTGGCGATCTTTGTCTTCACAGCCGAGAGTAATGCGACCAATATCACCGATGGTGTGGATGGCTTGGCTGGGGGTACGGGGGCGATCGCGCTGATGGGCTTGGCCCTATTAATCTTCCCTAGCCACCTCGCCTTAGCCATCTTTTGCGTCTGTTTGAGTGCTGGCTGCTTGGGCTTTGTCTTCCACAATCACAACCCTGCCAAAGTTTTTATGGGCGATACCGGTTCCCTGGCGCTTGGTGGAGCATTGGCTGCTGTCGGTCTGCTTAGCCAAAATCTCTGGGCATTGTTTATTTTAAGCGGTCTGTTTTTTGTCGAATCGCTCTCCGTGATCGCTCAGGTTAGCTACTACAAAGCCACCAAGGGACCCGATGGCAAAGGCAAACGCCTCTTCCGCATGGCCCCCTATCACCATCATCTGGAGCTAGAAGGCTGGAGCGAAACTCAGATCGTGGGTATTTTTTACCTGCTGAGTTTTGGCTTGGTCTTGCTGACAGTCTTGACGCTGATGTGAATCAATAGTTTGTCTTTTCTGCCAATCCAGCTTAATTAGGTCATGCCATCATTTAACCGCAGAAGCCGGATGTGACAAGAGTGGTCGCACCCGAACCAAATAACAGCAGAAAAGGCTCTAAGCCAGTCACTATTATAACAGTCCCCAATTCAGATCGATGGTCTAGAAGTTGAGCATGCTCGACCTAAACAAATCATCAATTTTGACCTCTTTTTTGTTGGTTGAATCGATTATTTTTTTGTCTTTTAAATTGAGAATCAAAGAGTTATACCCGTCTAAATAGCTCATTAAATCAGACGACTGGTTTTTGATCGCATCAATTATTTTGAGCGTGGTCTTCAAGAACAAATCATTCTTCGATTCAACGATAAACTCAAGTCCACCGCTCAAAGATAAAAACAGTCCATATTTTCCTCGTTTTGCATTCTTTGCATCGACCTGGGCTAGGATGAAAAACAAGATAATAAAGCCTAAGATACCTAGAAACCTAACGGGGATACCTGACAAACTAATATAGCTTGGGAAGAGGAGAAGCACCAAACTAGCAATGATTAGATATGTGCAAAATTTGGGAGGATCTTCTTTGGGAACTTTGTAATCGCAGAACGCGGCATGCTTGATATCGTTTATGCTGAAGAATACACCAAAGTCTTTGCCCTTTTTGGAATCTTTAGCTTGTTTGAAGACAATCGTTGAGTTTGAAATTGAAATATGTTCTGGCGAAATCTTTTGGACTTCTTCAAACTTTTTCCGAGAGATAGCGTAATCACTCATTGGCTTGACTTTAATATTAATCCAACAGAACAACAAGAATCGGATTTAAGACTCGTGAACTTACAGTTTCTTGAGTAGATTGCACCACAGCGAGATTTTCTGGGCTGCTACCGAGAGCAGCAGAGCATCATCTGTCAATTTTGGTCGATCAGGAATGAGCCAGTGTTGAATTTTTTACAGGACTGTTATAGATTCCACAAATCTAATTACCTTTTCCGGAGAATAAGGTATATGTTGAGATTTCTTAATGAGATTAGGACATGTCATTCGTTAACGCTAGAAGCCTTACCGGATAAGCGATAGAGCGCCCGACCCCCCAAATAGTAAGGGGGCACGGCAATCGTTTGAGAGCGATTTGAAATCTAACGGATGACAGCCCCTAGGGCGTGTCATCAGATTGTTCTGAAGCCCGTATCGAACCAGTCATAAATATCCTGACCCAACCCATAGAACAGGGGCTGTACACCAGTTATGGCAATGTTCTGGAATTGAGTGGATGACCGCGCCTAGGATGAGATTGCCCCCTCTAGGTGAACCCTCTATTTTTTCTTAACCGATACCGTTTAAGGACAACCCCTTAGAGTTGTAACACAAAAAAATACAAAGGTGTTAGAGCATGTCATCATTCAGGATGAGGATGCTTGTCGGGTGCTGTTGGCGAAGCGCAACGCACCGTCAAGTTGCGCTCTGGATATGTCAAGTTAGGGCGTGTCGGCAGTTAGAGCCAGAAGCCTTATGGGACAAGCGATAGAGCGCCCGACCCAAACAATAGGAAAAGGGGTTTTACATCAGTCATAACAAGACTTTGAAGTCTAAACTGACGACAGCCCCTAGCCTTGACGATGCACTACCCCAGTTGCCTGAGGTGACTTAGAGCCCTACTGCCGCCAAAATCTCTAGCATGGCGGCAAGACTTAACCCTTGGGCAAGATACTGGGGCTGCTCGGGGTTGTAGGGAGCGACGAGACGATCGATTGTCCGGATTTCAGCGCGATCGCTCAGGATCGGCACATCCGGGTCAAAGGCAGTAGAACGGGTCAGGGAGCTGGAAAATCCCCGAAAAATGAGCACGCTCTCCTCAGTCCCCTGCTCCCAAGCAGTGATCTGCAACACTTCCTGGGGATACTTAAGGGTGTATTGTTCAAGACGCGTGAGGAGAGAAGCCATTATTTAAGTTGTCCGCATCAGGGCATGGAGGTAGCGCTCCTATAATTTTGTACAATGAAATATGCTGCAATTGATAGGGCCCTCATGAATGACTTAGATTTATCGGCGAGTCCCCAGCGTTTGACGGATAAGGTCGAACTCTCGATTCGTTTGGATGCCGAGTTGGTGGATCAGCTCAAACACCTCAGTAATGATCCAAGTCGCATCATTGAAACAGCCATTAAACAATGGTTACGGGGCGAGCGCGACCCCGATGAGGAATTAGCCCGGACGTTTCGACGCAACCCGCCCGTGCCGCCCCGAGGCGAATGGAACGACTAGGGCAAGTGGCCCCCGCGTTAACCCCCGTCCGACGGCAGCAATGAACGGTTCAGCAGTAGCGCAGACGCAATAACTTTCTCAATGGATAGTGCATTGACTGCCCAAAATATACTTCGTTGGCACGACCTCGGTGCAGAACTGGTCTTTACCCAGAATGGTTCGGGTCAATACCTTTCTTTTTTAGGCCCGGTGCTAGCGGAGAAGCGAATCACTCCGTCTGAAGTTAGCCTGTCTGATATTAATCAACTGTTGTGTCCTGTGGACGCCGAGAGTTATCTGGCTACGGTTCAGCGGGTGATGGAGCTTCGAGTTCCGGAAAACTACCATTGCCTGTTTGCCTACGGCGATCGCACCTTTGCGCTGGAGTTGGTGATTAGCCCTATCCTTAAGCGCCATGGGAATGTCGCAACCGTGTTGGTTATGGGGCGTTTGATTGAAGAAGAAATTCTGAACCCTCACACCGCTTTACCCGCAACCATCAACGAACCCAATTACCAAGATCTGATCAAGCATATCTCGCGCAATGTTCGCCGTAATCCGCATCAAAATCTCCTCAATCGTATCTCCCGCAATATTCACTTGACGCTGGATTTGGAGATTCTTTGGCAGCAAACGGTGACGCTCTTGGGGGAAGGGCTTAATGTCACCCGCTGTCTGATCATTTCCTTTGATGAAGAGGCGCAACTCTTTAAGGTAGATTCGGAATATTGTAATTCGTCCTATCCGTCGATGTTGGGGGAGCGTTTGGCGGCGGCGGCGGATTCCTATCTCCAACAGACGATGCTCACCAGTGACCCCCTCGCGGTGGAATATGTAGAGTACAGTCGTTTTGGAGTCAAGTCCATGCTCTCAGTCTCGACCTTTTATAAGAACAAGCGCAATGCCTTGATTTGTTTGCAGCAATGCGATCGCCGCCGCAATTGGAATGACGCCGAGATTGCCCTGATGCGAGAGTTGGCCGCCCATGTGGGTACCGCGACCGCCCATGCGCACCTCTACCGTGAACTGGAGCAGGCGAGTCAGCGGGCGGCCGATGCCTCAAGGCTTAAGAGCCAATTTTTAGCCAGCACCTCCCATGAGTTGCGCACGCCACTCAATGGCATCATTGGCTTCTTGCGGCTGATTTTGGATGATATGGCGGATGATGAGGCGGAAAAACAAGAGTTTTTGGTGGAAGCGCACAAGTCAGCGCTCCATTTGCTCAATATCATCAATGATATTTTGGATATTGCCAAAATTGAGTCGGGGCAGATGGAGTTTGAGTTTAGTGAGGTCTCGCTCAACAATCTGCTAGAAGACCTCGAAGCCAAGATGCGATCGCAGGCGACCCAAAAGGGCCTGAGTTTTGAAATTATGCCCCTGCCTTCACCAGAGACCATCCAACTGCACGGGGACTACCAACGATTGTTACAAATTATGCTCAACCTGGTGGGCAATGCCATTAAGTTCACCCACGATGGGGGAATTACTATCAGCACGGAAATTATGCGGCAAGCGGTTGTAGTGCGCGATCGCACCCTACCGGGGCTGGTCAAGCTGCGGGTCGCCGATACAGGGATTGGCGTCCCCCTTGATAAGCGCGATAAACTGTTTCAACACTTTAGCCAGGTGGATGCCTCCCGCACCAAGGCTTACGGTGGCACCGGTCTGGGGCTGGCGATCTCGCAGCGACTAGTGGAGACGATGGGCGGGACGATTGAGTTTTTTAGTATGGGGGAGAACCTGGGCTCAACAGTGACGTTTACGGTGCCCGTGGTTGATCTGCCGTTGGTGAAGAAGCGCCGGGCGTTGTTTCCGCAACAATAAAGATATTTACAGGTCTGTCAGGTGGGGAACTATTGAGCAATCGCCGTCTTCATTTTTATCCCTCTTTTGTCACTTTTGGGAGAGGGAATCCTAGAACCCTTGATATATAAGGATTTCAGGAAAACGAGGTCATTTTGAGCTTCTATCGTTTGAAGCTGCTCAAACCCATATACTGAAGGTCTCTTAGGATTTAGCGATTTTATTCTACCGCCAGAGTGGCAAAAGCGGTATAGTCCGTTAATTATGCCCACCTTACGGTTGGCCAGCAAGACAAATGTTACCCAAAAATGCACAATATGCGGAGCAGCATGGTGAAACAATCCTGAGCCATCAGGAACAAGACCTATCCCTGACAGCTCTGAGCAAGCATCTGTTCAGACCTATTAGTTCTCCTGGTTTGAACGGTATACGCGCCGGATGCCGAGAGAAGCAAAAACAGCTAACCCTAACAACGAACTGGGCTCAGGAACATCATTCGGAATGGGGTCATCCGGCAATACTGCAAAGATCACTTGATTAAAGCGCACCGATTCCCCTGCAGCAAGATTGTAAGCAGTTGCCGCATCACGACCAAACCAGGTTAAACCTGCACTGTCACCTGTCACATTGCGACTAGAATTGGTTGCGTAGTCGAAGGCACTATTAAAGGCGCTACGCCAGCTCGTATAGGCATATTCAGTGGGTGTTGTGATCGGTAGTGCGGGAACAAAGTTAGGATCAAACCCTAAAGAGAGCAGTGGTTCGTAAGTGGGAGTACCTGGATGCCGGCTGACTCGGACAAAATCTGCTCCCTGAGGTTGGTAAGAAAACTCATTAGTTGTTGTTGGAACAACAATAGTACCATCAGCCGATTCAACTTGGTTGCTCGGCCCATCATCCGAACTAAGGCCAGAACCGCTAATGTCCCAATCGTAGAGGTTGCGCCAACCCAAGGAAACCGATTGACTCCCATTATTGGTGATTTCGACAGTGTGATAGATGGCAGAACTATCATAATCACCACCCACCAAAAAGACATCCTGGACAATATCCAAGCTCTCTGGCGTCAAATCCCAGGCGGTGCGAAACCCCTCATCAGCAAAGATGCTATCACCCTCAAAGGACACGTAAGAGTCTAGACTCGTTGACCCTCCACTGCCACTGAATGTATAGTCTTGGCTGCTGGCACCATCAAAAATACGGAGAGACGAGAAATTTGTGGTGGTGTTTGAGCCACGATACATCAAGTTCCTGCCACCGCCCGCTGGGTGTGCGGAACCTGTGATCGCATTCCAACTACCATTACTCGAGCCTTCACTCACATTCACGGTGTAGATCCCATTCGTGAAGCTAGCAGCATTGGCAGGAAGACCGCTCAAGCTCAGCAGCGCTAAGGCTGAAGCGGCAGTGGGGATTGAAACAGACTTAACAAAAGTTACTATTGTCATGTTTTTTTACTCTTTCAGAGTTGGAATAGTACTATGAACAATTACTTTCCTTGACATGTCATGATGATTAGGTTAATCATTATACGCATAGAATTCCATGTCTTGTCAATACCTTGAGCCGGACAAGTAATATTAAGTAAATTCAGGAACAACCTTGGCCTTCTTTTGCCCCGTTACAGGGAGGGGGCGTCTGGTCTGGGTGCCTTAAAACCAACAGTTGCATTCAAGCCGCAATAAACTCATTCCATTTCTGTACCAAATAGGTCTGCTCATCCATCACTGAGTTCCAGCAGACAATATTGCCGATGCGCTCATCAAAGGTGCCGCCATCCCGCACGGCTCCCTTGGCGGCGATCGGCTCGCCAAAGGGATCAACAATATCCTCAGTGGCCGGCTTGCCCTCATACCAAAAATCCCATTCATAGGGCTCCAGCACCCGCTTGGTACTTTCGAGAGCAGCGGTATAGTAACCCTGGCGACTGAGAAAAGCGCCTAACCAGCCGTCGAGCATCCAATTCAGGTAAGCATAGGCCGCGTCCAGCTCAATGCCGGAGAGGTTGCGCGAGAGACCAATGCCGCCGCCCCAGCCGCGATAGCCCTCCTTGAGGGGGCCATAGGTGCATTCAATGCCGCGCGATCGCACGGCCGTTACCGCAGGCGACCACATTGACTGCAAGACCACCTCACCCGCTGACATCAGATTCACCGACTCATCAAAGGTCTTCCAAAAGGCCCGAAATTGGCCCTGTCGCTTTTGCTCAATCAAGAGGGCCGTGACCTGATCCAGCTCAGCTTGGGTCATATTACCCTTATCGCCAAAGGTCATCAGTCCTGCTGCCTCCATAACCATGGCTGCATCCATAATGCCGATCGAGGGAATATCTAAAATCGCGGTCTTGCCTTTAAAATCTGGGTCAAAGAGTTGCGCCCAGGAGGTAATTTCTTTATCGACCAAGTCCGGTCGCCACCCCAATGTGTCGGCGTTGTATTGGAAGGGAATCAAGGTGGCCCAATCGGTGGGACTCTCGGCAAACTCGGTTGCGTCTTGGTCTTTGAGATACATCACCTTCTGGGGCGCTGTACCCTGAGAGGTGTTCACGGGCGCACCATCGTAGAGTTTTCCCGTCGTAAATAGGGGCACAATCTTGTCAAAGTCAGTGATTTTATTAATGTCAATCGGCTGTAAGTTACCGGAGGGAATTACCAGGGGCAAGCTGAAATATTCGCCATCAAAGATGTCGTATTGCTTGGGTTGAGTAATTGCAATTTGGTTGTTTTCTTCGGTACTCAGGGCCCGCATCTCTAGTTTGAAGCCCAGGTCTTGCTCGGCTTGCTCCCGAATTTCGTTCACTTGAGAGACGCCAGTGCCAATAAAGCGCAGGGTGACATCTTTGGTTTTGTTGGCGTTAAATTCGGGGCTCTTGGGGCCGGTTTGGGGCTCCTTTGCACTGCCACAGCCCTTGGCGACGGCAAGGGCACTCGCTGCAAGGCCGGTGTGCAGGAGTTGACGACGGGTGAATTGGGTCATGGTAGATATCTAAAAGAGAGATTCGCGGGGCAACAAGAGCTTGGATCGCCAGAGATTATGACGGACGGTGGGGGGACAAACTGTTCACAATGGGCCGTAATGGGGGCTCTACTTGGGATGGGCCTTAATGGGGCAAAAAGCGACAGTCTGGAATTGACCAGCCCACTTGCACGGCCTGACCAATGGCAAAACCCAGCGATCGCCAATGGTCGGTTGGGGTTTTGTATAGGATAGCTTGAGCATTGGCGGTGAGTTTAAGGGTAACGCGGGTGATGTAGCCGGTAAATTCGATCGCCGCAATCTTCGCGGTCCAACGCTGAGCGGGCCAGCGGTTGGGCAAGGTGGCATCCGCCTCAATAACCTCAATGGGGGCAAGCTGGAGGCGATCGCTGCGCACACAAGCTGCGGCATTTTGACCGATATGACTGCCTTGACCCTGAGCCCGCAATTCTCCTAAACCCTCAACCGAGAGCGTCGTCTCCGCCGCTGATTCACCGCAGGATTCACCCGCCTGCATCGCCGTCACCTGGCCGACAAAGAGATTATGATCCCCCACAAACTCCGCCACAAACTGCGAGGCGGGCGCATGGTAGATCTCGCTGGGCGTACCCACCTGATCGAGCCGCCCTTGGGCCATGACGACAATCTGATCGGCAAGGGCAAAGGCTTCATCCTGGGCATGGGTGACTTGAATAAAGGTCAAACCAAACTGCTGCTGGAGGCGACGCAGCTCACCCCGCGTTTTGACTCGCAGGGATTCATCCAGGGCGCTAAGGGGCTCATCGAGCAGAAGCACCTGGGGGCGGGTGGCGAGAGCCCGCGCCAGGGCAATGCGCTGTTGCTGGCCACCGCTGAGTTGGTGGGGGCGACGATCGCCCAACCCAGACATTTCGACGAGTTCCAGCATTTCCTGGACAATGGGGGTGCGATCGCGCTGCTTCATGCCGCGCATCTTCAGCCCAAATCCCACATTCTCCGCCACGGTTTTGTGGGGAAAGAGAGCATAGTCTTGAAAGACCATAGCAGTGTTGCGGGCCTGGGGGGGCAGGTGGGTTACTCGCTCTGGGCCGATGTAGATGTCTCCTGCGGTTGCCGTCTCATGACCCGCGAGCAGCTGCAAGGTGGTGGTTTTACCACAACCGCTGGGGCCCAGCAGGCAACAGTAGGATCCGGCGGGAATCTCTAGGGTCAAGTTCTCCACGGCCATTAGGGTGCCATAGCGCTTGGTGAGCGATCGCAGTTGGACACCTTGGGTGGAAAGCGGTGGCGTATCCTGGGCCGAGGAAGGGGATGTCCCAAAGGTCATGATGTTAGGGTGAAGCGACGCGTGAGTAATGCAAATCAATCGTAGCGCAGGCGTCTCGCCTGCCGGACGGAAGAATTCAGGTTCAGTAAAGCCCAATTGCACGGTGATAATAATAACGCCATGACTCTTCTGGCTCGCCTCAAACCCTACGTTAAACTCCTGCTCCAATGGCTCATTCTGAGCGGGGTGTTGTTTTTCTTGGGGAGGACGCTATTCCGTCACTGGCAGGACGTGGCGCAGGCAGTAACGCAACAATCGCTTGCTGCGATCCATTGGGGTTATCTCGGTGCGGCCTTGGGGGTGACGGCGATCGCCCATCTGTGGCTGGGTGCAATGTGGGGCTTGATTTTGCGTCAGTTGCAGCAGTCGGTGTCATTGACTTGGGCGATCCGCGTCTATCTAATCACCAATCTGGCCAAATACCTGCCCGGCAATGTCTGGCATTTCTATGGTCGCGTGAAAGCCACTACCGCTGAGCAGGGGGCAACGGGCGCGATCGCCACCCTGAGCGTGATTTTAGAATCGCTCCTGATGGCAGCGGCGGCTCTGGGGGTAGCGATCCTCAGTTTTCCGAGTGACCATTGGCCCCTGCAAGGTCTGGCCTTGGTGTTAATCCTGCTCGCTGTCCAACCCCGCTGGCTCAATCCCCTGATCCGTCTTGCCAGCCGCCTCAAGAAAACCCGCCAAGCCCCCAAAAAACTCTTGGTTTACCCCCTATTACCCTTAGCGGGAGAAGGGATTTATATTGTGCTCCGGGCGGGGGGATTCCTCCTGACGCTGGCCGCCCTCAATGCCTTGACGCTCCAGCAGTTGCCCCAGCTGACGAGTGCCTTTACCTTGGCCTGGCTCTTGGGCTTTGTGCTGCCCGGTGCGCCAGGGGGAGTGGGCGTTTTTGAGGGCACATTGATTGCTCTGCTGCCGCCCGATTGGATCGCGGGGGAACTGCTGGTAGCGATCGCCCTCTATCGCTTGATCAGTACCCTGGCTGAGGCGATCGGGGCAGGTGGGGCGTGGTTAAATGGGAGGCGTTTCATGTCTTGAAGCTCCCTTTCTTAAAGTCTTATGACTCCCTCGGTTATGCCTGACTCGACTGCCACTGTACCAACAGAATATCGCCCGGATGTTTCGGTGGTCGTGCCGATCTACAACGAAGTGGATAGTCTACCTCGTTTGGTCAAAGCAATTGACACCAGTCTGGCGGCAACCGAGCTGCAGTATGAAATCATTTGTGTGGACGATGGTTCCCGCGATGGTTCCACCGACCTGCTCAAGGGCCTGGCCCACGAGCATCAAGCATTGCGGGCGGTTCTATTTCGACGCAACTATGGCCAAACTGCGGCGATGGCCGCAGGCTTTAATCAGGCGCGGGGGCGTAATGTGGTCACCCTGGATGGCGATTTGCAAAATGACCCGGCCGACATCCCCCTACTGCTGGCCAAGCTGGATGAAGGCTACGACCTGGTGAATGGCTGGCGCAAAAATCGTCAGGATGCAGCCCTGACGCGGCTGTTGCCCTCGAAGCTTGCTAATCTGTTGATTGCCCAGATTACCGGGGTGCAGGTGCATGACTATGGCTGCTCGCTCAAGGCCTATCGAGCTGAGCTAGTGGCAGATATGAATCTTTATGGCGAATTGCACCGCTTCTTGCCGGCCTTGGCATTTATCGAAGGGGCACGGATTACCGAGCTGCCGGTGCGTCACCATGCTCGCCAATTTGGCCAAAGTAAATATGGCTTGGGGCGAACCTTTCGGGTGGTGCTGGACTTGATGACCATCTATTTTATGAAGCGCTTTCTCACCCGCCCGATGCATATTTTTGGCTCGGTGGGTTTGGTGGCAATGGGGTTGGGTTTTGGCCTGGGGTTGTATTTGACGGTGCTGAAGCTCGGACTTGGCCAACAGATCGGCGATCGCCCCCTCTTGATCCTCGCTGTAGCACTGCTCTTGGCAGGCGTACAGTTTTTTAGCCTTGGGCTCCTGGGTGAGTTGCTCATGCGCACCTATCATGAGTCTCAGGGTCGGCCGATTTATCGCATTCGCGAGATTGTGGAATAGACCCGGTACAGATATCGCGCAAGACGGTCAAAACTCAATGAAATCAATAATACTGGCTCCGATATTGCCGAAGCCCATCGGGGGCAAATTCCCCCTCAGCGGGAGGTGTCGGGGGGCTAGACCCCTGACAACCGGGTTTGCAAACGAGACTTCAAGGCTTTGAGGAATGCGATAATTTTGCTTAACCGCAACTCATGCAATTTAACCAACTGTATTGAATCAACTGCTGGAGCTGTGCTACGGCGCGATCCAGCGTTTGCCTTGCCTTTGTCAGCCCTTAACCTCAACGTGCAACTTGCTCAACCCCCCCAGACCCCATTGCTTCGTAATCGTCTGACCCAGCTTCTGTTGCTAGCGGTCACAGTGTTGAGCTATAGCGTCTTGAGCATTGCCATTGGCAACTCACTGTTTGTGAGCTATGTGGGCGCGAGTCATTTGCCCTTGGCTTTTATGCTGATTGGGCTCTGTTCTATCCCGGCCTATATTCTGTTTTCTCAGCTCATCGATCGCTACAGTCGGCCGCAGCTTTTTCGTTATATCTTGCTGGCGTCCATTGGGGCGATCGTCGGCTTGCGGCTGCTGTTGCTAACCGAGAGTACCTATGCCTATTACATCTTACTCATTGCCCTGTTCTTCCAATGGGATTTCCATAACAATGTCCTCTATCCCACCCTGCTGACGGACTATTTCACCACTCTGGAATATAAGCGTTATGCGCCCTATATCAGCGTGGCACAGGCGGTGGGAACCCTGCTCGGCGGCGGCTTAACCGCGCTGCTCTCCCAGTATCTGCGCACCCGCGAGTTGCTCTGGTGTCTGCCGATCTTGTTTGCGGTAGGGGTGGTGCAGCTGGTTTATCTCGAAAATTCCCAGCGTCAGGTGAATCGCGGGGTGGTTGAGCCGGAGGTGAGCCTTTGGGAATCGTTGCAAACCTTTCCCGAGCTGATTCGGCGCTATCCGCTGGCGCTGTTTCTGGCCGCGAGCAGTTTCTTGTTGGTGATTATCTACATCGGCTCTGAGTTTCTCTGGTTCAATATTTATGGTTCGCATTTTAGTGATCAAGCCCTGACCGGTTTTCTGGGGCTGATGCGGGTATTGATTAGTCTGGTGCAAATTGCTGTGATCTATGGTCTTACCCAGCCCCTGTTACGCTGGCTCGGTGTGGCCCAGATGAATCCGGTTTATCCGCTCACGACGCTGGCGAGCTTTGTGAGCCTGATCACCCATTTTGGTCTACCGGCGGCGATCGCCCTGCATATCAATGGCGATGCGATCTACAAAGCGATCAATGTCCCAGTGCATCAGCTCAATTACAATGCCATTCCCCAGGAGTTTATCGGCCGCATTCGCACCCTCAGCGATGGCTTTATCTATGCGATCGGCCTGACCCTGGCCGGTGCGCTCCTGTGGTTGGGGGAAACCCGTCTGAGTCTGGTGCAAATTGCCGGGCTGATCGCGGTCTTAACCGTGGTCTTACTGCTAGTACGTCTGCCGATGGGCCGCTTCTATGCCAAGGGGCTAGATGAGATGATCCGCTCCAACAGCATTAATTTGGATGATTTGGATATCTATGCTGCACCGCTGCCGCCCCAGTCCAATGAGGCAGTGCGTGAGCTGCTCCTTGACCCCCATCCCTATACCCAGGCGAAGGGCTTGGAACTGGCAGTACGCATGAATGATCCCAGTCAATTCCTGGACGACGTCGAGGCGTTGATTCCCACAGCGGACTTATGGGTTTATGGGGGCGCGATCGCCCTCTTTCAAAACAGCACAGACGCCGTGCTGACCCATTGGCAACAACGGCTTGAGTCACCAACGCTCCAGGCCTTTGCTCTAGAGGTGCTGTTGATCAATGGCTACTCGCCTGAGACGGAGCAGGTTCAGATTTGGCAAGCTCAGGGGCAGATTGAGATGCAGATTTTAGGGGCGATCGCCCAGCGGATTGTTGACCCCGCTGCCGCCCCCGACTGGTCCATTCCCCTCAATGGGAAAACGGCTCGCATCCTCACCCGTGTGATTACCTATAGCCGCTACAGCCAACTGATGCCCCTGATTTCCACGGTCATTTTGGCCCAGACCCAGGTGGAGGTTATTCGGGCCGGCTTGGAAGCCTTGCTTCCCCTCACCCAACCGGGTGATCCGGCCATCGCCGCGATCGCCGAGCAGAAAGTCACGCATCCCGACGCCCTGGTGCGCTTGGCCGCTTTTGATCTCTTGGGCATCACCCGTTGCCCCGAACAGCTCCCTACCCTCAGCCAGGGGCTGGGCGACGCCGACCCCCGAGTCCGTCAACGGGCGGCCCAGGCCTTGGCCAGCTACGGACGATCAGGGCTCGACATCGCCAAAGCGCAACTGGGCGCAACCCAGCCCGAAGTCGTCGATATGGCGATTACGGCGATCGGTCTTGTCCGCACCAAAGCCGCCAGCAACCTGCTCTTTGACTATCTCACGCCCAGCTACAAGCAACTGGCCCAGACCCGCCGCTGGCAGCAGCAAATTCCCCGCCAAGACCCCAATTGGTACCCTCTCCAGGCGGCCATTCAAGACTCTCAAGAGCGGCTGATTCAACGGGTGCTCTATGTTCTCTCTGCTCTGGGCTATGGCCGCACTGTGAATGTGGTGCGACGCTTGCTGGCCACCCGCAATCAAGCGGAGCTAGAGAAGGCGATCGAAGTGCTGGCCTCCCTGAGTCATCGTCGCTTTGTGCTGCCGCTGATCCCATTGTTTGAGCAGGATGAAACGAGCCAGACCAGCGGTCGCTCCCAGGTAATGCCCCAATGGTTCCGCACGCGGGGCTATCGCTTGCTGCTGGAGGCCCTAGAAGCCAAGGATCGCTGGATTCGCAGTGGCGCATTGCTGGCGCTTGCTGTTGTACCCTCAATGCATATCCATGATCCTGACCCCGTCGTGCGACAAATCACCGGCCAAATCTTTGGCGAGCGTGATCGCACCTCTTCCCCGCTTAAAACTGTGATGAATCAACTGTTATTTCTCAAAACTGTTGCGCTGTTTAAAAACCTCTCCCTGGATGAGCTGTTGCTGATCGAAAAAAGTGCAGAAATTAGCCATGCTCTAGCAGGAGAAACGATTTTCAATGAGGGAGAATGGGGGGCACATCTGTATATTGTGGTGGAGGGAACGGTTCAACTGGTCAAAGAGATTGATCAGATTCCCCAGGAACTCAAGCAGCTCCAGAAAAGCCAGCATTTTGGTGAGATTGCCCTGTTTGATGATGCGCCCCGCTGGGACAGTGCGATCGCCCTTGCCGACTGTACCCTGCTCAAAATCGAGAAAAATCGCTTCCTCAGCCTTATTACCCAGCGCCCCCACATTATTTTGGAAATGTGCCGCTTTTTAAGTCAGCGTCTGCGCGAGACAGCCCAGCAATGTTCCCCCAAGCTACTGGCAACGGCATTAGAGCATGCAGATACCGTTGATAGTGAAACTTTGAAAAGATGAGTAATTTTTGTAATGGCTAGGGATCGATTCCACAATATTGTCAGAACAGCCATCGAGAAAGAAGGTTGGCAAATCACGGCGGATCCCTATCAAATCGAGGTCAATGATGTGGATTTTGAGGTCGATTTAGCGGCTGAAAAGCTACTCGCTGCTGATTTGGGTGATCGTAAAATTGCCATAGAAATCAAAAGTTTTATCGGCTCGTCGAATTTGTCAGAGTTTCACACTGCCCTGGGGCAATTTTTGAATTATCGCAATGCGTTGGAGCTTGTTGATCCTGACCGTCAGCTCTACTTAGCTGTACGCGCGAGAGTCTATGAAACCTTCTTCCAGAGACGATTCATTGTTACTACAATTGAACGTTATCAAATCAGATTACTAGTTTATGATGTAACACAGGAGGTGATCGCAGAATGGCTATAGCTAACTACCGCAAGTTCATCCAGCAGCTCCTTTCCGAGCGTGCCAATCGGGCTCAATCCTCATCCCAATGGCCGGAGTACGAAGTCCAGATACTATTTGACACTGAACGCGATCATTACCAATTGCTCCATGTCGGCTGGCGGGGGACAAGGCGATCATTCGGTTGCATTCTGCATCTCGATATCAAGGCTGGCAAAATCTGGATTCAGCACGATGGCACTGAGGTAGGTATTGCCAATCAACTGGTCGAGTTAGGCGTGCCGAGGCAAGATATTGTCTTGGCATTTCATGAACCAGAAGTGCGCCAGTTTACGGAGTTTGGTACTGGCGATCCAGATGAGGATTATGTCGATACCTGATACCAGATCCGAGTTGTATACCCCAAGAAAAAAAGTGACGACTGAGCGGAGTCGAAGCCCGGTTGCTCAGACTTCGACTCCGCTCAGCCCTCATCCCAGTTTTATTTGGGGTTTACTTGGCGTATTTAGTATGAGTTTCGGTTAAGCCAAGAGTACGAAAGCTTATGAAACTTAGCGAAATCAACAATACTGGCTCCGATATTGCCGGAGTCTGAGGGGGCAATCTCCCCCTCAGCGGGCGGTGTGTTCGGGCTGGACCTCTGACAACCGGGTCTGACTTTGAGATTTTAGTATTTTGAAGAATGCGATCGTTTCTCTTAACTGAAACTCAGGTTAACCGAGCCTGATCATACCCAACGCGATCGCCACCCCGGCCCCAATCAAAGTATTAACGATATTCACCACCTCATTGGTAAGCCAGGTGAACTTTTCTTGCACCGTTGCACCAATGACGCTCTCAAAGTTGGTGGCAATAAATGCCGCTACGATACACCAAAGAATCCCCCAAGGTGTGATCATGCCGATCGCCCAAGCCAACGCCGCAATGATCACTGAAGCCGCTACCCCAGCCAGGGTTCCCTCTAAACTTACCGCTCCTTCGGTGCCACGTGGAACGGGTTGCAAAGTGGTAATTAAAAAGGTGCGTTGGCCGTAGGCTTTACCGACCTCTGAGGCGGTGGTATCGGAGAGTTTGGTGCTAAAGCTGGCCACATAACCCAGAGCAAAAAGAGCGCTCCAGTCGGGCCAGATCAGGGTGGCAATCGCACACAATGTTCCCGTCAATGCCGAGCCCCACACATTCTCTGGCCCCCGCAGGCCGCCACGTCCTTCGGCAATGCCAGCGGCTTCTTTCTCGGCCATGCCAATTTTTGTCACCGTGGAGCCCATCAAGAAATAAAACATCACGACACCGTAGCCCTGCCATTGCAAGGTGCCCCAAACCAAAACGCCCAGCGCCCAGGCGTGGAGGTAGCCTGTGGGGGTGAGGAGTTTTTTGGGGAGCAAGAAGGCGATCGCCACCAACACGGTATTGAGGAGCAGAGCGGCGATCCAGGGTGAAGTAAGCAGTATCGGCATTGTTATCATTGGGGCAATCTTGGCCTTCACGATAGCCTAAACCATTGTCGTTATGGCAATAGGCTCTTGTCGGGTCGCTCTCAACCCTGCGTGGGTTAATCCCTACCCTGCCTCAATGACAAACTCCAGGGTCTGACCTTGACTACTGCCAAACTTAAGCTGACTCCCCGAACCCAGTTGAATTTCCTGATGGTGAACCCGCTCCCAATCTTTGCCGCGAGGCAAAATCAAGGTGCCATAGCGGGAAAAATCGCGCAGAAAATATTGAGGGGTGGGGGTGCCGCTCAGGCTCTCTCGGTAAAAAATCTCTGCATGGGTCTGGCTCACCCAGCGCTCCTGAATCACCAGATCATTATCCGGACGGCGACCCACCCGCATTCGTCCCCCACGCAGGGACCAGGACTGCCCATCCCCCGCCAGCGATCGCACCCGCGCCAGCGGAATCGTCGGCTTCTGTCCCCCCGGCAATATTGTCGGTAACTCGGTAATGCCCTCCGGAATGGGGCGCAGCAGCTCACCGGCAAACTCCGGGTGCATATACAAAATCGGTAGCGTCCAGGCCGGCTGATTGAACTTATAGAGCGTCAGCAACTGCTGTCGTGCCACCGCCACCGCTTGATCAACGGTTTGGCGCTGGGTCAGGGCGGTGGTGAAGGCTTGAATAAAGGTCAACGCTTCTTGATCGGCGATCGCATCGCGCATCCCCAACACGGCCGGCACACCATGGTGGATCAAGACCTCAGCCAGGCTACTGCGGGGAATCGCCGCCTGACCCGATTGATCCGGTCGTGCGCCCCAGCAAGCATTAAACAGTGCCAGTGTCACCTGCGATCGCACCAGCACCTGCGCCAGTTCAGTGCCATTGAGTTGGGCTTGGGGGCTCAGGAGGAGTAGACCCCCATCCGGAGCGGGTTCACCATGGCCGGCATAGAAAAAGACATTATATTTTCCCTGTTCCAGGGTACGCGTCAGTTGCATGGGGCTCGGCTGCACCAAGGTATCGACGCTTACGCCCACCGTGGCTTGACCATTGGCAGTTGGCTGGAGCACCTCGCCGAGCAGCGCGGCTTCTTGACCCAACTGGAGCCTCTGGGCCGAGGTATTGGCTGTCTCCGCCTCCGGCTGACCCAGAACCAATAAAATCTGGAGCCGATCGCCCGCTTCCACCGCACTAAGGGGGTCAACATCACTGGTGGTGCGGCTAAAGAGCACCTGTTGACTCAGGGCGATCGCCGGCCGTCCGGGGGCCGACTGCATAATTTCCCAAGGCAGCGGGATCAGGTTAGGGTCACGAATATCCAGCCGCAGCCGCAGTGCTGCCTGTTGACCAATGGCAATGCCCCGGCTCTGGGCCAGGCTATTACGCACTGGCCCCTGAAACAGCCATTGCCACAGCCCTGTGCCCAGAGCTTGCATTAAACGTCCCCCATAGCTCTGGGTGTTGGCCTCCGGCTCCGTTGGCGGTACAAACACATCACTGGGGTCGAGCTCTGGATGTTGAACGGGTAGATGCGCCGACTGCTGTTGCAGTGCAAACATCTCTTGCCAAGCCAGCCAGCGCTGGGTCAGGTTTACCGGCCAGCGACCATCGTGGTGGACATAGCCACCAGGGGCAGGGGCTTTGAGCACCCATGTGGCAAAATGCTCCGCGCCAGCGGAGGTCAGGCGAGCGATCGCCAAGCTCAGATCCGGACAGTCTTGCGAACCCATCTGTTCTCGGTATCAATTCTCACTGGAGTCGATCTTGGTTGCATCGATCTATGTTGCGTAGACATCACTCTACCAGGTTTTCTAAAGACACGGCACAGTCCGCCTCTGGGGCAAGACGGGCCGAGCGCTGGGCTTGAGCAACGGGAACCCAAACACGTGGGGGCGACGCATTAGGGTCGCAGCGTTGCAACTGCAACCAGGGCTGTTCATTCACTCGTTCAACCCGTTCGATCACCGTAAACAGGCTGGGGGTCGGGGTGGGTGTGGGCGTTGACTGAATGTCAGCATCTGGATACAGGTCAATGCCAGCGGGCAGTTGCACGGTTTGACCCACTGCAAACTCGGGCAGCGGGGTGAGCTCGGGTGAAGGAAGCGGAGACGTCGGATCCGGTGAAGGGAAGGGAGAAACATCGGGTGAAGGGAGCGGGGGCTCGGGCGAGGTGACGGGAGCATTACCCAGCAGGCGATCGACCTGATTGCGCCATTCTGGAAACAGGCGATAAGAGAGCAGCGTCAGCCCTGTGAGCAACAGCAGCAAAACCCCGAGCGTTTTGAACCAGCGTCCGGCTGCGGGGGCCCGACGAACGGGTTGTGATGCGGTGGTGTGGGGCAACGGTGGAGCTGCCAGGGGGGAGAGGGGACGATCGCGATTTTGCACCTGCACCTGCACCAGCGCCACGGTGATGTTATCGTGACCATTTTGACGATTTGCCATCTCAATCAGGCGCTGGAGCGCCTCGGCGATCGTCCGTTCTCCATTCAGCACCGGAACCAGCTCGCTGGGCCAATATTGCTCCACCCGATCGCGATCGCTCAAGCCATCGGAGCAGATCAGTAAAATGCTATCTTCATCCAGAGCCCAACGCTCCAGATTGGGATAGAGTCGGGGACCCATGCCCAAAGCCTGAACCAGAGAACCGCCCCCTGGAAAGGAGAGGGCATCCCGTTCTAAGGCATAGCCCAAGCGCACCTCGCGGGCGGCCACATCATCATCGAGGGTCAGGCGATGACAGCCCTGACGGGTGATCCAGTAGAGGCGGGAGTCCCCCACATGGGCGTAGTAGAGCAGCTCCGGTGTCAAGACCGTGGTTACCAAGGTTGTGCCCATGCGTTGGCGTTCTTCCCGCTGCTCCTGATCGTTTTGGTCGCAGAGCTGCTGGTTCGCCGCTAGAATACTCTGCTCTAGGGTGGGCAAAATCTGCTCCGGCGGCGTTTCGAGATGGGCCAGCAAGTCCTGAAGTCCGGTCTGAAGTTGGGCGATCGCCATTCCTGAGGCCACCTCTCCCCCCTCGTGGCCGCCAATGCCATCGCAGACGATCGCCAATAGATTTGCGCCCGTCATCGGGGTACGGGTTTGGGGGTAGCAGGCATCTTCATTGTGGTCACGGCTAGGCCCCGTGTCCGTGGCCGCCACAAGCTGATAGGTGCGATCGCGCAGGCTAGCCAGATTGGCGAGCGCCCCATCTAATAACTGGACGAGTTGCTCGGGGGCGGCGATCGCCCCGCTTTGTAACTGTTGCACCAGGCCCGTCAAGAAGGGCCGAATCACCGGGTGGGCAGTCGTTAGATAACCCTGCCAAGCCCGGCCTAACTGACGCAAAGACACGGAACCCTCATCCGGCTGGAGAGCCTGTAATTGCACAAGGGAACCCTGTACACGTAGCAGTTCGGGTTGCCAGAGACTGCTGACGACTGTTTCGGTAGCCAAAGGCATCCAAAGTCGCGCCACCTGCCAGAGCCAAAAAATCTGACGATAGCCATCGGCCGCTGCCCAGACCTGCGCCAGCGACGGTAGCTCAAGCTGCTCGATCGTCAACGGCGGCTCAACCGACAGCAGCGGTGGAAACTCCAGCAGCCAGGTCTCCTCAGGTTGCTCAGGAAGCTGGCCATAGACCTGAGGCAGATGCAGACGCTGGGGAATCAGGTGGAGATAGGGCAGGAGCTGGGCCGGAATCGTTTCCGGCATGGTGGGCAGGAGCTCGGGGTGGAGATCCAAAACCCATTGGGGCCCGAGCACCCAGTAGCGATCGCCGATCCGCGTCTCCATTTGGTCGGCTGGCAACGATCGGCCCAACAGGCGCAAGTAGCGATGCACCAACGGCGTTTGACAGTTCTGACAAAAGCGAGCATCCCAGGGGTTGCCCTGATGACAGGCCGTGCAATGGAGTTGCCGACTGGGATGAGTCATAAACGAGTACCGCGAGGCGAAGTTCGGAGTTCGGAATTCAGAGTGCTTGTATGGCAGGCATCCTGCGGATCGTGAGCCGATGGCTGATGGCTATTGTCCTGTGTTAGGGCGCAAATTAACGAACAATTGAGGCGTCAATCCACACAATATTTTGACGCACTATTGCTAACTCAACCCACTGCGATTTGTATGGAGCGCCACGGACAAGTTATTTGACAAACAAACCCTGGCCTTGATCCGTCTCCATTCGGGGCAAGCCCATACTGTAGTTGAGTGCCCGGGCCTGGAGATTGTAGCTAATCACTCCTTTACCGAGCAATTCGCGCACAAAATGCTCGAGTTCAGAGCCAATCCGGCGCAGGTTATATTCGCTGAGGTCTTGGCCGTTGTATGACTCAACTAGGGTGTCAAACTGACGCTGCACCTGCTGCAGAGCCTCTTCACTCCAGTTGAATTCCTGGTCGGGGTCAATGTCCATGGTCAAAACCGTGTCGCTAGGCTTGAGCTCGTTGCCCTGGACTTCAGCGGCGTAGAGATGAATATGGCGGGTGGTGGACTTGAGAAGCATGGACGGTTCTATACATCTATTGCGGGGGCATCGCTCCTATTGTAATGGGCTCTGGTGACTTGAGAACCTGGCTACCGTTAATCCGGTGGCTGAATCCCGAAAGCAGGGGCGATCGGCTGTGTCGTTCCCTTGAGTCTGTATCCCAAAGAAACTACCAATAGCAGCCCCTCTCCACCGCTTGAGCGTTTTCTGGAACTTCAGAAGACAAAGGACGTATCCAATATTCATTACTGATGGTCTGCAAGTAGTTTTGCTCCTCCCATCGCTTGCCTTTGATACCAAAAAAGAGCTGGGTTACTCCCCCTAAATGAACGGATTTCTTGCCCATCTGTTTCACAAAAGCAGCCAAGGGCAGACCATAGGCTCCAGCGCCGATAATCGCAATATCAAATTGAATATTGGATATCTGTTCACACATCCAGTCTAAGGCATCAAACCAGGTAAAAAAGGGAACCTCACTGCCTGCAATTGATTGGACTGCCTTCAGGGTTTTTAACTCAAACTTCGGTAAAATTCGCTGATCATCAAACAGCTTTTCTCGCCGCAGATACTGACTTTGAATACTGCTATCGAAGGGGTGAATAACGAGGACCACCTTGTCTTCCAGAACCTCAGACCAAGGATTTGCATGCTCCCAGGGTCTCAATTCCACAAGGCGCATCACTTTAGCCTGGCGAATATAGTCTTTCATGACCGACTCTTGTGTTCTCCAAGTGCCAAGGATATCAATCTGTTGACTATCTTCCAGCATCCGGCGGGAAAATTGTTCCAGAGCTCGTGGTGTAGTCGGGAAAAAGCCAGAATAGACAGACATTCTCGACTTAATTGAGTCTGACCACCAGAATTCTGGGGTATTTCCAGTCAGATAGCTGATTGTTTTCTCAAGCGGGAATCTAGATTTTCGTTGGATATTGAGATAACAACACAACGCACCAAGCTCGGTTGCACCGAAACGAGCAATCATGCAGGGGGCATCATTGGCTAGCATGGATTTAATAATGTCAGATGCCGCTTGCCCAGCGTAGTCAATTGACAAACCTTGAGATTTTCTTTGCGCAGGTTGGACACCTAGATTCAGGATGTTCCTGGCTCTCTTAGAGCGATTCACTAAAGAATAGAGATATTTTAGAAATCTGGGTATAGAAGCGACAATTTTTCTCATCTCCGTTACCGCTGGGAGCCTCCCACAGCCAATTTGCTCTCCCTATGCTAGCTCACACAGGCCGGAGGGTAGCTGATTTGGGCAGTATGAGTGGGTGATCATCGGAACAATGGGTTATCGATGGGATAACGGTTTGGGGCGGGTCGTGTTACGCTGTTGCTAATGTGACCGAAAAGATCAGGCGATCGCCCTAGATGGCATCTGATACCGAATCACAAAAGTCCGACTACAGATAAAATCTAGCCCTAAAACTCCGCTCAGCCCTCACTTTCCGATCTGTAGCCCTAATTTTCAGACTTGCTATGAAACGCCTGAAGGGGAGTATCACAAAAGCGATCGCCCCGCTGAGAGGAGAGGGCGATCGCTTTGGTAAGTTATTGAGTGGGCAAATCTTAAAAAATTGTGTCTTGATCTTCAGACTGCTAATTTTTCCCACCTTACGATTCAGGAAAGAGAACAGCAGTCACATAACTACCTTGGTTGTGTATTTCAGCGCGATCGCAAGGGTGAAATATGAAGCTTTATGCTCATGAAAACAGCTTTAATTTTCTAGGACAGCGACTTCTACTTTCAACTGGTCTCCTAGCGCATCTTTAGCCACATCTAGCTCATAGTCCATTTGTAAACCCAGCCAGAATCGGGGGGACATGCTGAAGTAATGGGCTAAACGGAGCGCTGTATCCGCAGTCATTCGGCGTTGACCTTGAATCATTTCCTTGATTTGTTGTGCAGGCACATGCAAAGCCAGCGCAAGCTGATCTGGGCTCAGGTTCATGGGTTTGAGGAATTCTTCCCAAAGGATTTCACCGGGATGTACAGGTGTGAGTTTATCTTCTGTCATTGTCCCTCTCAGTGATAGTCAACAATTTCCACATCGGTTGCGTCACCCGCTTGCCATCGAAAACAAATTCTCCATTGATCGTTGATGCGGATGCTGTATTGACCTTCTCGATCGCCGACTAAGCGCTCTAGACGGTTAGCGGGTGGAACTCGAAGATCTTGCAGCGTCTCTGCCCGATTGAGCATTCTCAACTTTCGCAGTGCTCCTCGCTGGATATCAGAAGGTAGTTTACGTGAACGTTGCCGCTCGAATATCTTTTGAGCTTCGTTATCTTTAAAATCTCGAATCACACTTTAGCTGAGTTCACACTCTCTTAAAGGTATAACATTTTGCATTAAGGAAAACTTTTTAGCGGGGCGATCGCTCTCTAGTTGTAACGTGGGCCGTGTTGATTCCCAAAAGATCAGGCGATCGCCCTCAATCCTATGGGTGAGTACAACAAAAGCGATCGCCCCGTTGAGCGGAGAGGGCGATCGCTTTGTTAGTTATTGAGTGGACAAATCTTAAAAAATCCGTGCCTTGATTTTTGGATTACTGACTAATTACAATCATCTTACAATTGCTATATTTATAGCTGACAGTAGAATTTTGCATGCTGTACATTCAACACGGGATCGTGACCAACATCATGAGGTATTGGAGTGGCAAAGAAACCCAAATAATTCAAAATATTGAGAGGGATTTCAGATATCTCACCATTAAGTAATTGAATATGCTTATTAGCAAGAATATTGCCG
>JBCDEB010000019.1:0-64337 GCA_039180005.1 Cyanobacteria bacterium P01_G01_bin.54 | reverse complement strand
TTGGGTTTGAAACGCGCTCGGTGAATAGATTTCGAGCTTAAGTTCACACGGATGGGTTTCCCTGACCTGCGCAACCTTATAACACTGAATCCGCAAAGCATAGGGAGAGATAACCTACTGATTATTCCTTAGGCAGGCGGGACGCAGATTCGACAAGCTCACTGACCACCTGCGCTACGGGTTTCTGCGCTCAATATCCCGTAGCGCGGGCATCTTGCCTGCCACCAGGTTCAGCCTTCACTTTCTGTATTCATACAATCCGGATTCAGTATAAGACCATCCTGCCAATGAGATGGAGTGGGTTGCCGGGTTCAAAATCTCGTATCATGGCTCTGCCGTGATACGCATCATTAGCGGCTCTGCCGCCTGCATCACATTGCTAACACATAGATAGATAAGAGGCAGAGCCTCCCAATCAGCATTACCCGGCTCGCCTGGTAACGAGCTGGACTCAGATTTTCGGAATTCCGAACTCTGAATTCCGAATTCCGAATTCATTCTAACAACGCCGTATCTGCTCCCTGGTCACAATCGAGACAAACCGATTCCGCAGAACGGGGCAGTTTAACAAACGTCACAACAACGAGAATGGTGGCAACCCCGTAGAAAAACAGTTTATTTTCGTCAGACATTGGCATCCCTGAATGGTTCAGCTTCCTTATCTTCAAACCTAGCCTAGGGGAGATCATCGCCATGCTGGCCGTTGTTACGAAATTGGTTACGCAGTCACACTCAATTCCCCTTTATGCAGTCTTGATTGGGCCCGGATTGACCGCAGCAATGGCCCAAACCGGAGAGAAAAAGGAATCTGGACAATGAAGGGGAATGGAGGGGAAGGATTCGTTTAGGATCAAAAACGAACCCCTCGCCCCCTCTCATGTGGCCCTACCGAACCCCTGGCATTCCTGATGACCGTTTTGAACGGCTCCCCGGCATCCCCTTAAGCAAGCGCGAAGTGCGTCTGTTGATGCTCTCCGCCCTGCGTCTAGCTACCAACTCGGTGCTTTGGGATATCGGCGCAGGCACGGGGACGATTCCAGTGGAAGCGGCCTTGCTCTGTCCCGAGAGCCAGATCGTTGCCGTGGAGCGGGATGAAGAGGTAGCGAATTTGATTCGGCGCAACTGCGATCGTTTCGGCGTGAAAAATGTCCAGGTGATCCAGGGTAATGCCCCCCATTGTTTAGCCGATCTTAGTCCGCTGCCCGATCGCATTTGTCTCGAAGGCGGACGACCGATTAAAGACATTCTGCTTGCTACTTGGGCGCTGCTCAAACCCGAGGGACGTCTGGTGGCCACCGCCAGCAACTTAGAAACGCTCTATGCCATTTCCGAAGGCCTTGCCGAGCGTCAAGCCCACCAGATTGAAGTGATCCAATCTGCGGTCAACCGTCTAGAAAAACGTGGCATCTATCAGACCTTTGCAGCAGTCAATCCAATGTTTATCTTGAGTGGGGAGAAGCGATGACCGGCTTAAATCTTGAGCAGCGTCAGATTGTTGAGCTTGGGGGCAATCGCCACTTGGCTTATTGGCAATGGGGTCAGGGGCCAAACCGCCTGTTGCTGTTGCATGGTCTCGCTGATCATGGCGGGATTTGGGCTAGCTTGGCCGAGCAATTAAGCCCTAATTTCCAGCTCATTGCCCCCGATCTGCGAGGGCATGGCGAGAGCAGCAAGCCCGCTCAAGGTTATCGCTGTGCAGAAATTATTGGTGATGTCCAGCAGCTTTGTGAGCAGCTCGGTTGGCAGGACTTTCACCTCTTGGGCCATTCCTGGGGGGGCAAACTTGCCTGTATTTGGGCAACCCAGCAACCTAACTCGATTCAAAGTCTGATCCTGGTAGACCCGGCCTTTATTGCGAGCATGCCCGGTTGGCTAAAGATTACGTTTCCGGTTTTGTACCGGACGCTGCCCTTTCTCAAGACCATGGGACCGTTTGCCAGTCGGGACGCCGCAGTGGCATTAGCGCAAACCCTCAAGCAATATCGGGGCTGGTCAGCGTTCCAAGCCCAAGTGTTTGACTACAGCATTGAGCCCAAGCGGGATGGCCCTGGTGAGGGTCAATGGGGCAGCAAATTCAGCCCGGCCGCACGGGATGGCATTTTTACCGAGATGATGGCGGTGGATGGCTTGACTCAATCCCTCACTCTGCCCAGTTTGCTCGTTTTGCCCGAGGCGGGGCTCAATCGGATGGCTTGGCAGTTGCAGCCTTATCGCAAATATCTGCAAAATCTGCAAGAAATCAGAGTGCCGGGGAATCATTGGCCGTTTTTGGTGGCACCTACGGTATTTAATGCCACGGTACAGGCATTTTTAGCAGACGTGGTTGCAATTTAGACGATAAAGAAAAAATAAAGGGTGATGCTAGATGTAACAGGTGCTACTATCCACCATATTGTCCTGACGGCGGCGTTTTAGGCAGCGGATGCGGGGGCACCCGTGACGATGGGATGGCTGGATTAGGCGGCAAGGACGGAGTATAGCAAGCGGGAAAAGCCCTATGAGTGAGTTTCAATATTACGAATTCCGGGCGCTCGATCGCCCCCTAACGGCTCAAGATAAGATCTATATTCAGAGTCTGTCCAGTCGGGTGCGGCCCAGCCGCGACCAAGCGATCTTTACCTACAGTTATGGGGACTTTCGAGGCCAACCCGAGGACCTGCTCGATCGCTGCTTTGACATCATGCTCTATATGGCGAACTTTGGGGTGCGGCGCTTGATGCTGCGCTTTCCCAAAGGGGCTCTTGATCCTAAGTTGTTTGCCCCCTATTGCGTTGATGGTTGTATCGCCATCAGCACCACTAAGAAATCGCTGATTCTTGATCTCTACCTCACCTGTGAAGACTATTACGACTGGATTGAAGAGGAGAATGACTGGCTGGATGACCTGGTGACGCTGCGCCAGGAGATCTTGGCGGGGGATCTGCGATCGCTCTACTTGGCTTGGCTCCAGACGGCCTTTGCGGAAAACACCTACGGCGACATTGCAAAACAAATCGAACCGCCGATTCCACCTAATTTAAAGCCCAGTTCCCAATATTCCCCGGCGCTGAGCAACTTTGTGAACTTCTTCGAGATTGATGCCGACCTGATCGCGGTGGCTGCCACTGCGAGCTCTGAGATTGAAGATACCCAAGCCCCCGAGCCGATCGCCGACTGGATTGCTGCTCTCCCGGAGACCGAGCGGAATGCCTATCTCCTCCGGGTGGTGGAGAGCGACACGGCGATCGGCCGCGAGCTGCTGCAGCACCTGCGCCAGTGTAATGGTCGCATCCCCGAGCAGCCTAGCGGCTGTGCGCCGGGAACCCGTCGCCTAGTGGACTTAATTGAACTGGGACAGCAGCAAGCTGAGGCGCGGGAGCGCGAGGCCAAAGCCGCTGCCAAACGAGAGCGCAAACGCTATCTGCTGCAAGAAATTGCCCCCCGAGCCCAGGCACTCTGGCAAGACATCCCGCAATTGGTGGCACGTAAACAGGCGCGTTACTACGACGAGGCGGTTGGCTATCTGCTGGATTTGCAGGCTCTGGCTCAGGAACAACAGGAACTCGCGGCGTTCACCCAACGGGTGCAAGCATTACGCGATCGCTATCCCACCCTGCGGGGCTTCCACGATCGCCTCAAACGTGCCAAACTCCTCTAGTTGCTTTGTCAAGGGTGAAATGAGGGGTTGTCGCGCAGATTGAATTAATCAGGAAACCCAGTATCAGTATTGGTTGTGTTGGGTTTCGCTAGGCTCAACACCAACCTACAATTTAGATTTGACGCTGCATGAGTCAGTCAAGAATGGGGAGTTGCAATCCATTGCGAACTGATAACTGCGAACTGCGAACTGAATCAATGCCCCAACCCTATTCCCTTATCGAACTCCAACAATGCATCACCCAAGCCCCCGTCACCTGGCGACCGCTGGTGTTTACCAACGGCTGCTTTGATCTGCTGCATGTGGGTCATGTTCGCTATCTGCAGGCGGCACGAGCCTTGGGTCAGCGACTGGTAGTGGGCTTGAATAGCGATCGCTCCGTTGCTCAACTCAAACCCCAAGCACTAGGGTATCCGACCCGACCGCTGATCCCCTCAGGGCAGCGAGCCGAGCTCTTATTGGCCCTCACTGCTGTTGATGCGGTGGTGGTATTTGAAGAGCGTACCGCAACCCCTCTGCTTGAGGCGCTCAAACCCGATATCTACGCCAAAGGCGGTGATTACAGCCCCGAAACCCTGCCAGAATACGCTACTGTGGCCGCCTACGGGGGGCGGGTTGAGTTTATAAAAATTGAGATCCCGACCTCCACCAGTGGCTTAATCGAAAAAATTCTGCAAGCCGGGCGGGGTACAATTTAATCTTGGCTGATAAAGAATTGTAAATGAGCAACGCGACCCCCCTGGATGTCTCGATTTTGACCCCTGATCTGGCCCAACTGCAAACCCAACTGGCCACCGCGAGCCCCAAGAAACAACTGGCGGCGATTGCTACCTTGGCTGAGCAAGGAGAGAGGGGCGATGGGATCTTACTGGATTACCTGTTGGCACACCAAGACGAATCGCCAACACCCGTGCAGGGTCGTATTTATCAAATCCTGAAACAGCAGGGGTCTGCCGCCCAACAGGCGCAATTGCAAGCCCAACTTCCCCAAGGGGTTGTTTTGCCCCGCTCGGAGCGGGGGCTGGATTATCAGCCGCTGCAAGCATTGCTGATTGCTCAAGACTACGAAGCCGCCGATCGCCTCTCTCTGCAACTCCTCTGCCAGTTGGCAGGGTCAGGAGCTGTGCAGCGCAAATGGCTATATTTTTCCGAGGTTGAGCCGCTGCCCAGCCCCGATCTCCAGACGCTCGATCGGCTCTGGCTAACCTATTCTGAAGGTAAATTTGGCTTCTCGGTGCAGCGTGAACTCTGGTTGGGGCTCGGCCGCAACTTCACCCGGCTCTGGGACAAAATTGCCTGGAAGCAAGGGAATCGTTGGACACGGTATCCCAATGAATTTATTTGGGATCTCACTGCCCCGGCCGGCCATCTGCCCCTCTCTAATCAACTGCGAGGCGTGCGTACATTTGAAGCAATTTTAAATCATCCGGCCTGGACGGTTTAAGATTAAATTTAGGTTTGTAAAAGCTGGTTTGGGCTTATATAAGCTGATACTGTCCGCCCCTCTCTCCTCTCAGTCATGTTTTGTCGACTGAATATTTGTACGCCACAAACTCATCCGCAACAATGGCAGCAACAGCTCCAACGGCTTAACCTCAATCCTGCTCAACCCCCGCCCCTGTTCCAAACGGCCCTAGAGCAGGCGTGCAAACAGCTTGCGGTAGCGATCGCCTGGTGTAACTTGGTCGAAGGTCAGCAAGTTTTGTTTGTGCCGAGCTTAGGGCTGGATCAACTCCCCCATGGCCAACACCTGCGGGCCCAAGGGCTTCCCTACACCGACTCCTACGCCCAATACATCATGGATGCGCAGCAGCCGTTGTGCATCAACAGCACAACTGAGCAGACGGTCTTTGCCATCAGTCCCCTCTGCCAGACCCATGGGATTCGTGCCTATTGTGGCGTCCCCCTCCTGGCCAGTCATCCGGATGTCTGTCTGGGGGTTCTCGCCGTAGCTACCCTAGAGCCTCGCTCTTGGCAAGATACAGATCTGGCTTGGTTGACGTTGCTGGCCCAATGGTGCGTGGCAGCTCAGGAGCGCGATCGGGCCTGGGCAACCGCCAACACCATTCCTGCGCCGACAACCTCCGCGCCGACAACAATCGAGCGCAATCTTCCCCCCCCAACAGCCTTGCATAAACCCCTCATGGTGAAACTGCTCCAGGAACTCGCCTATGAGTTGCGGACGCCCCTAACCTCGATCATGGGTATGACGCGGGTGTTAGAGCAACAGGTTTATGGACGGCTTGCCGAGAAACAAGCAGAATACTTACGCATCATCGGCCAGAGTGGGGAACAACTCCTCATGGCGACCGAGGAAATGATGGGACTTGGCACCCTCATTGAGCAAGAGCATCGCCCCCTCGACGTCAACAGCACCGATGCGGAAATGCTAACGCGTCAAGTGATCCAGCAACTAGAAGGCATCACTCAAGCCCAAAATCATACCCTTCAGCTCTCGGTAGAACCGGGTAATCGTCTCTGGTTACTCGATAAAGATCAGATCATCCCGGCGATCTATCATTTGCTCCATAGCCTGCTCAATATGTTGAATCCGGGGAGTCAAGTTTATCTGCATCTGGCCTGGTCTGGGAATTTGTCGGATACACCCGAGCTCGGCAAAGAAGAAATCCAGCTCAACATCTGGGCCACCCATCCGCAACTCACTGCCTATCGCCCGACCTTTGAATTTGATCCCCAACCCCTCCAGTCTCAAATTCCGTTATTGCTGCACCCCTGGCTCGATCGATATCCCATCGTGCTGACGATTCTGGATACGTTGCAAGCTCAATCCCTGCAAACCGCAAGTTTGGTCAGTACGCCTAATGTTTGCCGCCTCTTGCTCTGCTGTGAGTTGCTCAGCTTGCACCAAGGTCGCTTGAGCTTAAGGACGACGCCTCAGGAGGGCTATCGCTATGTGGTTAAGCTGCCGGCTTGGACTGCCAACCCATCCCCTTAGGGGCTGTCCTCCGTTAGACCTTAAACGATTTGACTGGCTTACAGCCCCTTTCCTATTTGTTGGGTCGGGCGCTCTATCTCTTGTCCTGTAAGGCTTCTGGCTTTAACTGATGACATGCCCTAAATCGAATTAAGTCGGTTGGCAGATTGCGAATTAGGCCATTCTGCATCCATGAGATTCGCCGATCGCTAGATCGGCATGGTAAATTAAAGAAATTTTGAAATGAGCCCTGATCTAAATTAATGGACGTATCTTTCCCGCAGGAAATCTCGCTCGCAACGGTCTTTCGTCAAGTGGGCAGCGGTGCTTTTCCCCCGGTTGTTGAAAGTTTTGAGCGGGGCAAGACCATCTTTTTCCCTGGTGATCCGGCGGAGCGGGTCTATTTTTTGGTTAAAGGTGCTGTCAAGCTCTCCCGTGTCTATGAAGCGGGGGAAGAAATTACGGTGGCGCTCTTGCGTGAAAATAGTGTTTTTGGCGTACTCTCTTTGATCACAGGGCAGCGCTCCGATCGCTTTTACCATGCGGTGGCCTTTACACCCGTTGAGCTGATGTCTGCGCCCATTGAGCATGTTCAGAAAGCGCTCAAGGAAAACCCGGAACTCTCCTTGCTCATGTTGCAGGGGCTCTCCTCCCGGATTTTGCAAACTGAGATGATGATTGAGACGCTGGCCCACCGGGATATGGGCTCGCGGCTGGTGAGCTTTTTATTGATTCTCTGCCGGGACTTTGGTATCCCGACGAATAGCGGCATTCGCATTGACCTCAAGCTCTCACACCAGGCCATTGCTGAGGCGATCGGCTCAACCCGTGTGACGGTCACTCGCTTACTCGGCGATCTCCGGCAGGAGGAGATGATTTCGATTCATAAGAAAAAAATCACCGTCCATAATCCAGTGGTGCTCAGTCAACAATTTACCTAAAGGCGCGCTCGTTTCATCCGGCAAAGACAACACGCCCTAGGGGCTGTCATCATTTAGATTTCAAACTCTTACTGTGACTGGCTTACAGCCCCTTTTTCTGCTTTTTGGGTCGGGCGCTCTGTCCCTTGTCCCATCAGGCTTCTGGCTTTAAATGATGACATGCCCTAAATTGCAAACTGATGTTAACGTATCCTTCGTACTGGATTGCAACCGGACTCTAAGGGTAAGTTGGCATGACTAGCGCCTACATCTTGATATTGGCTGTCCTCTTTTTGGGGGGGCTCTTGGCAGTCGTGGGCGATCGCGTCGGCACCAAAGTCGGCAGAGCCCGGTTACGCTTATTTAACCTCCGCCCCAAAAAAACGGCGACCTTAGTGGCCATTCTCACCGGCACGTTTATTTCCGCCTCAACGCTGGGGCTACTCTTTGCTTTGAGTGAAGCCCTCCGGGATGGCGTGTTTCGCCTTGATGGCATCCAACGGCAACTGCGCATTGCCAAGGAGGAACTCGGGGCGATCAGCACCGAAAAGGAACAGATTGATCAAGAATTCAATCAGGTCAGCCGAGAGAAACTCAGCGTCGAGCAAGACTTCAAGCAAGTCCAAAGCCGTTACCGCAGTATGACGCTCCAGGCCGGTCGCCTGCGTCGTGAAGTCGAAGCCCTCCGGCAACAGCGGCAGCGTTTGCTGAGGCAAATTCCTGAGCTACAAGCCCAAGTTCGTCAGCGGGATGAGCAGATTGCTAGCCAGGATAGCCAACTGCGTCAGAGTGAATTTCAGGTGAAGTCGCTTCAGGGTCGTGAGCAGCAGTTGCGGTTTGAGGTGAGCAAGCGCAATCAGAGTCTAGAAGTGCAGGAGGTAGAGTTGGTGGCCCTTGCCCAGGCGCTCAGTCTACTGCAAAGCGAAATTGATGATCTCCGAGAGATTCAAAGACGCCTTGAGCGGGGTGAATTTGCGATTATTCAGGGTCAAGTGCTCAGTCGAGGTGCGTTTATTGCTGGCAACACTGAAGCCGCACGGAGCGCCATTGATACTTTATTGCAAGCCGCTAACCAGCGGGCGATTTTGCTGACGCATCCCGCTTATACGGGCAATTTTATGGAAGAGGTTGTGGCGATTAGCCAAGCCGAGGTGAAGCGCTTGATCACCCAAATTCAAGAGGGTCAACAGTATGTCGTTCGGATTCGCTCTGCTGGCAACTACGTTGCGAACAGCCATTCCGACATTATCACTGGAGAAACGGTGCGTGTATTTGCCGATGTGACACTCAATGAGCAGGTCTTTGCCCAAGGGGATGTGCTCGCCGAAATTTCCTTTGACAGCCCCCAGCGCCCGTCGAATGCTGAGCTGCGGGAGCGTCTGCGCAACCTGATTGCCGTGGCTCAATTTCAGGCACGACGGGCGGTTGTGGGGGAGGTTTTGATTGGGGATGGTGGGGTTGAGGACTTTGTTACGTTCCTTAAAGCCCTGGGCCGACTGGATTCTCCGTTTGATCAAATTCAGGCGATCGCCCTCGACGACACCCAAACGGCAGGACCCTTGCGTTTGCAGTTTGTGGTGTTTTACCAAGGAACTGTAGTCTTGCGCTCTTAGCAGTCGCCTGTACTACTTTATGAGACAACAAAATATCAAGGCTAGCATTACTTAAGTATTTTCCCGATTCTTATGGAAATTCAGGGCTCACCTTCACAAGTTTTTCACAACTGCTCGCTAAATTTACGGATAAGACAAGGTTAAATTCTCAACAGGAACACGGAGTCGGTGCAATGCTAAATTACCATACCCTCAATCATCCCCCCCAAATTAGTGAAACGCTCTACGAGATTTACAGCAAAATCCATAGCGTTACAGAACTGACCATCCGAGAGCATCAAATTCTCGACATCCTGCGCCAAGATCCCTTTCTCAATGAAGAGCATCGAGATATGATCACCCGGATTTTCTATAAGCTCAACCGCAACCAACGTCAGCGTCGGAACCCCAAGGCACGTGCTAAGTCGATGAAACGCCAATCGGGCACAACATAGGCTTTCAGGCAGCCATTGCTCAGCCTGAATCTGTTGAGTCGACACCGAGAATCTTGGTCAGCACCGAGTCGCATGGTTTGCGAGATCCCCCCGGCTGCGCCGACCCCCTTGGATAAGGGGGTTCTGCTGTCAAACCCTGTTCAAGCAAGCTATCCCAGCCGCTTCAGCGGCATCACCCCCCTTAACAAGGGCTAACCTTGTAGGGGTTTTAAACCACTCCCTTGATTTTGCTAGGATTCGGCGGTTGAGTCCTCAAAAATGCGTTCACAAGATCCTGGCTGTAAGCGGGTTCTGCGAAACCCCTACAGGATTAGAACAAGGGGGGAATGGGGGATCTCGGGTCTAGATATACGGTGCAGAGTTTGAACGGCTGAAGTCTATTGGGTTTAGGGCGTGTCATCAGTCGGGCTTGACTCTGGTGCAACGCTGGCAATATCGGGACTCTCTAGGGAAGACTCGTCCGTTTCGGTTTTATATTGGGCAATGATCTCTGAGAGCTCGTCGATCTCGAAATATTGGTGAAACTTGGGCGTTACCTCCAGCAAGAATGATCGCCCCTCTGTTTGCCGACGCTTGCGCACAAAACCCAACTCGACGAGTTCCGGAACGTGCTGGTAGGCGGTGCTACCACGGAGATCGATCAGTTCCGTTTGCACCAAAGGGGATTTGAGGGCGATCACCGCCAAGGTTCGCAATGCGCCAAGTTTGAGCTCGGCGGGCACCAGATTTTGCAGCAGATCTTGAAATTGTGCTTTGAGTTGTAAGCTGTAGCCACCGGGCGTCTCGACAATTTCCAATGCCCCGTCCCGCTGGGCATAGTCGTCCATGAGCTGGAGCAGCGCGGTTTGGGCGGACTTGCGCCGACAGCCGGCCAGTTCGGCGATCGCCCCGACGGGCAAGGCTTGACCCTTGAGGTACAAGATCGCTTCAATTTTGGCGACAAGGTAGGGATCGGACGCAGCACGTGGCATGGGGTTTCCTGCGGATCAATCCAGTTGATGACCCGTCAGCTTCACAAAAATGTCTTCGAGGTTACTCTCACGGCTCATCATGCCCGTGCGATCGCGGGCCGTTTCAATCTGGGCATTGGCGGCGTTGAGGGTGGGGAAAAACTCCGAGGTGAAGCGATCGCCCCGCGACTCAATCACAACCGCTGCCCCATGCTTAGCCTTAAACTCCGCCAGGGTGCCCAGCTCAATCAAGGTTCCCGCATCCATAATGCCGATGCGATCGCACAAAAATTCCACCTCTTCCATGTAATGGGTGGTCAGCAGCATGGTCATGCCCTGCTGGTTGAGATCTTGAATGATCTCCCAGAGGCGGCGGCGGTTTTGGGGATCCAGGCCGACAGTGGGTTCATCCAGAAACAAAATTTCTGGTTCATGGAGCAGGGCTCGGGCAATTTGCAACCGTCGCTTCATACCACCGGAGAGGGTTTTGACGCGATCGCCCCGCCGCTCACTCAAGCCCACATAGCCGAGCCAGCGATCGATACGGCGCTGCCGCTCGGGGTTGGGGATATGGTGCAGCCGCCCATGGAACTCCAGGTTCTCCCAAACGGTGAGGTCAATATCAACGCTGACCTGTTGCAGCACCACGCCGATCGCCCGCTTGACTTGGGCCGCTTGGCGGCGCACATCATAACCCGCCACCCGAATTTCGCCGTGGGTCGGTCGTGTGAGCGTAATTAACATGCGGATCGTGGTGGATTTGCCTGCCCCGTTAGGGCCAAGCAGACCAAACATTTCGCCTCGGGGGATCTCGAAGGAAAGGTCGTTAACAACAGGAGTCTTATCGTAGATTTTCTGGACGTTGTGGACAGCAACAGCGGTCATGGGTGTTGGGGGAAAGGGGGAAAAGATAAAGGGGCAAGGAGACAGACAGAATATCCCCTCTCGGGAGGGGCTCTCTCGCGCAGCGACGACCGGGGTGGGTTCGGGGTCTTGGCGATCGGTGCACTGGGTTTCTTGGCAATCCCAGAGACAGGGTTTGCTCTTGATTAACCTAGTGTAGATTTACCCGGTCTTTTACACCATGACCCATCCGAAGCCGACGGTTTTCCCCTCCGTGCCTTCTCATCTGCCTAATCCACCCAGGCGTTAAGATAGGTAAAAATTTGCATTACCTAAATTTTAAGAGAACCGTGCTATCTATCCTCCTTGCAGACTTCCGGATCATCTTTGAGCGCGACCCTGCTGCGCGCAATTGGTTAGAGGTGCTGCTCTGTTATCCGGGGCTGCAAGTGCTCCTGTTTCATCGTCTGGCCCATTGGCTCTATCACTTGGGGATTCCCCTCCTGCCCCGTCTCCTCTCCCATTTGGCGCGCGGCCTAACCGGCATTGAGATTCACCCCGGTGCGGTGATCGGTCGGGGGGTATTTATTGACCATGGCATGGGTGTGGTGATTGGCGAAACGGCGATCGTCGGGGACTATTGCCTGATTTATCAGGGCGTGACCCTCGGGGGCACGGGCAAAGAAACGGGCAAGCGCCATCCGACGCTCGGTGAGAATGTGGTCGTTGGTGCGGGTGCCAAGGTGTTGGGGAATTTACTCATCGGCAACAATGTCCGCATTGGCGCGGGCTCGGTGGTGCTGCGGGATGTGCCCTCTGACTGTACGGTGGTTGGGGTACCGGGACGGCTGGTCTATCGCTCAGGGGTGCGGATTAACCCGTTGGAGCATGGCAAGTTACCCGATTCTGAGGCGGCAGTGATTCGCACACTGGTCGATCGCATCGAGAGCCTGGAGCAGCAACTCTCTGCCCTAAAACAGCAGCAGGCGGGAACGAATTCTCTTGTAAAGGCGGCGTTGAGTGACTGTGCCAAAGCGGAGGTTCAAAAACCCAAAGTGGCGCAGAGTTGTGCGCTGAGCGATCGTGAAATTCGCGAGTTTCTGGATGGGTCGGGTCTTTAGCCTAGTGCTACCAAATCAAGAAAGTTAAGCTATAGATGAAATTTAGCCCTGAGAGCTGGGCTTCGACTCCGTTCAGCCCTCACTTTTTGATCTGCAGTTCTAATTTCAAAATTCGTTATCAAGTGGAATCTCAAGCTACGGACGCATCAAATGATTACATAAATACTCTCGATATAATTTGTTTTTAGGAACAGCTATACTTCCCTTGATGGCAATAATTCCCATGGCTTTAAGTTTATAAGCTATCGATGGCTTCAAAGAAACTGGCTCTGAACTTTCCATAACAGACAATGCAGCTTGAGCTAGCTCTGGAAACTGGTTTAAATCGAAAAAGAGTTGCTGTAAATGGTAACGGTAGATTCCAAATTCTGTTGGTGCATTTGCTAAGATTTTTTCCAGGGTCATTTCACCACTAGCGATGTGATATAGCGCCGAATGTATTAAGTAAGGGTGCCCTCCCACCATATCATTCAGTACAGCAGCCTCTTGCTCTCCCCAGTTCAAACCATGGCGCTGAGCAAGTTCAATAACTTGTCCTAAACTGAAGTATGATAACTCCACTGATAAACCTACATTAAAAGGGGAATATTCTGGGTTGCGAGGAACAAATAATTCTGCTGATTGGATAATAACAATAGATAGCTTTCGGAACTGCTCACGCAACTTTGCCTGTTCATACCAAAACCTTAGCAAAGGAAAGAACTCTTGAGCAATTTCGGGGTGCGAAAGAACTACATCTACCTCATCAAAAGATAAAACGAGTCGTCCTGGAATATTTTTCAAGATATAGTTCTCAAAAAAAAATATGCAGGACACCTTAGCGCCAATCTCCTCATCCCAATATTCTTTGAGGCTAGCTTCTGGAAAGTCGAGCTGACGATAAACATAAGCACAAAGCCAAAATAAAAACTTGTGTATATCCTCAAAAATGTTGGGATCGGCTATCTGGAAATCGACTAAAACAATATTGGATTTTAATTGCCGAGCCCGACTTAAAATCCTCTGCAACAAAGAAGTCTTACCCATTTGTTGAGGTGCTTTTATCCGAAGTAAAGAGCCAGGCTTTTGGATTTCTCTATAACATAGTTCCTCAATAGGCGGTCGCCCCATATAAAAAGGCGATTCGAGTGGAATAGTTCCTCCCGGAAGCTCTAAATCTGGTTGTAGCGGAGAAAGTCTTTCAGAGTTTCTATCAGATAAACCTTTGTCACTCTCCACTACAATTGGCTCAGGCATCCCCAACATTGCCTGAGGCTCCCGAATATGGGTCTCTGCTCGCCCAATAATATCCGCCGAAGCTCGATTGGAGCGGAGGCGATCGCACCGTTTAGCAGTTTCTTCATCGGTTACACCCGCTACATCTCTCGCCCATTGTCGCAGGTGATTTTTTTGAGTTTCTAATACTGTTTCATCGACCAACAAGTACACCACAAAATTCACCAACTGTGCGGGAGAATCCTGCCCTTCATCCATTTTATAGAGATCGGCGATCGCGTCCGATAGATCTTGGGGTAACTCCGTTGTCCAGTTGGGCTGTTGCTGGCGACAATAGCGGTAAGCAGACTCAAGCAGTGACCCATCCAACCCCGTCAACAATTCCAGGAGTTGTCCTTGCTTATGCCAAACGTTGTAAAGGCTGCTGGCGGCGATCGCGTAGGCTTGATGCTCATAATTTGAGGCTACCATCATGCCCATGATCATGCCGTTCTCGTCATGCCACAGCGGCGCACCACTAAATCCGCCCACAACCTCCGGCCAAGCTTGGGTCACTTGGAGCTGAAACCAGTCGTTGGCTAGTTTCGCGCCGAATAAGCCTTGGGTCGAGAGCCCATTGATGCTAGGGAATCCATAAACGCTAAAGGATTGAGCATGGGTGGCGGCGATCGCCTTGATGGGAATGGGCTGGATTGAGGCAATGGGTTTGTCAAGTTGCAAAAGGGCAAATATCTTCACCCCGCTTAGCGTTGACCAGCTCTGACCGAAAATAGTCGAGACAGGGCTGCCACACAACAACCGTGGCATGGCGCTGGGGACAACCCGGTGCGATCGGAAAATCAATGACAATCGGTGTTGTCGGTTTAGTGAGCAGATTTTCGGGTTGCAAATCCAAGGCCGCAGTCACCACATGGGCACAGGTCAGCAAATATTGCGATGACACCAAAAAACCTGTTCCATTGACTACCGACGGTTCTGGGTCAGAGGACGTCGTTTGATAAATACGGGCGATCGTTTTTTGATAATCCTCAAACGTCAGCGGCATTACTTTCTCTGAATCGTGCCCTTAGCCAGGATGGTTTACTGAGCCCAGTTTAGCAACTGGGGCGTGTTAAGCCTTTCTATCCTCAAACAATTCTTGACTGGCCCAACCAGAGCACGATGCATCTGTCAGGGTATAAGGCGATCACCCCCTTACCCCCAAACCCACCAAAAAGAAGTGTATCCATGCCAGACAAAAGCATGAGTACTCAGCAACGGATCAGCCGCCCAAAAGACCCCGGAAAAACACGGTTATCCCGATCATAATCGCCCATGCGCCGAGCGTAATCCCCACACATTTGCCAATCCGACCGCCCACTGGCTGATCCCGTTGAATAGAAATCTGATAAGACCAGGTTGCTGCGCCCACACCTAATGCCGACGGAATCGCCCCGCGCAAGCCAATCATCAACACATTCACCACAATAAAAAACCAAGCCCAAGCCGGTGGCATTGGCGTTTTGGTGCTCGGGCGGAGCGAGTCAGCCTCCTCTCCTGGAGCGGGTGCTGCTGCTTCGCCCAAGATCTGCTCCGTGTATTTCTCCAGGCGCATCTGTGATTTTTGCTGGGGAATGGCCGCGTAAGCCTGGGTATCCTTGAGCGGTACGGTCACCTTGCGAACGAGATCCACCAAGGCAGAATGACGGATTTCACCCCCTTGATTGGGGTCAATCTGATTGAGCATCGTCACCACTTGTTCCTGCTGCTCGCGGGTAAAGGCGTCCGCCGTTACAAAGACCGTCTGCGTGACCGGCGGCTGAAGCCGCAAAGACTTGGGCGTTTTGTAAGACGAATCAACCCACTCACAAGCCGCTGTATGGGCCGCGCCAATTTTGTCTAGATCCCCACCGGCCGTTGCGGAGAGATCGAAGATGACATAATGCAGATTTTTGTTGCGGGCGTAGGTCGTTGCGGTGATGCCGCTCTCACCAAACACCGGGTTCGGGGTGATTTCATATTTGTCCGCTTCGAATGCGGCTGTCAATTCATGAATAAAGGTCGGCGTATTGCTCATCTGTGATTCGCTTCTAACAAGGTGCTTTGTAATTGGATTAACGTGAGTTTCTGTTAAGCGAAGTTATCGCATTCCTCAAAGCATTGAAATCTCGATGTCAAACCCGGTTGTCAGGGGGGCAGCCCCCCGACACCTTCCGCTGAGGGGGACATTGCCCCCTCAGACTCCGGCAATATCGGAGCCAGTATCGTTGATTCTGCTGAGTTTTAGCGTCTTTCGCAATGTCTGTTTACCCAGAACTCACGTTGGATTAACAAATCCTAGAAGATTGTAGCGATCGCCCCGACCCAAATCAAAGCGGTTATCAAAACTGAAACAGCCTTTCTCCCATGTATATTTTGCTGGGACTATAGGGAATGGGACTCAATCCCATCCATGGATAAAATACGGATAAAATATGGATACAATCCCGACTAATCGATCGCCAACTCCACCGGCCATAGGGCATACACTTCACGGGGATCATTGAGGAGATGAAAGAGCTTAATCTTTTCTTGAAGCTGATGCCATTGCAGCGCGATCGGCGTATCCTGTTCGATCGCAAACGTGCGCAACAATAACTCCTCAATTGTTACTTCATTTTGATATTCTTCCACCTGCCAATTGTCGCCCAGTTCGGCCGCCTCTGCGGCATAGGCGATCGCCGCCTCCAGCCCACCAATCTCATCCACTAGGCCCACCTTTTTCGCCGCTACCCCTGACCAAACTCGACCCTGGGCAATCTCCGCCACCTTCTGACGTGGTAGCTCCCGCGACTCCGCCACCTTTTTGAGGAACTTGTTGTAAATATCATCCACGATCGCCTGATAGCGCTCCAACTCCGCCTCGGTTTTCGGGCGGGCCAGCGTCTCGGCATCCGCAAAGGGAGCAGTCTTGACCACATCCCAGGTGAAGCCATTCTTATTGCCCAGCTCACCAATGTTAGGGACTAAACCAAACACACCAATCGAGCCCGTAATCGTATTGGCTTGGGCAAAAATCCGATCGGAGCCCGTGGCGATCCAATAGCCCCCAGACGCTGCCACATTGCCCATCGAGACGATCACCGGTTTTTCGGCTTGGAGCAGCTTTAACTCCCGCAGAATAATTTCTGAGGCGGTAGCGCTCCCGCCGGGGCTGTCGATCCGCAAGACCACCGCCTTGATGTCTTCATCCTGCCGCAGGTCGCGCAGTTGGTCGCGCAGGCGATCGCTGCCAATCTGCTCAATATCCCCCTCGCCGTAGACGATTTCCCCGGCAGCGTAGAGCAGGGCGATCGTACCGCCTGAGCCACTGTCCTCATCCCAGAGTTCTAGGGCATGGTAAGACTCCAGACTCACCTGACGGAAGGCGCGATCGCCCTCTTCCTCTTCTTCAGTCAGCTCCCGCAGACGCGCCGCCACTTCGTCGTAATAGGCTTCCTTGTCCACCAAGCCGCTGTCTTTTGCCTCTTGGGGCAGCAGCACCCCCTTGCTGTCGGCCACCTGCTGCAATTGGCTCGGCGTCTTGCCCCGCCCTGCCGCCGTGACCTTAAGAAACTCTTGCCAAAGATCTTGGAGCAAGGCGGTGAGTTGGTCGCGATTTTCCGGGCTAAATTCTTCGGCAATAAAGGGCTCGACAGCGGCCTTGTAGGCTCCTGCCCGAATCACCTGCACGCCCACGCCAAACTTTTCCAGGGCTTGGGCCATAAACAACTGCTCAGCCCCCAAGCCATCCAGTTCCATCAGCCCGAGGGGATGAATAAAAATCTCATCGGCGATCGAGCCCAGGTAATATTCCCGTTCGGTCCAGCTCACATCATAGGCAATGATCGGTTTCTCGGCGGCTTTAAAGGCCTCCAGGGCGGGGCGCAGTTCCTTGAGCACCGCATAGCCGGTATTGCCACCGCCCCAACTACCATCCAAAAAGAGGGCAACAATGCGATCGTCTTCAGCCGCAGCCTCCAGGGTGGCAACCGTCTGGCGCAGATTCAAGAGGTCAGCTTCCTCGACGATCGCTTCCGAAACCGTGGAAATCGTCTGTACATCCTGCACCGGAGCCGATAAATCCATGACCAGGACGGAGCGATCGCCCACCGAGTCCTCTTCCTCCTCGGCCACCAGCGAGACCGCCAGCAGCGCCCCCACCAGCACCCCTCCCAGCACCGAGAGGGCTCCCAGGGCGATCAGCGTCCCGACAATACTGGCGAGAACATTGCTTAAGAATTTCAACATGGCAAGTGAGGCGTTTAGGAACGGTTGGGACAGGTTAGGTGAGTTTGCTGGTTTTAGGGGCTGTCATCATTTAGATTTCAAACTATTGCTGCGTCTAGCTTACAGCCCCTTTTCCTGTTTTTTGGGGTCGGGCGCTCTATCGCTTGTCCCGTCAGGCTTCTGAGATTAATTGATGACGCGCCCTAATATTGACTGAGTGTATCACTCCTCTCGAAATGGCAGCGGGAATCCGGAATAGCTTTAAATGCTCCGCCGCCACCAGAATGCGATACAAATTAGAAGACTTTGCAAGCGACTAAGATCTTTATGAAACACTTGGGTTTGAACTGGATGCTCGCAGGAACTGTAGCAGGAGCGATCGGCCTGATGACAGCAGCACCTGAAATCGCTAACGCACAAAACCAGAACCTCTTCATTGCCTACCCTCCCGCTGGGCATCAGACGATCAGTGGCCAGATTTTTATTATTGGCACGGGATCTGGCCCCGTGACGATTAATGGCAGAGCGGTTGAGCAGAGCAATGCTGGGCATTTTGCCCCCAGCTTTTGGTTACAGATGGGCCCCAATCGCTTTGTAATCGAGCAGGGCAACCAGCGTCAAACCCTAACCGTTACCCGCAATCCGCGTCTTCAGTCGATTCCCACGACCCGAAACTTTATCACGGGTTCAGTGGTGCCCCAAACCGACCTGACCCGTCTGGTGCATGAGCCGATTTGCTTGAGTGCCGCCGCCCCCGCCGAGATGACGGTCACGGCCCAGGTGGCGGGTCGGGTTGTAAATTTGTTTCCCCAACCCCGCAGCAATGCGCTGCCCCCCAACAGTGCGATTTTGACCGACCAAAATGCGCCGATTGTCACCGCGATCGTTCATTATCAAGGCTGCTTCACCGCTACTGAACCTGTTGAGATTGGCACGGTGCGCTACGAAATGATGCCGGAAAACAGCAACCGCGTCACCGCTCGCCAAGAGAGCCCCGGCCAGATCCGGGTGATTGCCCCCCACAGCCGGGATGTGGTGGAAGTGACCGCCACCGAGGGCGTGGCCCGGACGGGCCCCAGTACCAACCATTCCCGCCTGACGCCCCTGCCTCGGGGCACGCGGGCGATCGTCTCGGGGCGTGAGGGGGATTGGCTGCGACTCGCCTATGGGGCTTGGATCAAAGCCAGCGAAACCCGTCCCCTCCCGGGTGCAGTGCCCCCCCAAGCGACGATCCGCAGCCTTAGCGGCCGGCAAATTGAGGGGGCGACGGAAATTCGCCTGCCCTTGACGGAGCCCGTGCCGATCGCGATCGCCCAAGGGGATGGCACCTTCAAGCTCACCCTCCACCATACCAACGCCCAAACCGACACGATTTGGCTCGATGACGACCCCCTGATTCAGCGCCTGGACTGGCAACAGACCACACCCACCCAGCTCGACTATACCTTTGTGCTCAAAACTGAGCAGCAATGGGGCTATACCGTGCGCTATGAGGGCAGTACCCTGGTTTTAGTCCTGCGTCATCCGCCCCAACTGCCGTCCGAGGGGCTCCAGGGGATTAATATTCTGCTCGATCCGGGCCATGGCGGAGCCGAACTAGGCGCACGCGGCCCCAACGGCTATCCAGAAAAGGCCGTAAACTTACAGATTTCCCACCTGCTGCGCCAGGAACTGGAGCGCCGGGGGGCAACGGTACAACTAACCCGCACTACGGATGTGGACTTGAGCCTGCGCGATCGCATGGATGCAATCGCCCAGCGACAACCCCACCTAGCCCTATCCGTACATTACAATGCCCTGCCCGATTCCGGCGATGCCATCAATACGGCCGGCATCGGCATGTTTTGGTATCATCCCCAAGCCCATGATCTGGCGGTTTCCCTGCATAACCATCTGGTCGAGAACCTCGATCGCCCTTCCTACGGCGTGTTCTGGAATAACCTCGCCCTCACCCGCCCCCATGCCGCACCCACCATCCTGATGGAGCTGGGATTTATGATCAACCCCACGGAGTTTGAATGGATTACCGACCGACGGGAGCAAGTGAAGCTGGCCGGGGCGATCGCCGACGGGGTTGAGAACTGGCTACGGGAGAAGGCGCAATAGATTACTTTGAAAATAGACAGAATTCATAACTCTTGCAACGAGTAAGTGAAGCTAGCGAGATCCCCCCGGCTGCGCCGACCCCCTTGGTAAGGGGGTTTTCATATTGGGGGTGACAGCCCATCATGACTGATTGCTCTGAGAAGATGCCTCAGCACAATCCCCTCTTGGGAGGGGCGGTCGCGCGTCGCGCAGACCGGGGTGGGTTCGGGGTTTGAGTCGCAAGTGCAATAATACGAACATTTGTCTTGATCTTATGCTAGGATTAGTTCAAATGCTCTAAATTGACCCCCTTAAGAAACCACCATGACCACCCCAGCAGGCGATCGCCCCGAAGAATCTCCCCAAAACGGCCCCAAAAAATGCAAATTTGACGGGCTTACTCCCGTTCTCAATGTCCAGAATCTGGCTCGCAGCCTGGACTATTACACTCAGGTGTTGGGCTTCCAAAAAGATTGGGACTGGGGCGATCCCCCCGGTTTTGCCTGTGTATCGCGGGATGGGGTTTGTATTTTTTTTTGCGAAGACGGTCAAGGCCAGGCGGGGACTTGGATGTCGATCTTCGTCGATGATGTGGATGCGTTGTATGCCGAGTATCAAGCCAGCGGAGCGATCATTCGCCAAGCGCCAACGAATTTTGAATGGGGCATGCGGGAGATGAATATTGAAGATCCCGATGGGCATCGCTTGCGTATCGGGTCGGAGTCAACGGAGCCGAGCGAGAATACAGTGATTTGCGAAGAACGTTAACGTTCTTCGAGAACCTGTAGAGAGCTCGTCGCGTAGCGAAACACATAGGGCTGACAGTGCGTTTGTTGATCCGGAAATGCGTCGCCATAGAAGGCGATGTAATAATCAAAAAATCCGCCGCCATCCCAGCAATGGATAACCATTCCATACTCTCCCGTATGGGTCAATTTAACTCGGGTTCCAGGCGCGACATATTCACCCTGCTCACAATATCGTCCTTCAGGAATTTCTCTGCCATGAAACGCATAAACACCATAACCATCCGCAAACTGTAGAGCAGGTTCACCCTCGGCATGGAGTAAGTTATCGTGATCAAACAAAAGTTTGCTCGGGCGATCGCAGACCACACAAACCTTCTCAAATTGCAGCAGAAAACCACAATGTTCAATCAATCCCTGAATCACCTCCCATTTCTGGCGATCGTGTTCTAGGCGAAGAACGGAGATACAAAAGTCGATCATGTAGATTTGCCAAACCCAGTCTACTGGCATAGACAGCGATTCCACTAACCTTGAAGCATCATTGTCAAAATCAAAATCCTTGCTGATCTGATCGGCCACGCGATGACCCATGCCAAGCGAAAAACGAAATTCTGCGGTGTTAACCGCTTGACTTACATTGACTCGGAGTGTTGGGTTGCGTAATCGACAAAATAACGATTCACCCAGTTGTCGCTGAATCAAATGATCGAGATGATCAAACACTCTTTTTTGGAACTTATCATAAATACTGCGGCCAAGATAGGTCTGATGATCTTCAATTTCTAAGAGTCTTGCGATCGCGTCGTAGGGATTATCGTAGAACCAAATTTCTGGTTCAGGGAAGTGACTCAGCCGATAAGCAGTGTTGACTATTTCCGTGATTTGTGATTTTTGCTCGTTAATATCTTCTGGATCACTCGACTGTGTCCGAGCGGCGATTGCTTGCCACTTCTCGCAATAGCCCACCAGTCTTGCTTCCTGTGCATCCGTCAATTGAGTAATCAGTGGCTTGGACATTGTCCTCTTAGAAAGTGTTTGTCACGCTTCATCAGCGCCTCACTTATGGCTTGATGCTTGGCGTTTATGATGCGGCTTGAGGATCACGGTACAAATTATGAGACGGTAGATCCAGTCCAGCGTTTTCATTCAACTATGCTGAAATCTTCAATCGCGGCAATCGCTGCCTTCAGTCTGAGTCTATTCCCCAACCTCACCCCAGCCGCTTTCGCCCGGGATGTGGGCTATCGCTTTACCGTGACCGTCACCGCCGGGTCTTTAGCGGGCAACACCTTTGAAGGGGTGTTGGTTTATGATGATGCCACCCTAACGGGCGTAGGCAGAGAAACCTTAACCGTAGACGCAGAGACTGGGGATTTGCGAGTAATTATGGAGCTGCTGGGCCAGTTCTACACCGAGGCGGAAGATGCGGATGCCCCTAATTTTCCGCAACTGGTCTTTGAGGATGGCGAAATTCAACAGCTTGATTTTTGGCTGGAGCCTGGCCCCCGGGTCAACTGGTGGGCGTTGCCCGGTTGGGCGGTCGAGTTGGAGCCATGGGGGACGCCGGACGGGGACGATCGGCCGCAATTGAGTCCGCCAGATTGAATTCGCTAAATGGGCAGTAATAAACGTGAGTTTTGGTCAAGAAAACACCCAAAGGCTTTACAGAGAGTAGGTTTCACTAAATCCAGCAGTTTTCCTTGTTAACGTGAGTTCTAGATAAACAGACGTTGCGAAAGGCTCTGAAACTCAGCAAAATCCATAATACTGGCTCCGATATTGCCGGAGTCTGAGGGGGCAATTTCCCCCTCAGCGGGAGGTGTCGGGGGGCTGGCCCCCTGACAACCGGGTTAAACATTGAGATTTCAGTGCTTTGAGGAATACGATCGCTGCGCTTAACCAGAACTCAGGTTAATAACGAAGTGTTCATCCCAAAGCGGCAAACCGCCCATACCGCGCCGCTGCACAATCCACCCCCCGCTGCCTTTGCAACCAACACCAATATTGATCCCCTGCGGAAAAATGCCACCATTCATTGGGATGTCGCAGAAAACCCGCCGTGGTCATCACCTGATTGAGCAGTTCCCGGTGTTGATGGTACCGATATCCCGGCTCGATGGGCTGAGCGTCGGCATAATAGTCCGGATAAGAATGGGGCGCGATTTCATCAATTTCCCCCCCCATGGGGAGGGGGTCGCCCTGTTCATTGACCAGGGTCAGGTCGATCGCCGCCCCTGTGCTATGGGGGGGTGGGGTTGCCGGGTCAGCATTGGGTTGAGCCCAAAAGGTCAACACTTCCTGCCAGAGCTGTTCCTGGGCGGCGGCTGACAAACTCGCCGGGTTCAGATTTTTGGTCTGAGCCAGTTCCTGATAGGTGTAGTCCACCATGAACTGCTGCACCGCCAGGGGCCGATAGGCATCAAACAGATGCAAACGCCATTGAGGCTGTTGGGCTTGAAGCAATTGCTGGGCCTGCTGTAATTGCTGAAGTACCGTAGCGCGAAGGAAGTAAGGCGAGCGATCGCCATATTCAGCCCCTAGCTTCTGGTAGGGCGGCGGTGATTCCACGGAAAAGTGGTCTAGGGGAATGGGAACCAATGGCTCATGGCACTCTTGAATGGGAATCTGTTGGTAGGGCTTCATGGAACGAAAGAACGAGTCCGCCAGCAAAAGCGCCCGGTGAGGGCGATCGCCGCGACAAATAATCCCCAGACTAACCCGAACCACAGCCCGGTTGCGCCTTGGTGCTGATGCAGTCCCCACCAATAGCCGCTGCCCAAGCCCATCAGCCAATAGGCACAAAAGCCGATCAACAGGGGCATTTGCACGTCTTTAATGCCCCGCAGCGCTCCATTGGCGATAATTTGGATGCCATCGAAAATCTGGAAGAGGGCAGCGATCTTGAGCAGCGTGATCGTGAGGGAAATCACGGCTTGGTTGGCAGGCTCAGTTAAATCCAGATAGATGCCGACAATGGGCCGCGGCGCAAACCAAAACAGCAGTGCCATTAGCGCCATAAAAACCCCACCCCAGCCGACCCCCACTAAGCCCGCTTGCCGTGACCCCATGGCGTTCTGCCCACCCCAATATTGGCCGACGCGGGCAGTGGTGGCATAGGCAATGCCCACCGGCACCATAAATGTGGTGGCGGCTGTCTGGAGAGCGATCTGATGGGCGGCCAGCTCAGTGGTGCCGAGCGTCCCCATCAGATAGGTGACACAGGTAAAGAGACCGGTTTCAATCGCAAAGATCGCCGCACTGGGAATGCCAATTTTACCCAGCTCCAGCAGCAGCGATCGCTGGGGCCATTGCCAGCGAAACAGCTGCCAGCTCCGGAAACTGGGGTGGTATTGCATCCATGCCAAGACGATCGCAAACTTGAGCCAAAAGGCTGCCATACTGGCCCAGCCCAAGCCGGCTAGTCCCAACTCGGGAAAGCCCCATTTGCCAAACATCAAAACATAGTTGCCCAGAACGTTAAAGCCAATACCCAACAACATCACTTGCATGATGATGCGGGTTTGGTTGACCGTCGAGGCCATATTCTTAAGTACGCTAAAGCCCACCGCTGCCGGAAAGCCCCAGGCGATCGCGCTCATGTAGGCTTGGCCCAGGTCAAGTGCTTCGGCCGGCTGACCCAATGTACGCCAAACAGGTTTGAGATTAAACATCACCAATATCATGGGCAGGGCGATCGCCGCAGTCAGCCAAAGACCCTGACTGCTAATTTGGCCCAGACGGCGATCCTTGCCTTGCCCCCGAGCGATTGCGCCCAGCGCTCCCGTCGCTGAAATCAAACCCGTCGCCACCAGCAGCAGCGAGACAAAGGTTACATTACCCAATGCCCCCGCCGCCAAGGTTCGCTCCCCCAGCCAGCCCATCATCATTGTGTCGATAAAACTAATCGCCGCCTCCGAAAGCTGTGCCGCTGCAAGGGGCACAGCCAACTGAAGGCAGGCGATCGCTTCGGTCCAGAGGGGCGGTATGGGCAGTGAAGCGGTGTGGACAGCATCGTTGGTATCGCTGGGCATCGGACTGTCTATTGTCGTTGTCTGGCTTGGGCGATCGCCGCGATCGCCGGAATCAACTCCGCTGCCTGCTCTACTAGCTGATCTGGTGCATAGCGGCGCAACAGTTCAGGATCATTAAACCCCCAACCGACACTAATCATGGGCAGACCGCTGGCACGGGCTGCTTCAATATCCCGCGTTTCATCCCCCACATAGATCACTCGCTCCGGTTCAAGCTGGTGCTGCTTCAAGAAGCGCTTGAGCAAGCGGTGCTTACCAAAGAGCGTCGAACCTGCGTCGAGCCAGGTAAAGCAGTCGGTGAGCTGGTGCAGCGCTAAAAATAAACGCACGTTTTCAATGTTATTTGAGGTGATAATGCCCAGTTGATACTGCTCGGTGTGGAGTTGACGCAGGATGGTTGTGATACCGGCAATCGCCGCCACCCGAGGCATCTCTTGATGGAGCTCTTGCTTCAGACGTCGCAGCAGCAGCGGAATTTTAAACACTGAAATCTGGGACTGGCGAATCAGGTCTTGGGCAGTGAGCCCCTGCAATTGCGCAACGGTTTCGGGCGGGGCCGGTGGGTAACCGAACTCCGGTGCCAGGCGATTAAGCAGCGCCACAAACACCCCATGGGTATCGGCGATCGTTCCGTCAAAATCAAACAACACAATGGGGAGATGCGGCGTCATTCGCCTTTGCCTTCGCCTCCGTGAGCAGCATTCCTGTCTAAGTTAGCACGGGCATTTCGTCGCCACATATGGGGTTTGATCCGCCGCAGTGCCGAGGCGCGAAACCGCTTGTCCCAGGTGGTTTCATCCAGCTCGGTGAGTTCACTGAGGGGGGGGGCTAGGTTCTCGGGGTAGGGTTGAAACCCTGCCTCATCTGTTTCCTGGGCAAAGCGTTGATTCCAGGGGCAAACATCTTGGCAGATATCACAGCCTGCCACCCAGTTGTCCAGGTTGAGATCGGGGGGCAGGGTCGCAGCGCGATTTTCAATCGTATGGTAAGCAATGCAACGGTTGGCATCAACCACAAAGGGTTCGCGGATCGCCTGGGTGGGGCAGGCGTCCAGGCAGCGGGTACAGGTGCCGCAATGCTGGCTATGGGGGCGATCGCTCGCCAACTCCAGCGTCGTCAATACCTCCCCCAAGAAGACCCAACTGCCGTATTCCCGCGTGATCACATTGCTGTTTTTGGCGATCCAGCCCAAGCCCGCCCGCTGGGCCCAGACTTTATCTTGTACCGGGCCGGTGTCGGCATAATATTTGGCGGTGTGCTCGGGGGCTTGCACTTGGAGCCATTGGGTCAAGGCTTTGAGCTTCTTGTGCAAAATGCGGTGGTAGTCGCGTCCCCAGCCGTAGCGGGAGATCTTGGCGATCGCCGGATCATCACGATGTTCATGGGGCGTGTAATAGTTGAGCGCTAGGGCAATCACTGATTTCACGCCCGGTAAGCATTGCTCAATGTCTTGGCGTTTGGGGCTGGTCATCCAGTCCATCTCGGCTTGATAGCCCGCCGCCAGCCACTGTTGCAGATGGGCGATCGCTTGGTCGTCATCCCCAACAGCGGTGGGGTCAACGGCAGCGATACCGACTTTGTGAAAGCCCAAGGCTTGGGCTTGTTGTTTAATCTGTTGACTGGTGAGCGGAAGGGTCATCTCGCAACAAAGCGCCTTACGATTGAGGTATGGAGTGTGAATATAAAGAGCAACCTTGTCCACCCACTATCCTCAAACAACATTATTCATCTTCTCGGGTTTACCGGGTACAGGTAAAACCACATTGGCGCAGAAGCTGGCGACTCAAACTGGTGCCGCCTATCTGCGAATTGATACGATTGAGCAAAGTTTACGCGATTTCTGTGCTTGGCAGGTCGAAGGGGAAGGCTATGAACTGGCCTATCGCCTGGCCCAAGACAATTTGCGATTGGGGCTCTCTGTGGTGGCAGATTCCTGTAACTCCATCGCCCTGACACGTCACGCTTGGGAGAGCGTCGCCAAACAATCTGATGCTCGTTTTGAGAATATCCAAATTGTTTGCGCTGATGCCGCAGAACATCGAACTCGAATTGAAACTCGTCGGTCTACGATTCCCAACTTGAAACTGCCGAGCTGGCAGGATGTGGTGCAGCGGGACTATCAACCCTGGAATTCGTCTTGCATTGTCATTGATACTGCCGGAAAAACCGTTGCTGAATCGTTCCGATCGCTCTGTCAGAAATTGGCGATCGCGCTAGATCACGTGAGTTTTGGTTAAGCGAAACAATTGCATTCCTCAAAACACTAAAAGCTCGATGTCAAACCCGGTTGTCAGGGGTCCAGCCCCCCGACACCTCCCGCTGAGGGGGAGATTGCCCCCTCAGGCTCCGGCAATATCGGAGCCAGTATTGTGGATTGTGTTGAATGTTAGAGTCTTTCGCGATGTTTGCTTATCCAGAACTCACGTTAGATCGTTGAATTTTCTAGGTTGGGTTGACGATAGGAAATCCAACACCATGATATGAATCCACGCAAAAGTTCGCTAGTTGGTATTAAACCCTCCCCTACTGCGGATTGTGTTTTAGGGATACACAACTTGGATCTGGATATTACTCTTGCGCTTGGCCTTGGGGGCTGGGTTCAATATTGAGCGCACGGAGCATCAACGGCATGTTCGGGTCATCCCCACTGCCTAAAATTATCACCTTGTTATCCCCGGACTCGACCAATTTTTCCAAAATTTCCAGAGAGCGAATTTGTAAGATTTCGGGTGTTGTTTTCTGCGCCAAAATTTCACGGGCATCGGCTTTCCCTTGGGCTTCAATGCGTTTGCGTTCTGCTTCTTGACGCTCTTGCTCCAGCTTAAAGGCCATTTGTTTACCCGCTTGCTCTTCGTTGATCTTCTCTTGAATGGCCTGCTGTAATGAGGGGGGCAGCATCACTTCTCGAATAAACACACCATCTAGAACGAAGCCCAAGGGCTCTAAACTTTGTTTTAACTCAATCTGTAACTGTTCTGAGAGTTCTTGGCGCTTTTCGGAGTAGATCGCTTCAGCTGGGTAGCGAGCGGTAATCATGCGAACAATGGAACGAAAGCGAGAAATGACGATCTCTTGCTCATCTTTGCCGATTGTCTTGTAGACTTCGGTCGCATAGTCCGGAGCAATATGGTATTGCAAACTGACATCAACATTAAAGCCCAAGCCCTCTTTTGATGTCGCTTCAATGGTTTCTTTGATGTCTTGAATCTGGGTCGAATAAATCTCTACATTTCCCCAAGGATTAACCCAATGCATTCCTGGTGGCAGGGGCTCTTTCGCGACGGTGCCTGCTACTTCAAGAACCCCTACTGAGCCCGTTGAAATGATCTTAATGCCCCGGATCAAAAGGGTTCCGCCGATGATTGCGATCGCTAAACCAGCAATACTGGAAACTAAGAGCTGTTGGGGGCTGAGGGTTTTGAGTCGATCCTGTAACTTGGACATCATCTATCCAAAACTCCAATTGAAAGGTGTTTAGCGGCTGTCATTAGTTATACCAATTTTGGGGGAGCATCCCACTTTTGCCAGTATTGCCCTCATCTCCCAGCCCCTTCTCCCAAGATTGGGAGAAGGGGAGCAAGATTCAACGTCCCTCTCCCAATCTTGGGAGAGGCGATGCCCTGAGCTTGTCGAAGGGGATTTAGGGTAAGGGCTCCCAAACTGGGATGCACTCAATTTTGGGAGCTACCCATTGAATTTACTTTGAAAATAGACAGTGTTAATACTCTTGCACCAAGTAAATGAAGCTAGCGAGATCCCCCCCGCTACGCCGACCCCCTTGGTAAGGGGGTTTTCATCGTTGGGGGTGATAACCCGTCATGACTCGTTGGTATGAAACGATCACCGTCAGCCCAAAAAAGCAAGGAGCCCGCCAGCCCCTTGCTTTTAGCTTCTCAGTGAATAGAGTGGAGTCGCTCGCCCTTACAACTCGCCGCGAATCTCTTCCACCACACCATCGCGAACCACCACTTCTACCTGTAGCTTCTTAACCAGGTTGTCGCCCACTGCCACGTTACAAATGCCCTCAAGCTGGCCTTGGGCCACTTCTTGATCCATTTGCAGTTTGTCGATCTGCTCAAGCTGCTGCAAAAGCTGATTGCGCTTTTGCTGGAGTTCGTTCTTGCGTTGGTTGACTTGGTTTTGGATCGACTCAATTTGCTGGAGTGCCTGGGGGTTGGTTAGGGCCACGCCCTGCTTTTGAATTTCGGAGACGGCCCGTTGCCCTTGTAACTCAACATCTTGGATTTGTTTTTCGAGCTGGCCGCTCTGGGTATTGAGTTGCGTGGTGACTTCCTCCTTCCAACGGGAGGTCACAATCACCTTGAGGATGATTGGACGCTTGACAGTTAATGGAGTGCTCATAATACGGGTTTTCCTTGAAAATTTAAAATGGACGCGAAAAGGGTCGCAGCTTATCTAAACATCCCGTCAATCATAGCGTGATAGCGATCGCTTACCACAGGACGACGGACTTTCAGCGTCTGGGTGAGCATGCCGTTTTCAATCGTAAACGGGTCGAGGATCAGACGAAATACACCAATCTGGTCATCCCGACGATAACCCGGGCGGTCTTTGATCCGCTCGCGTAGTTCTGCCGCAAACAGTGCCTGGAGCGTGGGATGGTCTAAATCCTGATGATCACTACTGCCGAGCTCGGGTAGAGTCAGATTCACCTGTTGGCGATCGAGCCATTGCTGCAGGGCTTCAAGATTCGGCACAATCAAGGCTCCGAGCTGCTTTTGGTCTTGACCCACCACCATGATTTGGTCGATGTAGGGGCTCTGGACGCAGACATCTTCGAGGGGTTGGGGTTCAATATTCTCGCCATTGCTAAGGACGATCGTATCCTTGGCACGTCCGGTGATCACCAGGTTGTTGCCATGGGTGAGCAAGCCAATATCACCACTGTCAAACCAGCCTTCGGGGTCGATTGCCTTGGTGGTCGCTTCGGGCTTGTTGTAGTAGCCCTGCATAATCTGGGGACCCCGGAGGAGCACCAAACCCTTTTGGCCTTCGGGAACGGGCGCGCGAGTATTGAGATCGACGATTTTTACCTCGGTTTGGGGCAGGGGTTGCCCGGAGGAGCCACGGAGATTGCGGCTGCGATCGCGCACCGTAACGACCGGCGCGGTTTCTGTGAGCCCGTAGCCGACAATGATCGGAATCTTGACAATTTCGTAGAACAGATCCAGATGTCGTGCTAGGGAGCCCCCGCCACTGACAAAATATTCCACTGAACCGCCAGTGGCTGCCCGGACTTTGCTGTAGACCAGGCGATCGCCCAATTGATGCAACGGATAAAACAGGGCGGCTTTAATGCGAGCTTTGAGTCGTTCACCACTGCTCGGGTTGGGACGCTCAATTTCTAAATTCTCGGCAATGCGTTTGGCTTTAATGTATTTCTCCGAGAGTTTCAAGAAGCGCTCGACCAACTTTTGCTTGCTTGGCGGCTGTTCCCGGAAGTTTTTTTGCACGCCTTCATAGATTGATTCCCAGAGGCGTGGCACCCCCACCATGAAATGGGGCTTGACCCAGGTTAGATCTTTCTTGAAGTGGCGAATGCTGGTATAGGTCTGGCTCGCCCCTTGGGCAAAGAGGAAATATTCGACGCTGCGCTCATAGGAATGCCAACTGGGCAAGATGCTCAAAACGCGATCGCCGGCCCGGGGATGGATCACGGTGCGAATTCCGGTGACTTGGTGCAGCAGGTTGCCATGGGAGAGCATCACACCCTTGGGTTTGCCCGTGGTACCCGAGGTGTAGATCAACGTTGCTAGGTCGGCGGGGGCAATCGTCACGGGTTGCCAAGGGTGCGCGTTGCCCAGCTCCAGAACCTGGCTAAAGTTGAGAATTTTGAGGGGTTCGGTCGGCTCGGGGGTCTCATCCGAGAGCAAGATGACAAATTCAATGGGGCAATCGTCGAGCTCGGGGCGCAGTTTCGCCAGGGTTTTGAGATCTTCGACAATCAAGCAGGTGCTATCGCTATCCCCATAGATGTAGAGCAACTCCAGGCGTTCGGCTTGGGCGGAGCGGACGACATTGGCGGCCCCCGTTTTCATTACGCCCTGATCGGCCACCAGCCAGTGGGGGCTATTGTCGGCAAACAAGGCAACCTTGCCACCGGGATGCACTCCCAACTGCTGGAGTGCTGTGGCAAACTGCTCAATCTGGGCGACGAGTTCTTGATAGGTGAGCTTGATTTCCGGGCTGCGATGGGGATCATGAACCGCAATGACATCACCATACTGGGCGGCGGCACGGGACCAAATCTCCGGAAGGGCTTGCAAGGGGGTATTCATCGATTGCTCTGAAAATAGATAGGGTTCATGCATTTGCAGCGAAGCGGGCGGAATCCCCCCGGCTACGCCGACCCCCTTAGCAAGGGGGTTCTACTGTCAAATCCTGCTCAGGTAAACTCTCCTAGCCGCTTGCGGCGTCACCCCCCTTTTTCTAAGGGGGAAGGGGGGATTTTGGGTCTAGATGTATAGATTGTCATTGTTAGGGGTGACAGCCAGTCATGACAGAGTGGTCTTACTCCTTCGTCCTACAGTAGTCATCTTAACTGTAACGGTGAAAGGCAATAGCAACTGCCCGCTTGCGGGACAGTTGCTCAGATGGCTCAAACTCACACTGAACCCATCTCGTCAATACGGTATTAATTTGAGTTTCGGTTAAACGAAGCTATCGTATTCCTCGGGAGTACTGAAATCTCGATGCCAAACCCGGTTGTCAGGGGTTCAGCCCCCCGACACCTCCCGCTGAGGGGGAGAGGGCTCCCGACGGGCTTCGGCAATACCGGAGCCAGTATTGGTGATTTCGTTGAGTTTCATAGGCTTTCGTACCGTTTGCTGATCTAGAATTCAGGTTCTATTAAGATGATGCTTTTCGTTCGTTAAATCCCCAATGCCGGCCCCCTCGACTCCGCCTCATCGCTTCCCCGCTCAACTGGCCGTTGTGCTCCAAGCTGCCGCGCGGGCACCTGGAAATCAAGCGCGCTTTCGAGCCGCAGATTTGCTGGAGCCAACTGGGAAATTGGCGGCAAATTGGCCCGCCGCCTTTACCCGTTTGTCACCGCTCACCCAGGCAGAACTGCGAGCCCATCCGGGCCAGTTTTTAGCGGATGCCACTGATGGGGTCTATCGCGGGCAGAGCAGTGGTACTGAGGGGGAGTCCTTTACCTACTTTGCGGGCGATCGCTGGAATCAACAGCGGGTGGCGGCCCGAGAGCGCAGTTTAGCGGGGTGGGGGCTTGAGCCCACAATACCCGTATTAAATTTGGCCAGCCGTTTGGGGCCGGTGCGATCGCACGACATAAGTTTGGTCGGCGCAATCGACAACTGGTTTTTGCACCGATTTCTGGAGATGGTGCAAGCCCAACCCGTTGTGGTGCGGGGCTATCCCAGTCGGCTCTGTGAGGTGGCGATCGCCCTGCACCATTGTCAGAGTCCGCCACCATTAGGGTCTGTGGTGGCAGTGATCGCCACCGGGGAATGTCTGTTTGCCCAGCAGCGATCGCTGCTCTCTAAGATTTTTAGCGCCCCGGTGATCAATGAATACGGCTGCCCCGAAGCGGGGATCTCGGGTTGGAGCTGTCCGGAGGTGGGCCGAGTGCATTTGGATGGCGATCGCTGTCTCTACGAAGTCATAGAGGGGCAACTGCTCACCACCGATCTTTACAACACCACCTTGCCCCTGGTGCGCTACGCCAGTGGTGATGCCTTGCATCTCTACCCGGATCCCTGTCCCTGCGGTCGTCCCGGTCCCACAGCACAAATCTGGGGGCGAGCAGCAGAAAAAATTCATTGCGGCAATCGCTGCGATTGGCCCGGTGAGCTAGAATTGCCCCCCTTCCCTAAAATCCTGAGCTACCAGCTGCAAATTGCCCCGAAGCGACGTCGGCTCTGGGTACAACCCACCGCTGCCATGACGGCTGCGGATCTCACGCCGCTGCAACAGCGGCTTGCGGAGACGTTGGGCGAGCAAGCGACGGAGGTGATCATTGAGCCGCCAGACTATCTGTCCCCTGCTGCTCCGCTGCTGTCAACACCCGACCCCATCGAAAGTGAGCAATGGTGTCAGCAGGTGCTCACTCAACCCTGGTCAAGCTGGATCAGTCAACCTCCACCCAAAGGTGAAGCAGGAGCGATCGCCACCCTTCTGCAGCAGCTTGTCGCCCCGCGCCAGATTATGACCTCGGGGTTGCCCACCCAAACTGTTCAATTGGCTCAGGAATTGGCCCAGAGCAGCCCCGTCAGCACCGATGAAGTGGAATGCTTGAAGATTCGAGTGTTGCTCTGGGCGGTGAGCGCCATGGGCGATCGCCATGCAGCGAGCCAAAATGTACCCAGCGAAACCCAGCCTTTATCCGTTCAACCCGAATTAAATGACAACCCAGACGCGAGAAAGGGCGATCGCTTTGTTGGGCAGATACACCATCAACAGTTCTATCTCGCCATCCTGACGCGTCTACAATGCTGGCACCAAGAGCATCAGCCTGCTGCACTGGCCCACTGTTCCCCTCTAGGTTTTGATCTGATAGCGCCGTTACTCACCCTACCCACAGCCACCGTTCAGGGGTTATGGTCAACCGTCCAGTCGCTCATTCAACTGCTTTGGCCCCAAGGCCTGCGAACCGATGCCTTTACGATGCATCATTATCTGGCGGTGCTGGAACAAGCGGGGAAGACTCTCCAAGGGCAATTGCATCCCTGGCTACCTGCCCTAAGACCCTTGAGTGCGATCTTGCTCGGGGACTTTTGGCGCTGCGCCCGCCAGCTCAGTTTGTCTCAGGTCACCCTCTGGGCGGAGATCCTTCATAATTGCCCTGGCGCATGGCTCTTGGAACCCATCTCCCAGCACAACACCTTTGCCGGATGCTGGCAAGCGCACCGTCAGGCCTTGCTAAGACTCGATCGCCCAAGGGTGGCCAAGACCTTAACCCAACTGTTCAACGCGGCTAGAACCGAGCGCGAAACGACTCAATGTTGGCTGGAAAAGGGTTATGCCGCATTGGTATGGGGCGAAACGCTGGAGCCGGGTGAATGGGTTGAGATTCTGCGGCAGCAGATGGGCGGGTTCGATCGCCATCGGGGTCAAAACGGGGGTCACACATTAACCAATCCCTTGCCCTGGCTACCCATCCTTAACGCGCTAGCGCCCAAGCTGCTCAACGCAGGTCAACCCGACCTCGCCTATGCCTGCCTCTTCGCCGCTGCCCCGCCGAATCGCTGGCGATCGAGCTTCGATCGCCACAGCCAAGGCGTTAATACTAAGCAGTCTGTGATTAAGTGGATGGAAAATGGGTTTTAGCCTGAGTTTCGGTTAAGCAAAGCGATCGCCTTCCTCAAAGCCTTGAAACCTCTATGTCAAACCCGGTTGTCAGGGGTCCAGCCCCCCGACACCTCCCGCTGAGGGGGAAATTGCCCCCGACGGGCTTCGGCAATATCGGAGCCAGTATGGTTGATTCTGCTGAGTTTCGACCGTCTTGCGCGATGTCGGCTTATCCAGAACTCAGGTGTTTTAGACCTATAAACGCTTGCGCCCTCGACAACTGTGTTATTGCCAAATGTGCCCCCCATTACTCTAAAGCTGCACCTCCCGCCCGTCTCGCTGCCGACCCAAACCGCCACGGTGTTGGCTGAAAATCTCACCGATTGGAGGATTGCAGGCTTACCCGCCAATGTTCCACCCCAAGGGCATCTCTGGCAGATTGCAGCGGTCTGCGAGGCAGCCCAACCCGTAGATTGGCGCACAAACATTGAGGGGGCGATTGCTAGCCCCGACAACGGCTTGAGGATGTCTGCAATGGGACAAGCCACAAACCGCCCTTACACCTGGCCCGACGCACCCACGATCCTTGCCCTGGTTCCCCATTGGCGCTGTGAACCCTGGCTACCCGGCGCTCTGGCTTCTCTCTCTCGGCAAACCCATCCGCCGACCCAGATTGTTGTCATCGACGATGCATCACCTCAGCCCCCACTGGCGATCGCCCAAAATTTCCCCAATGTCACCCTGCTCCAAGCCCCCGAACGGGTTGGCCCCTACGGGTTGATTCAATCGGTGATTGATCACACCGATTATGATGCGTATCTTTTTCAGGATGCGGATGATTGGTCGAGTGGCGATCGCCTCGCCACCCTCTTGCAAACAGCGCGTCACCATGGTGCAGAACTGGTCGGCAGCCAGGAGATTCGGGTCTTAGAAAATCCTGCCCAATTTCAAGCGGTGGGTTATCCCCTAGATGTAAACCAAGCCCTGCGCCCTGCGCCGGGTCATCCCTTGCTACACCCCACCAGCTTGGTCACGCGCAGCCTCGTGCAACGCCTGGGCGGCTTTGCGACTGGGCTACGCTTTGGCGGCGATACGGAGTTTTTGCTGCGGGCCCATTGGCAAGCTCGGATCGTTAATAGTCCGCGCTTCTGCTACTTCCGCCGTAAGCGCCCCCAATCGCTCACGACCGATCTGGCCACGGGGCTTGATTCCCCCGCCCGCCAAGCCTTGACCCAGCAGATGAAACAGCGGGCGATCGCTAATGCCCAGGCGTTTGCTCAAGGGCAGCCGCTGGATTTGCGACCGATGTATACTGCGTCAGCGATCGCGCTCAAACATTGTTGTGGGCCACCCTTGCGCTGGCGTTGATCGATTCCAAAGGTGTCTTGGGTAAATTAAGTGATGGAACACCACCCTGCCAGGAGCTTAGCGAGTGACACCGATCGCCCCCCAACCGCGCCAACAAACACAACTTCTCGGTTCACTCTTGGGAACTGCGGTAGGAGATGCCTTGGGGTTGCCCTACGAAGGCTTATCCCCTCAGCGAGGCCAGCGTTTATTTGGACAGCCGAGTCGATACCATTTCTGCTTTGGGTGGGGCATGGTCTCGGATGACACGGAGCATACCTATATGGTTGCCCAGGCCTTGATTTCCTCTGGGGGCGATCCCCAACGGTTCCAGCGCCATTTAGCGTGGCGCTTCCGGTTTTGGCTGTTGAGTTTACCCGGTGGCGTGGGTTTGGCGACCCTCAAGGCGATCGTGCGCTTGTGGTGTGGTTTGAGTCCCCGTCAGAGTGGGGTGTTCTCAGCGGGTAATGGGCCTGCCATGCGGGCGGCTATTTTGGGGGTAGCGATTGCGGATCTGGAGCAACTGCGACACTTTGTCCGCATCTCTTCGCGCCTAACCCATACCGACCCCAAAGCGGAATATGGGGCATTGGCGATCGCCCTAGCGGCGCAGATGGTTTGCCAAAACGCCGAACCCGTTTCGGGTGTTGATTTTATCGACCAGCTACAGTCTTGCTTAGACCCTGATGCCCAACCATTGATCACCCTACTCCAAGCCGCCGTTGAGAGCGTTGCCTACCAGGAACCTACCCCCCAGTTTGCAGCCCGGATGGGTTGGGCAAAGGGGGTTTCTGGCTATGTGTACCAATCTGTGCCGGTAGCAATTCACGCCACGCTGAGCCATTCTCAGGACTTTGCTGGTGCTGTGCAGGCGGCGATCGCCTGTGGGGGCGATACGGATTCGGTGGCGGCCATGGTGGGGGGCATTGTGGGAGCGGCGGTGGGTAAAGAACAAATCCCTGAGCTGTGGTTGACGCGTTGGATGGAGCCGTTTTGCACCGTGACATGGTTGGAGCGATTGGGAAGACAGCTTGATCAGCGTTTGAGCGTAGCGATCGCCCAACGTCCAATCGATATTCCCTGGCTTGCTCTGCTGGTTCGAAATTTATTGTTTGTGTTGCTCGTTTTCGGTCATGGTTTGCGTCGTTTACTCCCCCCCTATTAATAATAATGTGGCGATTTTTTACGAGAATATCCCCTCTCGGGAGGGGATATTCTCGTGTAGCGACGACCGGGGTGGGTTCGAGGTATTGTGAACAAATACAGGGTTGGGTGCATCCCAGTTTGGTAGCTCTCACCCTAAATCCCTCTCCCAAGCTTGGGAGAGAGACTTTGAATCTGGCTCCCCTTCTCCCAATTTTGGGAGAAGGGGCTGGGGGATGAGGGTAATACTGGCAAAAGTGGGATGCTCCCACAGGGCTTGTTTCTTGGACGATCTCTACGCCGCTTGACTTAACCGCTTCAAGATGCGCAAAACCTGTTCTAAATCACCGGGGTTACGTGTGACAAATATCGATGATGTGTTGTATTTCCAGCCCTGATCGGCGTAGAGCTTAAGAAACAGAAACGTCCCCCCCGTGGTAATCAGTCCATAGGTCGGCCGGTTTTGTTGAGGATTGGCAAACATGTAGGCCAGCGTCTGGGCCAAGCCCATTTCAACCGAAAATGCAGCCTGTTTAGACTCAATCACCGTCACCCAAAGTTGATCTCGCACGATCAACGTATCAATCCGGCCCCGAATAACCACATCTTCAGCCGCCACAGCAATCTCAATCGGGTCTTCAGAGCGTACATAAAACGGCGCCAAATAAAACTCTCCCACAAACAACAGCGGGTCAAGCACCACCATACGCACAATATTTTCCAGCAGGGGTTGATGATGTAAAAAGTTAATAAAACCCGCTCGAATATTGCCCAGTTGTCGTTGTTGGAACTCGGAAATCTCTGGCAGATCTGTTTGCCATTCTGGAAAAGACTGAGCATCATCGACCCATTGCAAACTAAACTGTCGTTGCAAGTCGGCCAAGGTGATAGTTTGGGCTTGAATGGTTTGTACCATGGTGTTTCTCAATTGTTGAAAAAACTCATATTCCAGATGAGCAACACTGAAGTCCGCTGAGGGGACAATCAAGCGTCATGTAATGTTTACGGCTTATAACGTAGTACCATGACACAGTTAAAATGGTGCAATAGATTACTAGGGGGGAAATCCTTCAAAATATTGACGGTGTTGGGTTTCGCTCTACTGATGCTGTTGGCGAAATACAATTTAACTTGAAAAACGCTGATTTTACCGTCAACCAAGACGGGCAAGATGCCCACGCTACGGGATTTTTTGAAGGAAAGAACCGTAGCGCAGGCGTCCCGCCTGCCACCGATGTTGCGCAATATGAATTTCGCCAACAGCATCCGCTCTACTCAACCCAACCTACATCCTAAAGACCCTTTTTAACTGTGCTATGGCACTATGTTTTAGTTTCCTTTTTGGGTTGTGTCACGCTAGTCGGTTAGGGTCAGTTTGTGCAATGTAGACTGTCTAGCTGATGGAACTTGATGTGATCATCCCCGTTAAAGATCGTGCCACGATCGCCCCCTGTGTCACCACGCTGATGCAATCCTTTGCCTCGACTCCGATGATTCGCTTGGGTCAAATTCTGATCTGTGACGGGGGTTCGCAAACACTGGATTGTCGAGCGCAGTTGCAGCGGATTCGGCAATGGCCGTCGATCAAGATTCTGCCTTGCCCTCATGCTGGCTTTAACAAGGGTTGGCTACTCAACCAGGGTCTACGGGCTGCCACAGCGCCCCTCGTCCTGATCTCCGATGTGGATATTCTCTGGAATGGGCCAACATTGGCGGCGTTGAGCCGTGCTGCCTACCAGACCCCTGATTGTTTCTACTCCATTCAAGCCGTTGAGGAATCAGACCCCCAGACGATCGCCCGCCAACGCCTCCGCTACAGCTATCACCTCAGTGAAACAGCCCAAGGCCAGCGCATTGAAATTTATGCCGAAATGGAGCTAACGCCCCAGCGACCGGGCTATGGTTTGCTCTGTGCCCAGCGCCAGCTTTTTGAGCGGGTCGGCGGCTATCGCCATGACTTCCAGGGCTGGGGCTGGGAAGACCAAGATCTATTAATCCGATCGCAACTCTTGGGCTACACCGTTCAGACTATCGGCACGGTCATCCACCTCTCCCATGACGACCCACAACGGAATCAATTTATGGCACGGCAAAGTCCTCAGCAAAGCCGCGATCGCAACATTCTGCGTTGTTTAGCAGGCTTAGCCCAGGGCAAACTACGCGGCGATTTATCGCCCAACTCGGCGACAGAATCAGCGTACTCTAAACCCATCAGTATTCACTACCCTGCTTCTCTGGACTATGCGGCTGACCCTGATCACCCCCTACCGCGATCGCCTCTCCCACCTCAAGACACAGCTTGACTGGTGGGCAGGCTACGCAGGCAAAGCGGCGATCGAATGGCTGGTGATCGAACTCACGCCAGACCCCTCAGAACCCCTGCCAGCATTGCTCCAATCCCATGGCATTCGCTATCTCCATCTGCCCTGTGTGGGGCCGTTTCATAAAACCAAGGCGCTCAATGTGGGGCTGGCGCAGGCGCAGGGGGAGCTAGTGGCAGCGTTTGATGTGGATCTGATCCCGGTGGGGGAGACGCTGACCCGGCATTGTGAGCTGGCGGTGCGATCGCCCCATTTGCTGCTGACGGGTTATCGGTTGATGGCGGCGACGGAGACGGTCGATGTTGCAGACCTAGGGTTGGCGCTTGCTCAAGCCACCTTGGGCCCAGAAGATCAGCCCACAGCCTTACGCAAGCATCTGCTGGCAGGGGAGCGGTTTGGGGTAATGCCGTTGTTTTGGCGCGATCGATTGCGGGCGATCGGTGGCTGGGATGAAGCGTTTGTGGGCTGGGGCGCGGAGGATCAGGAATTGATGGAGCGCTACCTCCTGCCAGAGCAAGGGTTTTGCCGATCGCCGGAGCTTGTCTATTTACATTTAGCCCATGGTTTAGCGTCGGACTGGAATGAAGCCGAGCTAACAGAGCGAAATCGGGCTTATTATTATTGGATGCGCCAGATTTAGAGTGATTCAAAAAAATGCTGATCCAAGACGAGCGAGACGCCCACGCTACAGAAATTTGAAGTGAGAAAACCGTAGCGCAGACATCCTGCCTGCCATCGAGCAATATTCTGTCACCCGGCTAATTATCATGCCCCAACTCAAGCCGCGATTCCTGAGCTTTGAAGATTATCTCGCCTACGACGACGGGACGGATAAACTCTATGAACTCTTCAATGGAGAATTGATTGAAGTGCCGCCTGAATCTGGATTTAATGTTGAAGCTGCGAACTTTCTGTTCGCCATCTTTCTCGCCCAAGTGGGGCACCGCCGTGTGCGCGGTCATGGTCTTGAACTCGAAGTCCACGGCGAGCCGAAAAATCGCTATCCCGATCTGACCATCCTGCGTCCGGAGCATAGCGAGCTGCTCCAACGACGCAACACGATTCGTCTTACAATGCCGCCGCCACTGCTGGTAGTCGAGGTGGTGAGTCCGGGGTCGGTGCAGCGTGACCGGGACTATATTGCCAAGCGTAGTCAATATGAGGCGATCGGTATTCCAGAATATTGGCTGGTTAACCCCCAGGATCAAACGCTGCTGATTTTAGAGCTGGTTCAGGGTCAATATGTTCAGAACACGCTGTTTGCTGGCGACCAAACGGTGCGATCGCCTCAGTTTGGGGTGATGGCATTTACGGTTCGGCAATGTCTTGAATTGGCATGATGTTTTTTGCTGTGTTATGGCATTAATGAATTGGCGATCGCCCATCATGCCGTTGTGCTCCAACAAAATCTGATCAAGTAATGTTTGTAATAAATCAAGTGATCCTGGACATCCCGTTCTTCGGTTAAAGGGATACAACATTCATTACCAATTAGCAAGATATTTACATACTCATGCAGATATTGAAATATTAGCGAATAACATTGTAGTTTTCCTATGAGCGTTTCTGGAGGTAGATCCGTAATATCGGAATTCCTGATCTCAGGAGTCGTGACGCCAAAATGGCGTGAATTGATTATCGGACAAGTCTTGTTGTAGAACTGGCTGATGTTTTTCCACCATCTTACATGATCAATGATGATGGATAGAGATTGCTCTGAACTTGGAGTCTCGAATTCCTTGTAGTCAAAGAGGAGAGTTCTCATCTTGAGAATAGTTAGTAGTAAATATGGTAGGCAGAACCGTAATGCGCTGATTTGCAAGAAAAAGATGAAATATGATTGGAGAGGGTTTGGATGGGTTATGGCGTGTTACGCTATCACTAACGCACCTTACAGGAGCAGCGATCGCACTCAAAGCCTGATATGCTGGACATTGCCCACCCGAGGAAAAAACTCGCGATCGACACAACAAATTAGGTATGTTGAACATTACCCAGCCTTGTATTAAAAAGGTCAATAGTGAGTTGTGCAGAGTTATAGAAGAGCAAGTTTAAGTTATTCAATCGCTCTCTATCGCTAGTTATTATCTGGATAAAGTTATGCATGATTATAAAGCCAGATTGCGAAGTTGTCTTGGAAACTTGAGTATTTTAGGGTTGAGCCTTGCGATGCTAGGTGTCTTTAGCACATTGTTGTGGAATGAGAATCTTGCCACAGCACAGGTTAATACTCAAGTATTTGATGGGTTTGCGGATTGGTGTGATCATTATGTACGGTTAACTCCAGATGCTCAGCATACAGTGAGAATACTGTGGAGTAGGGCAAGAAGACTAAATGCAGAAGTATCCGATTGTGATAGTGCTCAGGCGGTTCTAGAGACTCAAACTAGACTTGAGTTGTATAACCTCAAAATCAAGGATATTGGGCCTATTACAACACTGACCAACTTAAGAGTACTCTGGCTAGTCGATAATGAAATTGAAGATCTCAGTCCAATTACATCTCTCACCAATCTAAAAACACTCCATCTTGTTTTGAATCAAATTGAGGATCTACGCCCTCTTGACCAGCTTGTCAATCTTGAGCTACTTAACCTCGGCAAAAATCAGCTCCAAGATATATCCCCTCTTGCTAATCTTAGAAAACTGGAACATCTCTGGATATATGGTAATGCAATTGAAGATCTTAGCCCAATTGGTGAACTTACTAACTTGAAAGTTCTCATTGTATATAATAGCAAAGTGAAGAAAGTTGACTCTCTTGCAGGATTGACTGATCTTGAAGAGCTTTGGATTAGTGAGAATGAAATTGAAGAAATTGAACCACTTGCTGATCTTGTTAACCTCAAAGTTCTTAAGCTAGAAGAAAGTGGCATTGAGAATATCAATGCCCTCAAAACTCTTGTTGGCTTGGAGGAACTTTTGTTGAGTGATAATAAGATAAGAGATATTAGTTCTTTGTCAAATCTCACTGCCCTAAGAGATCTCAATCTCGATGGAAATAGAATTAAAGATATTTCTCCTCTTTCTGACCTCAATAGATTGGGCATTCTCAAGCTAGACAATAATAGAATAAGTGATATCGAAACCTTATCTAACCTCATCTATTTAAGAGAGCTTAGCTTGGATGATAATAACATAGAAGATATCAGTCCCCTTTCTGGACTTGTCTATCTTGAAGATCTCAAACTTCATGATAATGAGGTTGAGGATTTAAGCCCTCTCGCCAATCTTACTGAGTTGTGGGCTTTGGGTTTAAGTTCCAATGATATAGAGAATATTAGACCACTTTCCCAACTTACTAATTTAAAGTTCTTGAATTTGAGTGATAATTCTATAGAGGATCTTTCGCCTTTGGTTCAGTTGACGAAACTTTTAGGGCTTTACCTGGGAGAAAATGAGATAGAAAGTATTCTTCCTCTTCGTCAACTGACTAACCTGGAAGGACTTACGTTACAAGAAAATGGAATTAGATCTATTGCTCCTCTTGCTTCACTTAATAATTTGGACTATTTGAGCGTATATAATAATCCTCTCACTGAAGGCGACAGGAAACCAAGATGCCCTGTAGAGCCTGCATCCATCTGTATTTTTGAAGAGCCATATTAAGATGGATTTACATTGTTTTGATCGTACTGAAATACTAAAAAATTAGCCGTAATGCACTGATTTATGGGACTGATAGCAAGATATAATTATTGCACCCTACGGAAGTGACGATCACACTTGAATTAGAGGGTGGTGTAATAATCCTGCCAAGGTTGTGGTAAGTCTGGATTGATGACGGCAATGTGAAAATCGTCAGAACGCTTGTATCGGAATAACCTTTTCTTTACCTTCTTGCTGCGAAGTGCATTGACGTAGGCTTCATAGAAGATTTATGCCTCAAGCTCTTGTGAAAGCTGTGCTCAATTGACTTGCATGGATTGATTAGACTTGTGATGTTTTACATGGGTAATACTAGGGGCTGTCATCATTTAAATTTTAAACTATTGCTGCGTCTAGCTTACAGCCCCTTTTCCTGTTTTTTGGGGTCGGGCGCTCTATCGCTTGTCCCGTCAGGCTTTCTGAGATTAATTGATGACGCGCCCTAGATAGAGCCGTAAAACGCTGACTTGTAGGGCTAATATTAAGAGTCTAACTTGACTTGACTTGATTTTTTTGGGTAGTGGGTTTTGGGGCGTTACACTAGCGCTGATACATCCTACTGCTAATAAAACAACAGATGATTAGCTCTCCCACATCTCTCCGCCCCCTTTTGCGTAATCTAATACCAGATCCGGATTGTGTATACCAAGATCGAGGGGTTGAGGTTTCGACTCCGTCCTGGGTTGAGCGGAGCCAAAACCTCAACCCCTCGATCTTGGTCTTTGCTATCCGGATTTCGTATAACTGTTCCAAGGCACGCCCTTTTATATAGGTTTTCGGTTTGGCTAGTTTCTTACCCTTTATTGCCTATCGAACTCTAGGAATGGATTTTAGTGGGCATTACCCACCCTACATCTCACAAACCAGATCCCCAAATAACCCATAATATTTTTCGTCCCTCTTCTCTCAGGATATCCTTTTTGTATTCCTTGATTTTATAGCTCCTAAAGCTCTCTCTCGATCTCTGGGGATCAGTTTTTTTGTAGATCATGGCTTCTTTGAAAGTTTCATCAATATCTTCATTACGAACCAAGAAACCAATCTCTTTTGCCATCTGTGCAATTCGCTTAAACGGATGGTTGGGAAAGAAGTAATAGTTGATTTGTAAACCGCCGCCATCTTCTAACCAAGAATAATAGCGGTTCAGCAGAAAATCTTGTTCCTCTTCTGAAAATGCCAGAAATGCCAACTGATTATGGATATAGTTCCATGTCTGCTTAGGCTGCCAATCAAACATATCAGCACATACCACCTTGATACATCCACCAGGGCGGTAAATAAACTTATTTATTTGATCTACATGTTTTCTCTGATATCCCGTAGAAGCCACTGTTACACCCTGCAAAAAAGACTCTACATTCTTAGATACAGCTACCATTCGTGACTTAAATAGCTCACATGCTGCCACTGAAATATCCAGAACCGTAACATCAAACCCTGAAAAATCATAGTCGAGTGGCTTGAGAGATATCCCATTGCCCAAAAACAAGATTCGCTATCTTCCTCAAAAACAAAATCCAGAATTGCAATGGCATAGACAGGCTCTAGCTTAAAGTCCCACTCCCCTCGCTTTGCCTGCTCCCGAATCGGAAAGGTAGAATAGAAAACCGTACGATCTTTGAAGAAGTTTTGCTTGGACTTTTGCAGCTCGACAATGAACTTTTTACCCCTCTCATTTTCGCAGTAGAGGTCGAAGATGACCTTGCGATCCAACGCAGTGTCGCCCAGGTGCTCATTTTGGATATAGCGAATCGACTTGATTTCCCCTTCCTTGTCTTTGAGGAGTTCGTTGAGGAAATCCAGTAACAAGTCTTTATTGGGTTCTTCACCAAAGAGCTTCTTAAAGCCAAAGTCCGTGAAGGGGTTGACGTATTTCTCTGTGAAGTGGTACATCGGCTCAGGCAGGGTGCAATACAGTACTTCTATTTTAGAGTAATGCTTCTGAAGTGGGGTGTTGCTGCAATGGCGGAGAAACATCGATTGGCAGTCGGGGACAACCGAGTCAGGGCAATGCGCTAATTCCCAAAAATATCCAACTGCTCCAGTACCCGGCCCTGCATCTGAGGTTTCGACTTTGTTGTTTTCTTCGCCTTCGTGCCCCGCCGCAGCCCCACGGCAATTTTGCTGTGCTTTTCGATTTGGGCCATCACCTCATGGGCGCGACGAATCACCCGATCGGGCAGACCGGCCAAACGCCCGGCTTCAATGCCATAGGAGCGATCGGCCCCACCCGGTTGGACTTGGTGTAAAAAGATAATTTTATCGGGTAATTCTTTGACGGTGACTTGATAGTTTGCCACATTCTCTAAGAGGGTTTCTAATTCATTGAGTTCGTGGTAATGGGTGGCAAAAATGGTGCGCGATCGCACCACCTGGGCCAAATATTCCGCTACCGACCAAGCGATCGAGAGTCCATCAAAGGTAGCCGTGCCCCGGCCAATTTCATCGAGTAAGACTAAGGATTGGGGCGTGGCATGGTTGAGAATATTCGCCGTCTCGTTCATCTCCACCATAAAGGTCGACTGGCCCGTGGCCAGGTCATCCACTGCGCCAACACGGGTAAAGATGCGATCGCAGATCCCCAGTTTCACCCGATGGGCCGGCACAAAACTGCCAATCTGGGCCATGAGTTGGATCAGCCCCACCTGACGCAAGTAGCAACTCTTGCCGCTGGCGTTGGGGCCGGTGAGGATGATCAGATCGGGATGGGCTGCTGCATTTTCTTCTTCCTCGTAGCCGAGCTGTGTGGCATTGGGCACAAAGAAGCCCTGACCCAGGCGCTGCTCTACCACCGGATGCCGTCCCTGCTGGATCTGGAGCTGACGGCCGGATTGAATCACCGGGCGGCAATATTGCCATTGGGCGGCGATATCGGCCAGGCTCACCAAGACATCCAGGGCGGCCACGGCGCGGGCGATCTCCCGAATCTGTTGTGACACTAAGCCCACTTCGGTACGGAGCTGGTCAAAGATTTCATATTCCAGTTGGTTCAGTTCATCCCGAGCGCTGAGAATCCGGGTCTCGCATTCTTTGAGTTCGGGGGTGATGTAGCGCTCCTCATTGGTGAGGGTTTGCTTGCGGGTATAGTCGCTGGGAGCCGCCGCCGCCTGGGAGCGGGGTAGGCTGAGGTAATAGCCAAAGGTCTTGTTGTAGCCCACCTTGAGCTTGTTGATGCCGGTACGCTCGCGCTCGGTCACTTCTAGGTTCGCCAGCCATTGCTGGTCAGCCGCGAGTTGTTGGCGGCGCTCATCCAGGCGCGGGTCGATGCCATCACGGATCAGGTTGCCCTCCTTGAGGTGCTGGGGGGGCGACTCGACCAGATGGGCGAGCACATGGTTGCCCAGTTGTTCTAGTTCCGGGGGGATCTGGTGCAGGTGACGTAAATAGGGCGACTGACCCTGTTGAGCGAGCGCCGCCAAATCTGTCAGGCGCACCAGGGAATCCGCCAGATTGGCTAGTTCTCGGGCGTTGGCCCGTCCCGAGCCGACCCGGCCACTGAGACGCTCTAGGTCGTAGAACTGGCGTAGCAGGGTTTGCAACTGCTCCCGGAAGGGCAACGCGTCGATTAGCTCCGCAATGGTCTCCTGACGGGCCAAGATCCCTGGCTCATCGAGCAGCGGTTCAATGAGCCAGCGCTTCAGCGCTCGCCCGCCCATGGCCGTACTGGTGCGATCGAGGGCCCAGAGCAACGAGCCTTGAGTGGTTCCCTCGCGCACGGTTTGCAGAATTTCCAGGTTGCGGCGGGTCTGGGGGTCAAGGATTAAGTAGTCGGTGATCGCATAGGTCTTGAGGGGCTGGAGGGGGGCGGGGTTATCTTTTTGGGTGTCTTCGAGGTATTCCAACAGGCCGCCAGCCGCCTGGATTGCCAGGGTTTTGCCATCGCAGCCCGAGCCTTCGAGGGAGCGCAATTCAAAGGTTTCCAGCAGACGATTACGGGCTTCGGCAGGGCGAAAGTAGGTGCGCGATCGCAGGGAGTAACAAAAGGTCTCGGGCAGGCTCTCGGGCAGGGCGGGCGATCGCTCTCCCGGTCGTAGCAGCCCGCCCACATCGGGGGCATCGGTGGGGATGAGAATTTCCGAGGGGTGGAGACGCTCGAGTTCCATCACCAAGGCCTCAATGCCCTGGTGTTGGGTGGTATAGAATTCGCCTGTGGTAATGTCAGCATGGGCCAGGCCCCAATGGGTTTTGGCCAGCACCACCGCCGCCAGATAGTTGTTGCGCCGGGCCGAGAGCATGCCCGCCTCGGTCAAGGTGCCCGGCGTCAAGAGCTGCTGCACTTCCCGTCGCACCATGCGTTTTTCGGCCAGGGCGATCGCCGCGTCTTCCACCTGATCGCAGATCGCTACGGCGTAGCCCCTTTCCACCAGTAGGGCACTGTAACGCTCCACCGCATGGTGGGGTACACCCGTCATGGCCACGCGGCCGATTTCTTTGCCCCCCTCTTTACTGGTGAGCACCAGTTCCAGGGCTTCGGCGATCGTGACCGCATCCTGAAAGAAGCATTCAAAAAAGTCCCCCACCCGGTAGAGCAGCAATGCCCCCGGATGTTGCGCCTTCACTTGGATGTAGTGGAACATCATTGGCGAAAGTTTTTCGGGGTCCAGGGGGCGGTAGTCGCGGTGGGGTTGCGGGGCTGCGGCAGAGTTGGATTTAGACAATGCGGGGCAGACGGTAGACGGCGGGTTGACTCACAACTGACGCACTGGCACTGATTAACGTCGCTTGCGAGATTCCCCCGGCTGCGCCTCCCCCCCTTATATGAGAGTTTAGAAAATAAATCAGGAATCCCGTAGCGCAGGCGTCCCGCCTGCCAAGGGTTTAGAGCGTTTTGCAATTACCGGATTAAATTCTTAAGCTCCATTTAAGGGGGGTTAGGGGGGATCTGGGGTCTAGATATAGTGTGTCGTGTTTCAGCAATGGGAGTCCCCTTCATTCTAGTGGGGGGCCTGAAGCTGCGTAACCAAATGTTGCAACTCCGGCAAAATCAGTTGCTCCATCGCCAAGCGCACTGCGTTCGAGGAACCGGGCAAGCTAAACACCAACGTACCTTGACAAACCCCCGCCACCGCCCGAGAGGCGATCGCCCGCGAACCAATCTCCTGGAAACTCAGCCAGCGGAACAGTTCGCCAAATCCTGGCAGGGTTTTCTCGAGAAGACCGACGATCGCATCATAGGTGGTATCCCGAGGTGCAATCCCCGTACCGCCATTGCAGATCACCACCTCTATCCCCGGCTGAGCACAGAGGTCCTGCATCTGCACACGGATCTGATCGGGCTCATCGGGCAGAATTTGATAGCTGGCGATGCGATGGTCAGCCGCAGTGAGCACCTGTTGCAGATATTGACCACTTTTGTCAGTTTCGGCGGTGCGGGTATCGCTGATCGTGAGCAGGGCACAATGGACGACTCTGGGGGTGCGATCGGGATGGGGGAGGGAGGGCATCTGGAAAAGTGAAATGAATATAATGGGTGACTTATACCAGTTTCCCTGCTGGGGATGCTGCGCGAACTGGCTCCACTGCCATGAATTTCTTGATGCCTCACCGTCAAATTCTTCTTCAGGGTATTTCTGCCCTCAGCCAAGCGAGTCTTGCACCGATGCAAGCCTACGGAACAGAGGTGGCTGCCGTGGTGGCGGTGGGGCGCGGCGGTCAGGCTTGGCAGGGGATTCCGGTGTTTGATCTGGTGACCCAGGCGATCGCCGCCCTCGGCGAGATTGATACCAGCATCATTGGGGTGCCGCCGGATCAGGTTGCCGATGCGGCGCTTGAGGCGATCGCCGCCGGGGTGCGTCAATTGGTGCTGATCCCCAACCCTGTACCGCCCTTGGATATGCTCAAGATCATTCGTGCAGCCCGGGCAACAGGAACGGTGATTCTTGGGGCGGGCAGTGCGGGGTTAATTGTGCCTGAGCGCTTCTTGCTGGGGACGTTGACCCCCCGCTGTTATCGGCCGGGCCCTGTGGGGATCATTGGTCGCACCAGTCCGCAATTGGCAGAAGCGATCGCCTGGGAGCTCAGCCAAGCCGGGATTGGTCAGTCGGTGGCGGTACATCTGGGCATGGGCAATATTTTGGGCAGTACCTTTGCCGACTGGTTGCCGCTACTGGCGCAAAATGAGGATACCCGTGCGATCGTCCTGTTGGAGCAGCATTTGCTCGGCAATGATACCGCTGCAGCTCAGCTCCAAGCCGCAATCCAGAAGCCCGTCTTTGCCTATATTGCCGGACAAAAATTACCCACGTCCTTCAGTCTCACCATCGAGGCAGTTGCCCACCACTGCCAGCCCGTTCAGACCTTGCCCCATACCTGTACGACGCCCCAAAAGCTCAGCGATTATCAAACGGTGGCGGTTCCGGTGGCGCGATCGCCCCGGCAACTGGTGCAATGGTTGCGCCGAGCCCTCCCTTTGTCCCAGACGGATCGGGGATTGTCATAGCTGCAAATTTTTATGAAGTATGTCTGACGTGTCCGAAAAAGTCGTGTAGAATGCCCTCGGATTCAGCGCTCAGTATGACTTCAATAAAAGTCCCTTAAAGCATCATTTTGCAAAGGGCGAAGCAAACATTCCAAAAACAATTTTTTTGTCAGGGTTTGGAGTGGTTGGACTGTGTTCCTCTTGGGGCGACGATAAAGCATTCTACCCTTTGTTTAGTATAAGGTTGAAATCAAACTAGACCATAGCATGTATATGTTAGAAGCATTTAATCACCATGTGCAGTGTCAGGGACATAAAGTGGCAATTGATTGTCAAGAGCAAACTCTGACGTATCAAGCATTACAAAACCAAATCAACCAGTTGGCAAACTATCTCGAACAAAAAGGCGTAACAGTTGGAACAAGGGTTGGTCTGTGTCTCGAACGGGGGACTGATGCAGTGATTGGCTTATTGGCCCTATTGCATCTCGGCGCAACCTATCTTCCCCTTGATCCAACGTATCCCGCTGAGCGTTTAGCCTATATGTTGGCTGAAGTTAAACCCTTTTTGGTATTGGCTCAAGAACAGACCTTAGACTGTTTGCCCGACACAACCATTGCCACCCTTTGTCTAGAACGTGAGCAGGCCAACATCCAAGCCCATTCAATGGAGCGGTCGGCCCAACGCCCCTCAGGCGAGACACTGGCGTATATTATGTATACGTCGGGTTCAACGGGCAAACCCAAAGGCGTCAAAATGCCGCGTGTCAATGTTGAGCGCTACATCCAGGCGATCGTTGAGATTTTAGATCTTCACAAGGAGGATATTTATCTACACACGGCATCTTTTTCCTTTTCCTCCTCAATTCGTCAACTCCTCGTTCCCCTCAGCCAGGGCGCAACGGTTGTCCTCACCACGTCAGCCCAATCGAAAAATCCTCTGGCGTTGTTGCGCTTGATGAGCGCAAAAAACGTGACCATCTCCGACACGGTTGCTTCAGTGTGGCGCTCTGTGCTTCAGGCGGTAAATTCCTTAGAACCAGCAACAAAAACGGAGCTACTCACCAATTCTCTGCGTCTGGTATTGCTGTCTGGTGCATTGACCACTTGTTCAGTGTTGCAGCGCATCCGCCAAAACCTTAAAAGTCGTCCACAAATTATTAATATCTACGGACAAACGGAAACCATTGGTGTCTGTGCCTATCGTGTGCCAGAAGATTTCGCTCAAACGGACGGATATGTGCCGGTGGGTTTGCCCTACGCCCACAACCGTGCTTATGTTTTGGATGAAGCACGACAGCCCGTTCAAGCCGGTGAAATTGGTGAGCTGTATGTTTCGGGCGGTTGTATATTTGCCGGTTATCTCAATCGCCCGGATCTCACAGAATCGGTCCTGAGCACCAATCCATGGGCGGCAAGTGAGCAAGAACAAGCTGACTTTTGTTCCCAGCTTTATAAAACTGGAGATGTTGCCTGCCAAACACCGGCTGGTGTTCTAGAAATTCGTGGACGTACGGATTTCCAGGTCAAAATTCGCGGGATGCGGATTGAACTCGGAGAAATCGAGAGTGCGATCGAAAAAGGATTAATTGGCAAAGAGGCCATTGTCCTGGCTAAAACGAATGCTCGCGACGAGCTGAGCTTGGTTGCCTACATTGTGCCGCAACCGGACGTTGCTCAACTGTCGAGTAAGGCGCTCACACGACGGCTAAAACAGGAGCTAGAGAAGACGCTACCGAGTAATTGGTTGCCTGAGTTAGTGGTTCCCTTAACCGCTTTACCCCTCACACCCAATGGTAAACGCGATCGTCTACAACTCCCAGCGCCGGACTGGAGTGCCCTGAGCAGTGAGTCGGACGGCGTCTCCCAAAGCAATACCGAAACGCAATTAGTGCAGATTTGGTCAGAGCTATTTGGGTTCAAACCCGGTCTTAAAGATAACTTTTTTGACTTGGGTGGTAACTCATTAATGGCGGTTCAATTATTTGCTAAATTGGAACGGAGTTTTGGTAAAAAGTTATCCTTGAATCATTTGCTAGAACATCCTACCATCCCCACTCTAGGGACTTATTTAGAGTCGGAACACCATCAAGAAGAATCGATTATCCTTGTTCCCCTCCGTAAGGGCGAAAGTCAAGCCCCTCCCCTCTTTTGTATTCATGCGGTCGGTGGTGGTGTCATGTTTTACCGGCGATTATTACCCTACCTCTCCCTTGAGCAAACTGTTTATGGGGTACAATCTCGTGGGTTTGATGGTGTTGAAGAACCGTTGAATACGGTATCAGAAATGGCGCAACTTTACTTGCAGTCAATTCGCCAAATCTATCCTGAGGGTCCCATTTATCTGGTAGGGCATTCCTTCGGAGGGTTTGTCGCGTATGAAATGGCACAGCAACTCCATCAGCAAGGAGAAGAACCAGGATTATTGATATTGCTGGATGTCAAAACACCAAAGCTGGTCAAGAGTCGGCTTTCAAAACGACAATTAATCAAAACCGTCACTTGGAATCTATGGCAACTCCCAAATTCTCAAAAACTAAAATATATTCGCAAGAGTATTAAATGGTTTTATCGTAAACGAAAGACAAAACAAGATCGAAAATATGCAGAGGAGTTGCGTGTGCAAAATCCTGATATCCGGATGTTCAATGTTTTAGGCCCAAACTACCAAGCCCAAGAATCCTATCAGCCAAAATCGTATTCAGGGGATCTCGTCCTTTGTCGAGCTTCGATTCAATCCCCCCGCTCTGCCAAAAACCGAGCGCTGGGGTGGGATGAGCTTGTTGATGGCGCAATCCGGATTCACACCATTCCTGGACAACATTTAACCATATTGGATGAGCCCAATGTTCAGGAACTGGGCAAGGTGTTGAGGCTCTATTTGGGTGAACCGGCAAAACTGATGGAAATTGCTTTTCTTTAATGTTATTAATTGGCGATCTATAGCGATTTTCATAAGCATAATTTACGTTGATTACCCTCAATTCCCCTACCCTGCGGGAAGTCGCAAAGCGTCTAGGAAAGGGTGAGGCTCGCTCCTCATACTTTTTGCAAGAGGTTATAATATCAACGCCTCAGTCCGGTCAACTCCAAAATATTTTTGATGGGGAAAGATATGGAAACCCTAAAGACCGTCGCTATCTCCGAAAAAACGACCCTTAAGCGGCTCCGAGAGCGCTTTAACCTCAGCCGTAGCACTGCTACTGACTTCTGTGCAGAAATGGTTGCCGAGTTGCCCGTGCTAGATGGGGAGCAACCAGAAAAGCTAGCGAGAATTTGCGATCGCTACTTCTATCAACTCGAAGCGGGCATGATCTTAGAAGCAGGCGTCAAAATGATGATCGTCTCCCCCCTGCTCGATTTAGCCGGTTTTTACGATCCCCCCTTTAGAACCCAATTTGAACCCTCGGTGCAACTGGAGGTTGATGAGGAGGGCGAGGTCTTGCAAGGTCGGATTGATGTTTTGGTGGTGCAAGAGCAACTTTGGATTTGTGTCCTAGAAGCCAAACGGACGACTTTTTCTCTGGGCTTAGGCATTCCCCAAACTCTTGCCTATCTACTCGCAAATCCCAACCTCCAGCGCCCGAGCTATGGTCTGCTTACCAGTGGCGATAATTTTCTGTTCCTCAAACTCCAACCCACTACTCCCCCAACCTATGGGCTTTCTAAGCAGTTTAGCATTCTCAACCCCGGCGATTTAGAACAGGTTTTGCAGATTCTCGTGCGGCTCGGTCAGTTGGGGATGCAGTCGTAGTCCTTTAAAACAACAGTCCGGACAGTTTTAAATCACCAACGGCAGAATGAGGGTTTCAGCCCCATTGCTAGAGCTAGATGCTAACGGTAGAGTGAGGGTTTCAGCCTTTATCTCAAAAACTGTCCGGAGTATTGTTAAAAAAGAGCCTTAGGGAGTAGGTTGGGTTGAGCGGAGCGAAACCCAACACCGCTAACTTAAAGAAGAACAAAATTCACTCAAAAATCCCTGAATTAGAGAACATTTTCGTCATACTTTTTGATGTCTGTGCTACGAGGAAAAATATCATGGTGTTGGGTTTCCTGTCGTCAACCCAACCTACAGTAGGATGACCTATTTCTTGACTTGTACTGATACTGAATCCGCAAAGCATAGGGAAAGATAACCTACTGATTATCCTCGGGCAGGCGGGACGCCTGCCCTACGGGTTTCTGCGCTCAATATCTTGTAGCGCGGGCATCTTGCCCGCCGCTAGGATCAGCTCTCGCTTTCTGTGTTCATACAATTCGGATTCAGTATGACTGATTGATTGGGGAGGCGATCGCCCCTCCTGTAGGTTGAGTTGAGTGGAGCGAAACCCAACACAGCTAATGTTTTGAGGGATTCATCCCTTAATAATCTAATGCACTCATTACGTCGTGCCGCGATACTATAACTGTCATAAAATCCCATAGGGGTAGCGCCCCCGTGCCTACCCCATCTCGGCCGCCCACCGATCAATCCTCCGTCACGCAACACGCCAGGGCAACCACGGGGGGATTGCCCCTACAGGGATTTTCTGATGTACCCATTGAAGGTGTACAACGGCACAACTGCTGAGCCCATTCAACTACCCGGAAGTTGAAACCCCGAAAGCCTAAGCCACCAACCCAAACCAACACCAACAGCGATACCCAAAGTTGAAACGAAACTAGAGACAAAAAAAACGTTAAGTTGATCAATCTGCTTACCCAGTATTTCTCTAGAATTGAATAGACCATAAGCCGTTGTTACTAATTGTGTCAGCGCAACTGTTCCCATACCCAAGCCAAGTAAGCTTCTACTCCCTATCATCTGCCCCGCGATGCTACCCATAATCAAGGGCAATGATAAAAATATAATGGTTGCAATATTTTTGTATTTCCATCTTCCAGCTTTAATCCAAGTCACTGTTCCAGTAACAGCTACAGCGCTAGCCCAAGCCACAGCCCAAATCAAAATCCAAGTCGCAGCCTCAGAGACAGCGACAAATCCAGCAAAAATCACAGCTCCGGCAACAGCAACAGTTAAAGCCCCAGGCCAAATACCAGAGCCAGCCCACGCTACAGCTCCAGTCCAAGCAAAAGCTGTAGTCCAATTCGTCAATTGGCTAAGACTAATAATGACACCATGCGGCACATAGCCCAGTGCCAAAAATAGTAAAGAAACCCAAGGAAACTGAACGTGTTGGTGGCTAGGTTGGTTTTCTGGGCTGTTCGCATCTGAAAGTGGAGCTGTCTGAGATACGACAGGTTCGGGCGCAGGCAGCTTGGGAGGATGCAGCATCCCCAACCAAGCCTGCATCGATGCGATACGCTCCTCGGGTTCCAAGGCCATACCTTGCAGAATTGCCTGATTAAACCACGGGCTCAACGCTGGACAGCAATCCTTGGGGGCTTTTAATTCCTCATCAAATGCCTTACGGTCAAAGGCCGAATTGGGTTTTTGACCTGTTACTGTAAAGTAGAGCGTTGCTGCCAATGCATAGACATCCCATCTCGACTCAGGCTTGCTTGCTTTCCGCCGCTGCTCATAGGGGGTGTAATTTTCGTTATGGGTTGTGGTGACCGTGCGAGTCATTGGTTGCAAAAATTTCGCCGAACCAAAATCAATCAGCACAGGTTTACCGCCCGATTCCAAAATAATATTGCCCGGATGTAAATCACAGTGAATGATGCCTTGACGGTGAAGTTCGTGTAGTGTTTTGGCAATCTGGCGAAAGATAGGCACAGCTTCATCTTGGGACAGCTTCCCTCGCTGCCGTACTCGTTTGCTGAGCGTCTCACCCTCAATATGCTCCATGATTAAACAGGGCATTCCTGCCTCATTGCCCAAGTCAATCACCCGCACCACATTCGGATGCTGGATTTTTGCCAATGCCTGCCCCTCCCGCTGAAAACGTCGGGTAAACTTCTCGTAGTCTTGATCCTGTTCATAGGTCTTGTTCGGTACTTTGATCACCACCTTGTGACCTAGCTGCACGTTTTCCGCCAGGTAGGTAATGCCGAAGCCACCGCCCCCGAGTTGGCGCTCAATGCGATATTTACCGTTTTGGATCGTGTGTCCAGGCTCCCACATCGATGTTTAACTCCGCTGCTGCGTAGAGGGGGATGTGGGAGAGGTGGCCGAGACCCGACCCACCCCGGTCGGCGCTGCGCTTGACCGCCCCTCCCGAGAGGGGATTTTGAGCATCTCCTCTCGGGAGGAGTACCCGAAGGAGGAGGTGGGTCGAGTCTGGATACTCCTACCCACAGTCACTCGCATCAGCCCCGATGACTCCGGTTCAGAGCGAAACTCCTTGATCAATGCAGGAATCCCCAGCGCCATGCCGATCGCCGCCAAGATTGCCGTGATCGCCATCCAAATTACATTCCACTTGTCCCAATTCACAGATTTCTCGTCAGATTCAGGCTCCGCCTCAATCCGTTCAAGCTCTTCCTCAACGCGTTCAATCTCCTCTTCCAGCCAGTCCGGGCCGTCCCGGATCTCCAACAGGGCCAACAACGCCACCACCGACTGGGGGCGATCGCCCGGTTGGAGCTTCAAACCCTTGAGTATCGCCTCAGCAACATGCTGAGAAATTGTCGGATTTTGCCCTTGGGGTGAGAGCAGCGCCACACCATTGAGCTTGCGCTCCTCGGCACTTGGCGGGATGGTCTGGGTCAACAGCTCATAGAGCGTGGCCGCCAGGGAATAGACATCGGTGTAGGGGCCAATCGGCTGCCGACCGCAGGAATACAGCTCCAGCGGCGAAAAGCCATCCATTCGTTCTTTGGGGCGCGAGCGGGTGAGTTCGGTGTCAAAATCCATCGCCAAGCCAAAGTCTGTCAGCACCGGTTCAACGGTGTTGCCGACAATGCGCAGCAGAATATTTGCCGGCCGAATATCCCGGTGCACCAAGCCGACGGTATCGTGGACCTGGGCGATCGCCCAGCCAATCTGCTCCATGTAGCCCAGGGCAACCGCTTCAGATAAAATCCCTTCGGCGCGATCGGCCAAACTCCGACCCGCCACATATTCCATCGGCAAACAGACGATATCCTCGACTTTAAACGCCCGCTCGGCCTGGACAATATGAGGAATATCTCGGCATTGCACCAGTTTGGTGGCTTCGTCACGGAAGAGTTCTTCGAGGCGATCGCGCTCCGCCTCGGGCAAACTGGCCAAGACCTCGGGGTTGAGAATTTTGAGCACCCACAGCTTACGGTCAACTTGGGGCGGGGTTCGGGACAGATCAGTGCGCTGGACTTTGTAGGTAATGGCAAACCGACCGCGCCCCAACTCTTCCAAGACTTTATATTCATGCTTGCCGTGCGTTAAGACCTGCCCTTCTGCGAGTCCCATACTGCGCCCCGATCGCCCCTATTCATTACCCCTCGATTTTAAGGCAAAAGTCTGGGCCAGTAAGTTGTAGTGCCGTGGCACAGCTAAAAAGGTGGGATAGGATTTTGGCGAAATTTACGCTCTTCCGAGATGATAGCGATTTTCTAACCCACCATTTAAGGTGTGTCATGGCACTACTGCTTAGAAATCCCTGTAGGGGCAATTCCCCTGTGGTTGCCCTGGTGTGTTGTGTGACGGAGGGTTATCGGTGGGCGGCCGAGACTGGGGTAGGCACGGAGGCGCTACCCCTACTGGAACGATCGCCAACTCTGGAAACCCCGTCCTACGATCCATCACCCGCTCAAACCGCACCGCCGTAAGCTGACCGATCACCAACTCCAAAGTCGTATAAACCGTGCAGCCTGCCACCAGATGCCCACCCCGGCATTCTCCAGCCGTATTGGCCACCAGCAGATGCAAATGCGCCCCCGCTGTGCTAAGGGTTCCGGACAGGCTCAACACCTCATGTTTACCCGGCAGTTCTGTGGCTGTCTCCGCATCGGCAAAGCGCAGAGATACCGTTGAGAGGCTTCCCACCGCACTTAAAACAAAACCCGCTTGGATATTTTTTTGTTTGGCGATCGCCTCAAGCGTTTGCCGGACATCATCTCCCGGTTCCAGGCGCAAGGCGATGGGTTGCAGGCCAGGGTTTTGGCTGAATTGAGCAATCAATCGGGCCGGCGTCAAAAGATGGGCAGAGTCATTCATCGCAGGTTTGATGCTGTACTTAACGTGAGTTTCGGTTAAGCCAAGAGCACGAAAACTTATAAAACTCAATGAAATCAAAAATACTGGCTCCGATATTGCCGGAGTCTGAGGGGGCAATCTCCCCCTCAGCGGGAGGTTTCGGGGGGCTGGACCCCTGACAACCGGGTTTGACAAAGAGATTGAAAGGGAGAGAGGAATGCGATCGCTTCGCTTAACCGAAACTCACGTTACTTACGCTGGGGCTCCAGCGCCGCCTTCGGGTAGGCGATCCGCTGGTGATTATGCTGCTGCCACACCCGTACAAACACCTCGGCAATCAGGTCGAGTTCTTCGCGCTTCAAGCCCGAGGCTTCGAGTTGGTTGTCTTGCCAGCGGGCGCGGAAGATTTTTTTGACCGTGCTCAGAGCGGTTTCTGGGGTGACGTTTTTGAGCGATCGCAAGGCCGCCTCACAGGCATCGGCTAGCATAACAATGCCCGTTTCCCGAGACTGGGGAATCGGTCCGTCGTAGCGAAAATCGCATTCCGTCACCGTGCGCCCCAGAGACTTGGCCCGCTCCTTGGCTTGGAAGTAGAAGTAGGAGATTAAAATCGTGCCCTGATGCTCCGGGATAAAGTCTTGGATTGCCTCCGGGAGCTTGTAGCGCCGGGCCATCACCAGCCCTTCGCTGACGTGTTTTTTGATGATTTCGGCACTCTGCCAGGGGTCGTTGATGCGATCGTGCTTATTGGGCCCGCCCATCTGGTTCTCAATAAAGCCCATCGGGTCATGCATCTTGCCGATATCGTGGTAGAGAGTGCCCGCTCGAATCAGCTCCACGTTGGCATGAACTTCTCGCGCTGCTGCTTCGGCGAGGGACGCCACAAACAGGGTGTGCTGGAAGGTGCCGGGGGCTTCAGTGGCCAGTCGTTTGAGCAGGGGTCGATTATGGTTGGAGAGCTCGGCGAGGCGGATCGGGGTGACCAGATCAAAGACACGCTCCAGGTAGGGGGAGACGCCGAGGGCGATCACCCACCAAGCCAAACCGGTGAGGCCAAACAAGGCCGCTGAGGGAAAGACCAACGACCAAATCGTGCCCGGCGCGGCACTAAAAATCAGCATGACCACAAAGTAAACCGTGCCCTGGGCGATCGCTACTGTGCCACCTAGCTGGGCCAGGTCTTCCCGAGAGGCCAGCCGTCCGGCCATGGTGGCCGTTAAGAGCCCCCCCGCCGCCGCACCAATCAAGGACTCCCAGGGCAAACTGGCGGCCCCCGCAGGCAGGCCATTGAAGATCGAGAGTCCCGTCAAGAGCGTCACCTGGGCCACCGCGAGGGCCGGGTTGTAAAAACTGCTGCCCAGCAAACCGACGGCGACCAGATTATATTGACCAAAGTTCATCATTACCGGGGTGGTCAGGCTCAAGAGACAGAGCAAAATGCGATCGCGGCAGCGCAGCCGAATGCCCAAACGTCGCTGAATGATGGTAAACGCACCCACGGTCGCAATCACCACCGTAGTGGTGGTAGCCAAACCCTGCCAATCCACCCCACGCAGGGTTTTGTCAAATTCATCGAGCAAGATAAACTCACGCCGGGTGATCGTCTGGCCGGATTCAACAATCACATCACCCGCTTTCACTTCATACACCACCATCTCCACCGCTTCAGCCGCCTGTTCTGCCAACTGCTTGGTTCCGTCCTTATCGGGAACCAGATTGGGCTCTAGCATCTCGGTCAGGAGCAGCACCGCCAACGGCAGCGAGGTTTCTGGCAGTTGGGCGGCCAGTTGGCTCTGGACAGCCTTGGCTTCCAGGTCAGCGGGCAAGCCGGAGGGTAAGCCCTGGGTAAGAATGCGTTCGAGCCCGAGACGAAGGCCTTCACGGGTCGTCAACCACGTTTCTTCGGAGAGATTGAGCAACTCCAAACTGTAGTCCTGCTCGGCGGGGGTTAACTCGGGGATGTTCTCCAGGTTCTCCAGAGCCTGTTGATAGCCCAAACGTGAGACATCAATCGTTTCCAGTAAGGCCTGGAGTTGAGAGCGGTTTTCCTGGCGGGCATATTGCTCTAACTCTGTGATCGCTTGTTGTGTGGGCAGCTCCTCCAACTCAACTGTCCGAGTAATTGCCAGCGGGTTGATTCCAGAAACCACTGAGGGTAGGGGACGAAAGCCCAACTGGCGACCCAACTCGGCAACAAACCGTTGCCATTCCTCTGGCGAGAGGCTACGAAGATAGCGTTGGCTGGTGGGGGAAAGAACTTCTTCTTCGGCAAAGGGCAAGGTGCCCGCAGTTTCCCGCAACTGCTCAATTTGGAGCAAGAAGGCTTCAAGATCCTGCTGCACCGTTTGGGTGATGGCCGTATCCAGTTTCAGAACCGGAACCAGACCGGTTTGGGCGGCCTTGCGATTCTCGGCAGTCTGTTCTTCGTCCACCACTGCTGCATCCTCACTGGCCCAAACGGTTTGGGGGGCGATCGTCCCTTCTTTGAGGCGGGGCTGGTTGTAGAAGCGATAGCCCAAGACACTGGTGAGGGAGAGCACCACCAGGCCAAACATCACCGGCTGAGGGATACTGGGTTTGCGATCGCGCTGACAGGTGAGGGGCTGGGGATTAAACCCTGAACAAAGGCGAGTGAGACGATGCAGCATACTCATAAGGATTACAGCAGCAGTTTAAAACTAAAAAATGAATTGAATGCTCTAAAAATTTGTCTCTCAGAAACGCTTACCTTTTGGGAAATTCTGCTTTTGGCCAATGGATGGTCTTAAGCCAGGCTCGGTGGGCCAGTGCCAGGGATTGTGCCCAGCAAAACGTAAAGAAAGGTTAAGCTCCCAATCCTAACTCCCGCTCTCCCAGAATACTCAAGGGTCAACCAAAGAAATTAAGACTTGCCCCGAGCGGGGCTGTAGGGTCTGGGCTGCACCAAAGGCCTCAAGGGGTGAAGCATGGGCTGGTGGCAGGTAGACCCCCAGCCAATGTTGCCAGAGCTGCTGAGCAAACGTTAAACCCGTCAGCACTGTAGGGTCATCGGGACGGGAAATGCGCTCGGGCAAGTCAGCCCACCCCCGGTATGCGCCCGAGAGGGTGAGGGCCAAAGCCTCAGCCGCAGGGGAATATTGCTGGGCACGGGCCAGGGTGAGAGTCGGCGCATCGGGGGTCGTGCCAAAACAGTAGAGGGCGATCGTCAGTGCCGGGCAGGGCTGGGCCTTTACTTGCGCTCGCAGCTGCGTCAGACTCTGGCCCCGGTTTAATCCCTCGCAAATTTCCGGGTGGCCGATCGCCTCGGCCCAAGTTCTGATCTGGCCCAGGCTCAAGACACCTTGACTCAATAGGAGCTGGCTAATGATTGCTGCCCAGCCCTGGAGAACCCATCCCCAGGGGTCTGGCCAAGCTTGACTGAGAGCCTGAAGCTGCGATCGCAGCCGCTTAGGGGTTTCATGACCGTAGAGAATGAGGGGAACCAATGCCAGCAATAAGTCGTCCAGGGAAGCGCCTGGCGACGCCCGCATCACCATTGGGATGTCCTGGGCAAGGTTATGTACAATCCCCTGCACGTCCCCTTGGCTCTGAAGAACGGCTTGCTCGACCCGTCTGTAGAGATCCGTTCGGTAGAGATTTCGCCGATCGAGTGCCTGCTGCTGAGGGTTCGCAACCGAGTTATCCCTCTGAGCAAGAAACCACGATCGCCCCAATAAGCTCCCTTGGAAGCGGCTCAGGAGGGAGGGCAAACCGAGAAAGAAAGCAGACGTGATGCCAGTAAACACGACAGGATTCAGCACCACAAGCGGGGAGCTGGAATTTGGGGCATCCCCTCATAGTAAGTCAGCTTTCGAAGAAACGACAACCGCTTAAATACGGGACGGTCGCTCCCCTGCGGTTATCGGGCAATGCATGCCCAATTCCGAATTCGGCCCTAAGTACGGTAAACCCTACTCCGGTCAGAGTTGCGATCGCAATCCCGCGTCCGATAAATTAGCACTCGAACGGTGAGAGTGCTAAGCCCCAGTATCACCATCAAGGGGCGGCAGGCTTCACCGGGACTGCATCAATCTCTATTGTGGAGGATCTCCTCATGGCCGCTTTGACCATTAATGTTTCAACCGTAAACCCCCTGGGCGATCGCGTCTTTGTGAAAGTCAGCGAATCCGAAGAAAAGACCGCCGGTGGCATTCTGCTCCCCGACACCGCCAAAGAAAAGCCCCAGATTGGTGAAATCGCTGCTGTGGGCCCCGGAAAACTCAATGACAAAGGCGAGCGCACCCCTCTGGAAGTGAAAGTGGGCGATCGGGTGCTCTACTCCAAGTACGCCGGTACCGACATCAAACTCAACGGTGCAGACTATGTGCTGCTCTCCGAGAAGGATATCCTCGCTTCCGTGGCCTAGTTTTAGGGTTCAGAGTTCAGAGTTCAGGGTTCAGAGTTCTTATTCAGCAGGCAGTTTGTGGAATTTAGAGCTGTGGATTTTGAAGCGGGGCGTATTGTTGCCGTTTTGGACTGGGTTCCCTGAGCAATTTGGAATTTTTACAGTAATTTGACCCCTCACCTTAACAAGAGACAGAAATTATGGCTAAAAGCATCATCTACAACGAAGAAGCGCGCCGCGCCCTGGAAAAAGGCATTGACCTCCTGGCTGAAGCCGTGGCAGTTACCCTCGGACCCAAGGGCCGCAACGTGGTTCTGGAGAAGAAGTTTGGCGCACCCCAAATCATCAATGACGGGGTGACGATCGCCAAGGAAATCGAACTCGAAGACCATATCGAAAACACGGGCGTCTCCCTGATTCGTCAGGCCGCCTCCAAGACCAACGATGTGGCCGGTGACGGCACCACCACCGCGACCGTTTTGGCCCATGCCATTGTTAAGGAAGGTTTGCGTAACGTGGCTGCGGGTGCCAACCCGATCGCCCTCAAGCGCGGCATCGACAAGGCCGCTGAATTTTTGGTCGGCAAGATCAAAGACCACGCTCGCGAAATCTCCGACTCCAAGGCGATCGCCCAGGTGGGGTCGATTTCAGCAGGCAACGACGAAGAAGTGGGCAGCATGATTTCCCAAGCGATGGACAAGGTCGGCAAAGAGGGCGTCATCTCCCTCGAAGAAGGCAAGTCCATGACCACCGAGCTGGAAATCACCGAAGGGATGCGCTTTGACAAAGGCTACATCTCCCCCTACTTCGCCACCGACACCGAGCGGATGGAAGCAATTCTCGATGAACCCCACATCCTGATCACCGACAAGAAAATTGCCCTGATCCAAGATCTGGTTCCGGTTCTAGAGCAAGTGGCTCGCCTCAGCAAGCCCCTGATCATCATCGCCGAGGACATCGAAAAAGAAGCCCTCGCCACCCTGGTGATCAACAGCCTGCGCGGTGTGGTTCGCGTTGCTGCCGTTAAAGCGCCCGGGTTCGGCGATCGCCGCAAGCAAATGCTCGAAGACATCGCCGTCCTCACCGGCGGTCAGGTGATCACCGAAGACGCTGGCCTCAAGCTCGAAAGTGCCAAGGTCGAGATGCTCGGCACCGCCCGTCGCCTAACGATCACCAAAGACACCACCACGATCGTCGCGGACGGCAACGAAGAAGCCGTGAAAACCCGCTGCGACCAAATCCGTCGTCAAATCGAAGAAACCGATTCTTCCTACGACAAAGAGAAGCTCCAGGAACGCCTGGCTAAGCTCTCCGGCGGTGTGGCAGTGGTCAAAGTGGGGGCCGCGACCGAGACCGAAATGAAGGACAAGAAGCTGCGCCTCGAAGATGCGATCAACGCCACCAAAGCAGCAGTCGAAGAGGGCATCGTCCCCGGCGGTGGTACCACCCTCGCCCACCTCGCTCCTGGCCTCGAAGACTGGGCCAACGGCAACCTCACCGCTGAGGAACTAACCGGTGCCCTGATCGTCGGTCGTGCCCTCACCTCACCTCTGATGCGCATCGCTGAGAATGCGGGTCAAAATGGTGCGGTGGTTGCTGAGCGCGTGAAGGAAAAAGACTTCAACGTCGGCTACAACGCGGCGATCAATGAGTTCCAAGACATGTTTGAAGCTGGCGTGGTTGACCCCGCGAAGGTGACGCGCTCTGCTCTACAAAATGCGGCATCTATTGCTGGCATGGTGCTGACCACGGAGTGCATCGTGGTGGACAAGCCGGAAAAGGATAAGGCGGGTGCTGCTCCTGGCGGTGACTTCGATTACTAATTGAATCGATAGATTCGTTTAGTTTTTAGCAAAACCCAACATCGGCGGAGACGCGGGTGTTGGGTTTTGTTTTTCAATCTAGCTAAAACACTTTATTTGTAGACAAATCGAAAGAGAATAAGCTATGTCAAGTAAAACCAATGCTCTAAAGCAACTATACAGAATATTGAAAGCAGCTTCTGAAGCTGATGGAGGTAAAACATCTGTGGCAGTCTGGGCTGATCTTTTGGGAGCTGATCCCAACAACTACCCTGATGTCACACAGAAAATGTCTTGTTTCCTCACACTTTTCGATGATGCACGTAGCGATATAGAGAAACTTGATATTGAAGCGAAGGAGTCACAAATTGATAACTTAAATGCCATTCAAGGGCGGCTATTTAGTAAAGGGGTTCTGTCTGGAAAATGGGGAGAGGTCAAAGGCGTAATACGAATGGAGCTACTGCCAACATTGTCAATATGTGGGGATTTGATAGTGAAGGAATTTGGTGGACTTAAAGTTATCCCATCTGAGCAGGTCGAAGAATACATTGAGAAGGTAAGAGGATTAATTGATGAGTTTTACAAATCGACTGATCTCAATCAAGAAGCGAAAACGATATTAATAAATGAGTTAAAAAATGTTGAGTCTGCACTGATCAATTACCAAGTTACTGGATCTACTGGTGTTGATAAGGTAACAAAACGATCGGCAGGTAGTCTTTTAATGTTTTTCTGGGATGATATCCCTGAATCAGCAAAAGAAGCGACCAAACAATGTATGAGTCTTATCTTTGGTCTTAGTTCTGTAGTTGGAGTATATAAAAATTTGTCACCGCTTCTGCTGAAAGGAGTTGAGAGAATCACTGAAATCTTGACACTTCCACCTACCTGAATGCGATCGCCCCTCCTATAGGTTGGGTTGAGGCACAAAACCCAACACCGTAAGCTCAAAGAAGAACAAGATCTATTCAAAAAAACTAAATCAGAGAACATTTTCGTCATGTTTTTTGTGTCTGCGCTACGAGGATAAAAATCATGGTGTTGGGTTTCCTATCGTCAACCCAACCTACAGTATAATTATCCATTTCTTGGCTTGTGTTGACTTGTTGAGTGGGGAGGCGATCGCCCCTCCTATAGGTTGGGTTGAGGCACAAAACCCAACACCGTAAGCTCAAAGAAGAACAAGATCTATTCAAAAAAACTA